>CAXTVW010000247.1:0-4063 GCA_964247675.1 uncultured Acetobacteraceae bacterium
TATATAACAGTCAGCTTGGAAGTCAGTGCGCCGGCAGGCGGTCGCGCCGTATATACAGGTTTGCAATCGGGTCGGCCACGTAAAGCTGGCCTAGCAAAGATCCCAGGCAGGGCATGAAGCTTTCGGGCTTCCATCGGCCACCCACGATCCAATGGTCATAGACGATCACCGGAGGCGGCGCTTTGGTCAGATCGGCACAAAGATCGCGCGTGCGGCCGAACCAGGGCGCACGCGCATAGTCGGCTTCCCAGGGCAGGTAATCATGGAATTTCCGCACCGGCAGGTAACCGGCGAACAGGAAAAAATCCGGATTATAGACCAGCACCAGAAGCCGTTCGTCCGGCCGCAGCACCTGGCGTATCCTCCGGTAGATCGGCGTGTGCAGATCGACCGCGAGGCTGCTCGCCGGCCATGCTACATACTCTCGGCGGGGAGCGGCCCAGGGCGAATTGACCGCGAGCCGGCAGGTCAGTTCGACCGCGCATAGCAGCGCGCCCAGGCAGGCCGTCGTCAGCCAGGGCTCGAACCAGCGCGATGCGGCTGAAGGCGACAGCTTCATCGGCAGCGCAAGCGAGGCGAGAGCGATGCTCGCGACGACGAAACTGCCGTCCTGGAACCCTATCGCGCCCCGGAAGTTCAGCATGAGCGTGGCCAGCAGCATCGTGCCCAGGGCGGCGTTGCGCAACAGGTTGCGATCCGCCCAGCCCAGGAACCGGCAAGTCAGAAGAAACAGAGCGCCCGTCAGGCATGTCAGCGACGCCACGGATTGCACGAGGGCGCCCGGAGCCGTCGACGGTATCAGGCTGGCGAGCGTGACCTGCCACCCGTATGGCGTGTAGCGGGCGTAGTTCAGCTGATTGTCGATGATGTGGAATACCAGGTAGCCGACCGGGTCACCGAAACGCATCAGCCAGAGCAGAACGAGCAACGCCCCGCCCAGGAAGCCTGACAGGGCGTAGAGCAGTATGGTGTTCGCGCCAGGACGCGCCGGTCCGAATTGCAACGAGATCGTAGCGCTCACCGCCAGCAGGATTGCACTTGGCGCCTGCGAGTAGGCGCTGGCGCACAGGAACGCCAGGCAGACGCCACAGGAAAGTGCCCGCCAGCGTGCAACCGCAGCACCGGTCCACGCTGGAACCACGAGCCAGGCGAGGACGACGGTGACACACACGCCGCCAAGCAGATGATAGTTCACCATGTCGAGCGACTGCACCAGCCACGGCGCAGCTGTGAGGCCGAAGAACAGCGCCGCGGCCCAAAGGCGCGCCGCACGCCCGTGCAAGGCCGAGGATGTGGCGACCGCCGTGCCCGCGATCGCCGCCAGGCCAACCATGGCCCAGCGCGCGTCCAACGGGTTTGTCCAGCCAAACAGCTTTCCGAAAATATGCGCCACCATGAACACAAGCGGCCCGTGCGCATCGATGAAGTCACGATACAGCCGATCACCTGCGTGGATGGCGCGCGCACCCAGGAGATGCCCGCTCTCATCACCGAAAGTGAGGAAGTGGATCCCGTGTATGGCACGTATCGCGAAGGCCATCATTGCGCCTGCAAAGAGCAAGGCGGCGGGAATCCAGTCGGCGGATCGGACCGGTGCCGCAACGCGTTGCGGCGTGTCTGCAGGATGGTCTGACATGCATGGCCTTCCAGAAGCAGGGTTTTGAGCGACAGGCCGGCTACCGCGTATCGGAGTTCAAGTTCGAAGATGCAGCACGCAACTGCAACCATGCACGGACAGACCGCCCGCTTCCTGCTATCCCTCCCGAATGCCCGCTACCACCCGCGCCGCCCACATCATCGCAGCCGGCTTAGGCGCCGGCGCGTCACCGCGCGCTCCGGGCACCGCGGGCTCGCTCGTGGGCCTCGCCCTCGGAGCCCTGCTCCTACAAGCCTCGCCGATCCTGCTGCTCGCCGGCATCGTGCTCGCCACCTATGGCGGGCTGTGGGCCATCACGGCCGCTACCGGACTGCCCTTGCGCGCCACCCAGGAGGAAGCCACCCACGCGGACCCGGGCTGGATCGTCATCGACGAGATCGCCGGCCAGATGCTGGCCCTCGTGGCGCTGCACCGCGCCTCCGTGCTCGGCCTGGCCGCCGCGTTCGCGCTGTTCCGCCTGTTCGACATCCTGAAACCAGGCCCTATCGGCTGGGCGGACCGCCAGGGCGGGGCGGCCGGCATCATGGCCGATGACCTGCTTGCCGGCTTCGCCAGCGCACTGTGCTTGCTGCTTCTGCAGGCCATGCTAGGCCACATGCTGTGAAATTCCGCCCGCAACCAGGCTGGACACCAGAGCCCGGCCGCGTCATCCCGGTCAGCATCATCGCCGGTCAGGCCGCGAAGCGCCTGCCGGAGTTCCTGGCGTTGCGCTACGAGCGTATGCGCACCTCCCCGTTCACCTATTTCCGCGGCGCCGCCGCGCTCATGGCGGCCGACCTAGCCACGCTCCCCAGCGACGCGCCGGTGGTCCAGCTCTGCGGGGACGCCCACCTCGCCAATTTCGGCGCCTACGCCTCGCCGGAAGGCAACCCGGTGTTCGACGTGAACGATTTCGACGAGACGTTCCCCGGCCCGTTCGACTGGGACGTCAAGCGGCTGGCCACCAGCCTGGTCCTCGCCGGCCGCGACCATGCCCTGCCACGGAAGGAATGCCGCGCGCTCGCCGCCCGCGCCGCGCGGCATTACCATCGCCACCTGCGCCAGCTCGCCGGGCTGCCGCCGCTGCAAGCCTGGCACAGCACGATAGACCTGCATGCCGCCATCGGTGCCGTGCCCGGCCACAAGCTCCGCCGGCGGCTGGAGCGCCGCCTGCGCGCCGCCACCGAAGCCAGCCTGGACCATTACGACCTGGTCGGCAGCGACGGCGCCCAGGCCCACATACGCGACCAGGGCAACACGAAGCACCTGCCCGCCTACGCCGCCACCATCGACGCCGCCTTCGCCGCCTGGCCCGCCACGCTGCAGCCGCAATTCGCCGACCTTGCCGCCCGCTACAAGCTGGTGGACCGCGCCTTCAAGGTGGTCGGCATCGGCTCGGTCGGCACGTTCTGCGCCATCGGCCTGTTCACCTCCGCCGAGGGCGCGCCGCTGCTGCTGCAGCTCAAGGAAGCCCAGCCTTCGGCGCTCGCAGGGCCGCTGGGGGCGCCGCCGCGGGACTGCGAGGGCGAACGCGTCGTCACCGGACAGCGCCGCCTGCAGGCGCAAAGCGACATCTTTCTTGGCTGGACCCCGCAACCCGTGGACGGGCGCGATTTCTACGTCCGGCGCCTG
Organism: uncultured Acetobacteraceae bacterium; assembly: GCA_964247675.1. Lineage (GTDB taxonomy): Bacteria > Pseudomonadota > Alphaproteobacteria > Acetobacterales > Acetobacteraceae > BOG-908. The sequence goes on from CAXTVW010000247.1 coordinate 3,269, forward strand.
AAGGACAGCCGGCTCGCCCAGATCGGCACCGTGCTGGAAGCCGACCAGCTCGCCTTTGCCGCCGCCCTGTGCGGCCGCACCCTGGCCCGCGCCCACGGACGCGCTGGCGACGCCGCGCGCCTGGCCGCTTCCATTGGGCCGGACGGTGCGGACGACGCCTTTGCATACGCCACCGCCGCGTTCGCCACCGCCTATGCCGACCAGACCGAGCTGGACCACGCCGCATTCTGCCAGGCGCTCGACACCGGCGCGCTGGCCGCGCCGCAAGCCGCGTGATGCTCCCCGACAGCACGCTCGACCGCGCCGGGCACGTGCTGCAGGCGTTGCGCGCGCGCGGCTGGACGCTGGCCACGGCGGAGAGCTGCACGGGTGGCCTGATTGCCGCCGCGCTGACCCATGTCGCCGGCTCGTCGGAAGTGGTCGATTGCGGCTTCGTCACCTACTCCAACGAAGCCAAGACGCGATTGCTGGGCGTGGACCCTGTGCTGATCGCCCAGCACGGCGCCGTCAGCGGCGAAGTGGCGGCCGCGATGGCGGACGGCGCGCTCGCGCACTCGGGTGCTGCGATCGCCATAAGCGTTACCGGGATCGCCGGGCCGGGCGGCGGCTCGGCGGATAAACCGGTGGGCCTCGTCTGGTTCGGCTGCGCGATACGTGGGGCGCCTGTCCGGACGGCGCATGCGGTGTTCCCGGGCGGGCGGGCGGAGGTGCGTGCTTGCGCGGTTGGATTCGGGTTCGATCTGCTGCTTCAACAGGCAATGAGGAGGTAAGAAAGGCCTTCTTTTTTGAAAAAAA
>CAXTVW010000248.1:0-4059 GCA_964247675.1 uncultured Acetobacteraceae bacterium
GCGATGGAACAATCCCCGCCTTTCGCCCGCACCTTCCCGCAGAACGCCGTTGCCGCCGCGATGTTGGCGAAGCCGCCCGTCCGCAGACGGTATACGACGCGTCCAGCCACAGTCGCCCGCTCGACCTCCGGCTTGTGGCCGTCGAACAGCCCGGGTGTCTTCTCCGCCAGTTTGCCCCAATCCTGCTCGGCCGCCTGCTGGCTTTCGAACGCGGCCAGCTGGATGGCTGTCCCGACAGGCAGATCCGCCTTTGGCAGAACAGCGGAAGCCGACGCATGCTGCACAGGCGGCGCCGCAGCCACGACCGGCGCGGCAGGCGCAACCGGGGCCGGCGATGGCGCGGCAGGCAGGGCGGCCGCCTGCTCGACCGGCTTGGGCGCCGGGTGGATCTTGGCGCGCAGCGCGTGCAGCGCGGGTTTCTCCGGCTCTGGCGCCAGACGCTCCGCGCCGCCGCTCACCTCTTCGGCGCCCGCCACCTTCATCCCGCCTGGATCGAGCGGCTTTATCCGCACCGGCCCGCTCTGCGCCAGGATCACCGGCACGCCGTGATGCGCGTGGTGGGACATGCTGAACAGGCCGATCACCAGCGCAAGCACGCCGCCGAACCCGGCCGCCACGATCGCCATGCGACGCATATCCGGATCGAGCCCGCCGGCGGGTGCGGCTGGCCGATATGACGGGCGGCCGAAATTCTGGGTGATCTGCGGCACGTCTGACATCGGCAACTACCCCTAACCGTCCCGCAACTCCTCGACGGGAACCACACCAAGCACGGCAAGGCCGGACCTGATAACTACAGCAACCGAGGCCACCAAAGCCAGCCTCGCAAGCGTTTCCGCCGGTTGATCCTCACGCAAGAAACGCAGCGTGGCATCGGCACGCCCCTGCTGCCATAGTGTATTAAAGTCGGCCGCCAACTCATAGAGAAAAAACGCGATTCGGTGCGGTTCGTGGGCCAGCGCCGCGCCTTCCACGGTGCGCGGCCACTGCGCCAGGCGGCGTAACATCGCCAGTTCCGCCGGCGCATCCAGATGCGCCAGATCCACCTGCGCCAGCGCCGCAGGCGTGATCGCGTCGGCGCCGAACATCGGCTCGGCCTTTCGCAGCACGGAGCGGCAACGTGCGTGCACGTATTGCACGTAATAGACCGGGTTCTCGCGCGTCTCGGCCACCGCCAGATCCAGGTCGAACTCCATCTGCGCGTCCGGCTTGCGCGTCAGCATGGTGAAGCGCACCACGTCGCGGCCGACTTCGTCGATCAGGTCCCGCAACGTCACGAAACTGCCGGCGCGCTTGCTCATCTTCACGGCCACTCCGCCGCGCATCACGTGCACGATCTGGCACAGCAATATGTCCAACGCGTCGCCACCCTCGGCCAGCGCACGCACCGCCGCCTTCATGCGGCTGACGTAACCGCCGTGGTCGGCGCCCCACACATCGATCATCAATCGCGCGCCGCGCGCCGCCTTGTCGGCATGATTGGCGATGTCGTTGGCGAAATACGTGTTGGTGCCGTCCGACTTCTTCAGCGGCCGGTCAACGTCGTCGCCGAACTGCGTGGCGCGGAACAGCGTCTGCGGACGCGGCTCCCAATCGTCCGGCGTCTTGCCTTTCGGCGGCTCCAGCACGCCCTCGTATATCAACCCACGTTCGCGCAGCGTCTCGATCGCGCGCTCCGCCGCACCGCTGGCCAGCAAAGTGCGCTCGGAGGTGAACACGTCATGCACCACGCCGAGTGCCGCCAGGTCCTCGCGTATGGCGACCATCATCATGGCGATCGCCGTGTCGCGCACCGCGTCCAGCCACAGCGCGGGATCGGCCGGCGTGGCGTCCGGCCCGGCCAGGCCGGCACCATGCGCCGCCGCCAGCGCTTCGCCCACCGGCACCAAATAGTCGCCCCGGTATTGCAGGCCGCCCGGCACCGAAGCCGCATACGCCTCCTCGGTCAGCGCGGTGCCGAGCGCCTGCAGGTACCGCCAGTAAGCGGCCCAGGCGAGTGCGATCACCTGCGCGCCCGCATCGTTGATGTAATACTCCTTCGTCACCGCAAACCCGGCCTTGGCCAGCAGGTTCGCCAGCGCGTCTCCCACCACGGCGCCGCGGCAATGGCCGATATGCAGCGGCCCGGTCGGGTTGGCCGACACATACTCCACGTTCACCGTCACGCTTTGCCCGGCCGCGCTGTCCCCGTAGGCCTCCTGCGCCGCCAGGATCACCGGAAGCTGCGTGCGGAACATTTGCGCGCTCAGCCGCAGGTTGATGAAGCCGGGTCCGGCCGGCGCCGCGCTTGCGATGGCGGGGTTTGCCGCGAGATCGGCGGCCAGGACCGCGGCGAGCTCGGCCGGCTTGCGCCCGGCCGGCTTGGCACAGACCATCGCCGCGTTCGTCGCCATGTCGCCATGCGCCGCATCCCGGGTCGGCGTCACCTCTATGCGGGCGGCGATCTCGGCCGGCAGTTCCGGGATGGCGCGCTGCAACGCGGCCAGCACGTGGGCCCGCATGTCGGCGTACAGGTTCTGGCTCAAGATCAGTTCCTAGGTGGCAAGCGAACCGCTTTCTAGCCCAGCCGCACCCGGGAGGTAACCACGCAGCCGCAAAGCAGGACGCCCATCGACGCCCTGGTATTTTCCCGTGGCCCCGGTATCACCTCGGCCGGTCGCGCGACTCCTGGTCGCGCCGTCCCAAGCAACAGGAGATGTCCCATGTTCTCGCACATCATGATCGGCACCAACGACCTCGACCGCGCAAAAGCCTTCTACGACAAGCTGCTCGCCACGGTTGACGTCCCGCCCGCCACCATCGACGGCAACCGGATGTTCTACATGACGAAGACCGGCATCCTGTCGATCACCAAGCCGATCAACGGCGAGCCCGCCACGAACGCCAACGGCATGACCATCGGGTTCGCCACCGCCTCGCCGGAGCAGACACGCGCCTGGCACGAGGCCGGCCTGACCGCAGGCGGCACGGATTGCGAGGACCCGCCTGGCGTGCGCGAAGGCGGCCTGGGCAAGTTGTACCTGGCTTACCTGCGCGATCCGGACGGGCATAAGCTCTGTGCGCTGCACCGTATGTAAAAAAGCAGAGCTTCTCCTCTGAAAAAGAAGCGAAAGCCTTTTGCTCCCTGTCGGCGGCTGACTTGGTAGGCGGCCGGCAGGGTGGCGGTCAGATCGGCGAGGGCTTCGGCGGAAATTGGAAGACGACCGTCCTCGACGAATGAGAGATCCAGACGTGGGTCTTGCGTAGCAGGTCCAGTCCGAGGATCAGGTCATAGGCGTCGGACGGTTCGTCCACGATGCCGGCACAATCCAGTTTTTGCGCCCGGCACGGTCAGGCAGAAACATTACGCCGACGTCTCGGCTTTCCTCCTGGAAGTCAAAGTCCGCCGTCACACCAAAGCCGGGCGCCCTGTGCGCCCTTGCCGCGCTCCTGCAGAGTGCGGCGACGGACCCGATCAACCCCGCGCGGCAGGTTGGCACCTGGTCCGGGAAGCCGCACGGGATCGAAGCTCAACAGCGCCGCGGGACTAGAACGGTATCTCGTCGTCCAGGTCGCTTCCGCCGGGCGGCTCCCAGCTCGGCGCGCCGCCGCCGGAGCGCGCCCCGCTCGCGGCAGGCTTGGCCGCCGGCGTACGCGGCGTATAGCCACCGCTGCCCTCGCCAGAGAAGTTGCTGCCGCCCTCGCTGTTGCGGCCGCCCAGCAAGGTAAGCTCGCCCCTGAACCGGCCCAGCACGACTTCTGTGATCTCGCGCTCCTGGCCGTCCTTGTCAGTGTATTTCCGGCTTTCCAGCGTGCCCTCGACATACACCGTCGAACCTTTCTTCAGATACTTCTCGGCGATCTCGCCCAGTTTCTCGTTGAAGATGGCGATGCGGTGCCACTGCGTCTTGTCCTTCCGCTCGCCGCTGTTCTTGTCGTTCCAGGATTCGCTGGTGGCGATCGAGAAGCTGACCACCTTGCCACCATTCTGCATGGTGCGCGCCTCCGGATCCCGGCCGAGATTGCCGATCAGGATCACCTTGTTCACGCTGCCTGCCATGTCCGCCTCTTGTGCTGTTC
>CAXTVW010000249.1:0-4036 GCA_964247675.1 uncultured Acetobacteraceae bacterium
TTAGCCTCCGTGCAGGCGGGAAGATAAAAGTTTTTTGCTTCTTTTTTTCAAAAAATAAGGCCTTGCCTTCCTTCCGCCCTCACAACAAGTCCTCAACCCGAATAGGCAGCGTCCGCACCCGCCGCCCCGTCGCGTGATAAACCGCATTCGCAATCGCCGCGTTCATGCCGACGACTCCGATCTCGCCGATGCCTTTCATCCCGATCGGGTTCACATCGGTGTCCGTCTCGTCCACGATGATCGCGTCCACGCCGTGCACGTCCGCGGCTACGGGGATGTGATATTCGGACAGGTTGTCGTTGGTGAAGCGGGCGGCGCGCTTGTCGATCTCGGTGACTTCGTGCAGCGCCGAGCTGATGCCCCAGATCATGCCGCCCATGAGCTGGCTGTGCGCGGTACGCGGGTTGATGATGCGTCCGGCGGCGAATGCGCCGACGACACGAGGCGCGCGTATTTCGCGTGTGCGCGCGTGTATGCGCACTTCCGCGAACTGCGCGCCGAAGGCATAGGTAGTGAAATCCTCCCGCTGCGTGCCGCGGGAAATCGACATCTGGCCTTGATACAGCTTGGAAATCGAGTCCTGCGGCTGGCCTTTCGGAACGTTCTCGGCGTACGCCTCGATCGCGCCGCTGCCGACGCGGGCTAGCGCGTCGGTCAGCTTCTCGCTCACGCCCTCAGGGCAAACAAGAGTGCCCTCCTCAAGCCGCATGGTGACCGGGTTCCGCCCTGCCAGGGGCCCGTTGCTGGCGGACGCCCCCTGGGCCACGCGGGCGCGCAGCTGCTCGCAGGCTAGCGCCACGGCGTGGACGATGCCGGAGGCGTGGCTGGAGCCGGCGGCGAGGCCTGCCGGGGGCAGGTCGGTGTCGCCAAGCTGGACCACGATCTGGTCGAGCTTCACGCCCAGCCGCTCGGCCGTGACCTGCGCGATGATGGTGTGCGAACCGGTGCCGAGGTCGTGCGCAGCTATCTTCACCGTAGCGACGCCGTTGGTCTCCAGGATCACCCGGGCCGCACCTGCGCCGATGTTGGCGGGGTAGGCGGCCGCCGCGCAGCCCCATCCCACCAGCCAGTCGCCCTCGCGGTGGGACATCGGCGCCGGGTTGCGCTTCGCCCAGCCGAAGCGCGCGGCGGCGACGTCGAGGCATTTCATCAGCGAGCGGCTGGAGAATTTTAGCCCTGTCGCCGGGTCGGTCTGCGTGTCGTTGACGCGGCGCAGCTCGATCGGGTCCATGCCGAGCTTCTCGGCCAGCTCGTCCATCGCGGCTTCCAGCGCGAACATGTAGGGCACGTCAGGCGGCGCGCGCATGAAGCCCGGCGTGCCGCGGTCGGCGTGCACGATGTTCACCTTGGTCAGGATGTTCGGGCAGGCATACATGCGCGCCGTCGTCTCGGTGCCGGACACGTTGTAGTCCGAGGGGCGCGATGTCAGCTCCCAGCCCTCGTGGCGCAGCGCCACCAGCTTTCCGGAGTGCTCGGCCGCGAGCTGGATGTGGTGCTGCGTCTCGGCGCGGTAGGTGCCGATCGTGTAGCAATCGCTACGTGTGGCCACGAACTTCACGGGCCGGCTCAGCCGGCGGGCCGCGATGGCGATCCAGGCGCTTCGCGAGGAGGGGATGCCTTTCGAGCCGAACGCGCCGCCCACGTGCCGGGCGACGACGCGCACCTTCCTGGGGTCCATGTGCAGCTGCTTGGCGACCGCGCCGCGCAGGCCGTAGACGAACTGGCTGGGCTCGTAGAGCGTGAGGCTGCCGTCGTGCCAGACGGCCGTGGTGCTGAACAGCTCGATCGGGTTGTGGTGCTGGGTGGGCGTGGCGTAACGCTCGTCCACTTTGAACGGCGCCAGGGCGAACGCGACCTTGAACCCGCCAACCGCGAAATCCTTGTGCTCGCCCGGTTCGCGCCGCTCCGTCTTGGCGCCTGCGCTGCCGAAGGTGGCGGCCGGCGCCTCCTCCTCGTAGTCCACACGCACCTTGCGGGCGGCTTCGCGGGCGGCCTCGTAGGTGTCGGCCGTCACCACGGCGATGATCTGGCCGGCGTGCCAGATCTGCGTCGTCTGCATCGTGGTGGTCTCGCCGCCGGCGCCATGCGGGGCGGGCGGATCGGCCTGCCCGCCCACGTTCTCATGGGTCAGGATGTCGAGCACGCCAGGCACCGCGCGCGCCTGCGCCAGGTCGAACCCGCGTATGGTGCCCCGCGCGATCGTGCTGGTCACCAGGAAGGCGAAGGCCGGGTTGGCGACGGCTTCGTCGGCCGCATAAAGCGCCCGGCCGGTGACCTTCGCGCGGCCTTCGATGCGGGGAACCGGGTCGCCGATGCGGGCCCAGGCGGAATCGTCCGGCATGGTCTAGCTCTCCAGGTCTGCGGCGGCGAGCAGCGCGCGCACCAGCGTGCGGCGGCCCAGTTCCGGCTTGTATTCGTTCTCGGCATCCACGCGCGCACCGGCGAACGCGGCTTGTGCGGCGCGCTCGGCGGCCGCTTCGGTAAGCGTCTGGCCGGCCAGCGCTGCCTCGGCCGCATGCGAGCGCCAGGGCTTGGTGGCCACGCCGCCCAGGCCGATGCGCGCCTCGCGCACCGTGTCGCCGTCCATGTCGAGGCCGACCGCGGCGGAAGCCAGCGCGAAGGCGTAGGAGTCCCGATCCCTGACCTTGACGTAGAGGGAGCGCTCCGCCCAGGGCGCGCGGGGCACGTGGATCGTGGTCATGATCTCGCCCGGGCGCAGGTTGGTCTCGAGGTCCGGCCGGTCGCCGGGGAGGCGGTGCAGATCCTCGAACGGGATGGTGCGCGGCCCGGCGCCGGAGACCAGGTCCACGGTGGCGCCGAACGCGGCCAGCACGGTGGCGAGGTCGCCTGGGTAGCTGGCGATGCAATGCTCGCTGGTGCCCAGCACGGCGTGCAGGCGGTTGACGCCGCCTATGGCGGCGCAGCCGGAGCCGGGGTTGCGCTTGTTGCAGGCGGACCAGCCCGGATCGCGGAAATAGGCGCAGCGTGTGCGCTGCAGGACCGTGCCGGCGATGCTGGCCATGTTGCGCAGCTGGGCACTGGCGGCCGCGCGCAGGGACTGCGCGATGGCCGGCCAGTGCCGCAGGGCGTCCACGCTGTCGCCGAGCTCGGACATGCGGGCCAGCGCGCCGATGTGCAGGCCGTCCGCATCCGCGGTGATGGCGCCGTACTCGCGCTTCAGGTCGCCGATCTGGACCAGGGATGCCGGATGCATGGCGCCGAGCTTCATCAGGTCCAGCAGGACGGTGCCGCCGGCGAAGAACTGCGCGCCCGGCAGGGCGCCGGCGCGGACCGCGTCGGGGAGCTGGGCGGCGCGGTGATACTGAAAGGGGGTCATGTCAGGCGTGTTCCATCGCGCGCTTGGCCTGGTTCACGGCGGCCAGGATCTTTGGGTAGGCGGCGCAGCGGCATAAGTTGCCGCTCATGAAGTCGCGTATCTCGTCGTCGCTGCTGGCGTGGCCTTCGGTGATGCAGGCGATGGCCGACAGGATCTGCCCCGGCGTGCAGTAGCCGCACTGGTAGGCGTCGTGGTCCAGGAACGCCTGCTGCATCGGGTGCAGCGGATCGTCCTCGCCGGCCAAGCCCTCGATCGTGGTGATCTCGGCCTCCTGCGCCGCCACGGCCAAGGTGAAGCAGGCGAGCACCCGCTGCCCGTCCATCAGCACGGTGCAGGCGCCGCACTGGCCCTGGTCGCAGCCCTTCTTGGTGCCGGTCAGGCCCAGGCGTTCGCGCAGCACATCGAGCAACGTGGTGCGAACGTCCACCGCGAGCGCGTGCTCGTATCCGTTCACCTTCAGGGTGATGTCCATGCTGGGGCTCCTCTCGTCGGCGCCTCAACACATGGGGTGGGTGGATGTTCTATGCGGCGGCGTTTCGGCTGGTCACGTTCGTGGAAGGAAGCAAGCAGTTCTTTTTTGAAAAAAAGAACCAAAAAACTTTTACTCCCTATCGGGAAACGTTTCAGCAGCCGCCGACAGGGAGCAAAAGTTTTTTGCTTCTTTTTTTCAAAAAAGAAGGCCTTCCTTGCCTATACTCT
>CAXTVW010000250.1:0-4015 GCA_964247675.1 uncultured Acetobacteraceae bacterium
CCATATTTGGCACCGCGCCCGCCCCCATGTAGAAAGCCGCCACCGCCAACACTGGATACCGACACACTTTGAGCGACACGACCGACGACCCAGAAGGCCCCGCCACGCCAGGCGGCCCGGGCGACACCCAGCCGGTGACGCTCGAGGAGGAGATGGAACGCTCCTACCTCGCCTATGCCATGTCCGTGATCGTCAGCCGCGCCCTGCCGGACGCGCGCGACGGGCTGAAGCCGGTACACCGGCGCATCCTGTATGGTATGAACGAGGCCGGCTACACGCCGGACAAGCCGTATCGCAAGTCGGCCAAGATCGTGGGCGACGTGATGGGCAGCTACCACCCGCATGGCGACAGCTCGATCTACGACGCCGCCGTGCGCATGGCGCAGCCTTTCAGCATCAGGCTGCCACTGATCGACGGGCAGGGCAATTTCGGCTCGGTCGACGGCGATCCGCCGGCGGCGATGCGCTACACCGAGATGCGCCTGTCGCCGGCCGGCATGTTCATGCTGACGGACATCGACAAGGACACCGTCGATTTCCAGCCAAACTACGACGAGAGCACGCAGGAGCCGGTGGTGCTGCCGGCGGCCTACCCCACGCTGCTGATAAACGGCGCCGAGGGCATCGCGGTCGGCATGGCCACGCGCATCCCGCCGCATAACCCTGGCGAGATCATTGATGCCGCCCTGGCGCTGATCGCCGATCCCGCGACCAGCCTGGACGACCTGATGGCCATCGTGCCGGCGCCGGATTTCCCGACGGGCGGGCTGATCATCGGCCGCGCCGGCATACGCAGCGCGTTCGAGACGGGTCGCGGCAGCCTGATCCTGCGCGCTCGCTGCGAGTTCGAGGAAGTACGCAAGGATCGCCAGGCGATCATCATCACCGAGCTGCCCTACCAGGTGAACAAGGCGACTCTGCAGGAGCGCATCGCCGAGCTGGTGCGGGCAAAGCAGATCGAGGGCATCGCCGACATACGCGACGAGAGCGACCGCCAGGGCATGCGGGTGGTGATCGAGCTGAAGCGCGACGCCACAGGCGAGGTGGTCCTGAACCAGCTTTTCCGCTTCACCAACATGCAGATCAGCTTCGCCTGCAACATGCTCGCACTGGACCGTGGCCGCCCGCGCACGATGGGTCTGAAAGACCTGTTGATGTGCTTCGTGGATTTCCGCGAGGAGGTGATCCTTCGCCGCAGCCGCTACGAGCTGTCCAAGGCGCGCGAGCGGGCGCATCTGCTGGTCGGGCTGTCGATCGCGGTTGCCAACATCGACGAGGTTATCCGGCTGATACGCGCAAGCCCCGATGCGGCCGCCGCGCGTGCGGCGCTGATGGCGCGCGACTGGCCGTCCGGCGACGTGGCCGCCCTGCTGGCGCTGATCGACGACAGCGGCAACATCATCATCGAGGACCGCGTGCGGCTGACCGAGACGCAGGCGCGCGGTATCCTGGAACTGCGCCTGCAGCGCCTGACCGGGCTGGAGTCCGAGAAGATCACCGCGGAGCTGCGCGAGGTTGCCGAGCGCATTGGCGAGCTGCTGGAGATCATCGCCAGCCGGCCGCGCCGCATGGAAGTGATGCGCGACGAGCTGATACGGGTGCGCGGCGAGATCGCCACGCCGCGCCTGTCGGCCATCGTGGATTACGCCGCAGACCAGGATGACGAAAGCCTGATCGAGCCCGGTCAGATGGTGGTCACCATCACCCGCGACGGTTTTATCAAGCGCACCCCGCTCGAGACCTACCGCGCGCAGAACCGCGGCGGCCGCGGCCGCACGGCGGCCGGCACGCGCGGCGACGACATCGTGGCGCGCAGTTTCAACGCGCACACCCATCAATGGGTGCTGTTCTTCTCCAGCGGCGGCAAGGCGTTCCGCGAGAAGGTCTGGCGCTTGCCAGAGGCGGCGCCCACGGCGAAAGGCCGCGCGCTGGTCAACCTTCTGCCCGAGCTCGGGTCCGACAAGATCACCACGGTGCTGCCACTGCCCCAGGACGAGACCCTGTGGGAGGCGCTGCATTTGGTGTTCGCCACCTCCAGCGGCACGGTCCGGCGAAACCGGCTATCTGATTTCGGGCGCATACGCACCAGCGGCCTGATCGCGATGAAGCTGGACGAGGGGGACCACCTGATCGGCGTGGCCACGTGCCGGGACGGCGACGACGTGTTCCTGGCGACACGGCTCGGCCGCTGCATACGTTTCCAGATCACCGACGACACGCTGCGCGTCTTCTCCGGCCGTGAATCGGCCGGCGTGCGCGGCATCAAGCTGGTGCGCGGCGACGAGGTGAACAGCCTGGCCGTGCTGCGCCATGTGGACGCTAGCAACAGCGAGCGTGCCAGCTTCCTCAAGGCCATCGCCGCCCGCCGCCGGAATGCCGGGTTTGAGGAAGAGGCAGCCGAAGTCCTGGCCGAACCTGTGTCCGAGACGGCGATGGACGCCGACGAGGAGCAGACGGCGGACCTAAACCTGTCATACGACCGGATCGCCGAGATGGAAGCGGCGGAGGAGATACTGCTGACAGTGACCAACGGCGGCTTCGGCAAGCGCAGCTCGGCCTACGACTACCGCGTCACCGGCCGGGGCGGGCAGGGGATCACCAACATCATGCTCGCACCGCGCAACGGCACGGCGGTGGTTGCCACCCTGCCTGTGCGTCGCGGTGACGACGTGATGCTGGTGACCGATGCCGGGCGCCTGATACGCGTGCCGGCCGACCAGGTGCGCATCACCGCGCGCCAGACCATGGGCGTAACGCTATTCCGCCTCAGCGAGAACGAGCACATCACCAGCATCTTCCCCGTGCTGGAGGTGCCGGCTGCCGCCGGTGACGAGCCGGAGCCGGAAGCGCCTGGCCCGGAGTTGCCCGATGCCTGAACGGGTTGGCATCTACCCCGGCACGTTCGATCCGGTAACCAACGGCCATCTGGACATAATCAGCCGGGCGGCCCGGCTGGTGGACCGCTTGGTGGTGGGCGTGGCCGAGAACATCGGCAAGGGGCCGTTGTTCGGGCTGGAAGAGCGGGTTGAGCTCGTGCGTGAGGAGTGCGCCGCCATCTCGGCGAAGAGCGGCACGCCGATCACCGTGGTGAGCTTCGGCACCCTGCTGATACGCTTTGCCCGCGAATACAGCGCCACGATGCTGATCCGGGGCCTACGCGCCGTCAGCGATTTCGATTACGAGTTCCAGATGGCCGGGATGAATTACCGGCTGGATCCGGAGATCGAGACGGTGTTCCTGATGGCCAGCGAGCACCACCAGTTCATTTCGTCGCGCTTCGTCAAGGAGATCGCGCGTCTGGGCGGCGACGTCTCCAGCTTCGTGCCGAAACTGACGCTGCAGCGCACGCTGGTTCGCGTGGGCGCGCATACGCAAAAGGGAGAGTCAGAGAATGTTTAGACGTGGCGCATTGGGCGTGCTTGCCGCCGGACTGATTGCGGGTGCCGCTTTCGCGCAGGCCGAACCGGATGCACCGGCCGCCGCGCCGGAGAAGCTTGATCCGCAGAACACGGTGTACATGGACCTCAACACCGGCCGCGTTGTGATAAAGCTGCGCCCTGACCTGGCGCCCAAGCACGTGGAACGCGTGAAGCTGCTATGCCGCGAGCATTTCTACGACAACACGCCGTTCCATCGCGTGATCGAAGGCTTCATGGCACAGGGCGGAGACCCGACCGGCACCGGCGAGGGCGGCAGCAAATATCCCAACGTGCCTGCGGAATTCAGCAACACCGCGCACTTCCTGCGCGGCACCGTGGGTGCGGCACGCTCCGGTGATCCGGACAGTGCGAACAGCCAGTTCTTCATCATGTTCGCGCCTGGCCCAAGCCTGGACGGGCAGTACACGATCTGGGGCAACGTGGTCTCAGGCATGCAATTCGTGGACAAGATAAAGCGCGGCAGCCCGGATGATAACGGGAAGGTCGACGGGCCGGATCGTATCGTGAAGATGCGGCTGGCGGCTGACGAGAAGTAAGGAAGCAAGCACTTCTTTTCTGAAGAAAAGAAGCAAAAG
>CAXTVW010000251.1:0-4012 GCA_964247675.1 uncultured Acetobacteraceae bacterium
ATCCGGAGAGTCCGCGACAGCGCAGTCAAAAGTTTTTTGCTTCTTTTTTTCAAAAAAGAAGGCCTTGCCTTCCTTACCTTGCTTGCTGAATAGCCGACAACACCCACCGCCCGCCAGGCGCGCGCAGGAACGTCCACTGCTCTGTAACCGTCACCCGCTCGGTCAGGCTGCCGTCCACCACCCGTCCCGCGCCATCCTTTGTCACGTCCAGCATGGAGAACCGCATCGCCACGGTGGCGTATTCGCGCGAACCTTCCGACCAGGCCTCGGCCAGGTCGCCTTGCAGCAGCCGCACGTCGGCCGTGTAGTTGCGGACGCCGCGGCTGGTCTGTTCGGCCAGTTGCTCGGCAAAGAAGCTCGTCATCTCCGGCGTGGTCATCGTGCCAAGTGCCGCCACATCATGCTTGGACCATGCACCCTGGATGTTGTGCAGCACCTGGTCGAACGCCTGGTAATCGCCCGGCACGAGCGTGATCGGGCGCGTCCCCCGTGCGCCGCCGCCGCCGGAGAACCCGGCCGGCCGCGCGCCTTGCCGGCCCAATCCCTGGCCCATCCGGCCAAGCACACCGCCCCCTGCCACGGCCAGGTTGCCGGCGAAGAACCGCCGATAAAGCCAGCTTCCCAGCAGATAGAGCAAGAACAATTGCAGTAGCAGTCCGAGGAAACCGGTGCCGCCATGCATGCCGCCGAAGAACCCGCCACCGAACAGCATACCGCCGATGCCCGCGCCAAGCAGCCCGCCCAACAGCCCGCTGGTGAACGCGGAGCGCGGCCGCATGCCGAACCCGCCGCCATAGCCCGGATTGCCGTAGCCCGATCCATAACTGGAGCTGTTGTTTGGCGTGTAGCTGCGCTGGATGGGAGCGGCGCCGAAGGGCGCGGCGTTGGTGCTTGGCGCGGACGAATATGTCCGGCTGCCGCGGCTTCCTAACGACATACCCGAGCCCGGCCGTGCGCCGGCAATCGCCGGTGCGAGCGCGATCAGGAGGGCAAACAGCAGCGGAACAAAGCGGCGCATGGGACGACCTGTTTTCATGGAAGAGGATATAGGGATGAAGCCCTGCGAAGTTGAGGCCACTGGCCTAGACCGTCTCCGGCAGCACGGCCCAGCCTGGCACACGATGCTTTATTACCTGACCGTCAGCCATCAGCGCGCCGCTCAGCGCGTCCAGACGCAAGACCGCAAGCCCGACACTGCCATTGCTGGAACGCAGAAGACCCACCTCGCGGTCCTGGCTCATCACCGGCGTTCCCGCCGCAGGCAGGGCGCCGTCCGCCGAGACAGGAAGCAGCCGGCGCTTCACCAGCCCGCGGTAGCGGGTGCGGGCCGTCAGCTCCTGGCCCATGTAGCAGCCCTTGGTCCAGGAAATGCCGTGCAGCTCGTCGAAGCCCGCCTCCAGCAGCACGGTCTTCTCCGCCTCCATGTCCCGCGACCCGTCCGGCAACCCGAGCGCCAGCCGGTGCCTGTCCCAATCCCGCGCGTCCGCCGTCTCCGGCAGCGTATCGGCCAGCACGCGCCACCCCGCCTCTGCCAGGCGCGGGTCGGGCGCCGCCACGCCCCCGGGCGCCGCCCCACCCCAGGCCGCATAAACCCGCAGCTCCGTGGGTGCGATCGCCACATCCGCCCGCAGCCTGTAGCGCCCGAGCCGCGGCACCAGCATCGCCGCCTGTGTTGCCTCGCAATCCAGCAGCAGCCGCTCGCCGTCGGCAAAGATGAAAAAATCCGCCAGCCACTTGCCCTGCGCGGTCAGCAGAGCGGCCCATACGGCGCGGCCGGGGGCTGCGTCCGCCACGTCGTTGGAGACAAGGCCGTTCAGGAAGGCCACGCGATCGGCCCCTGTCACGGCGAGCACGGCGCGGGCGGGGAGGTGGGCGATGTTGGTCATACGTGTCAGGTGGCGAAGGCAAGAGAGGGAAGGAAGGCCTTCTTTTTTAGAAAAAAGAAGCAAAAAACTTTTGACTCGGCTGTCGCGGACCCGCCCTAGGCACCCGTCGGGGCTTACCGGCCGAGCACGCGCACCAGCCGCGTCGGGTAGCGAAAGTTTTTTGCTTCTTTTTTTCAAAAAAGAAGGCCTTTCTTCCTTCCCTGAAGGCGTTACACAAAATTCAGCCCCAGGGGAGCATTCTTGTTACCCCACCGCGCCCATGCCACATCGTAACCATGCGCGCCGCCGCTCCCCTCACGCTGCTAGCCTTTGCTGCCGCCCTGTCAGCCACGCCGCTGCGCGCGCAGCCGCTGGTCCAGACCGGCCCGCTCACCTTTGCCCCGCTGGTTCGCCGCGTGGTGCCCGCCGTGGTCAACATCGCCGTGCGCATGAACGTGGCGGATCCGCAGGCCGCCGGCGGCCTGCCGCCGGAGCTGAAGGGCACGCCGTTCGAGAAGACCTTTCGTGACCGCCTGCGCGGCAAGCGCGAGCAAATGATCGGGGCCGGGTCCGGCTTCGTGCTGGACTCCACCGGCATCATCGTCACCAACAACCATGTGGTGGGCGAAGCGGACAAGATCGTCGTCAGCTTCACCGACGGCTCCGAGCTGCCGGCCCACGTCATCGGCAGTGACGAGCTGACCGACATAGCGGTGATAAAGGTGGACGCGGACCACAAGCTGGCCGCGGTGCCTTGGGGGGACAGCCGCACCGTCCAGGTGGGCGACTGGATCATGGCGGCGGGCAATCCGTTCGGGCTGGGCGGGTCGGTCACCGCCGGCATCGTCAGCGCGCGGGGGCGCGACATCGGCGCCGGCCCGTTCGACGATTTCTTCCAGCTCGACGCGCCGATCAATCCTGGCAATTCCGGCGGGCCGAGCTTCAACATGAGCGGCCAGGTGATCGCGCTGAACACCGCCATCGTCTCGCCCACCGGCGGGTCGGTCGGCATCGGCTTCGCCATCCCGTCGGAGATCGCCCAGCGCATCGTCGATGAGCTGCTGGAGAAGGGCCATGTGGACCGCGGCTGGCTGGGCGTGGACCTGGACACCACGGCGCACAAGCACACCGGTGCGGCCATCGCCGCGGTAAACCACGGCGGCCCGGCTGCCCGCGCCGGCCTGCGTCCAGGCGATCTGGTCACCGCGATCAACGGCGAGCGGGTGGAGAGTACGCGCGAGCTGATACGCGACGTGTCGGCTGTGAACCCTGGCGGCACCGCCCGCTTGCATGTAAGGCGCGGCGCGCAGAGCCTGGACCTGTCCGTGGTCGTCGGCCGCCGCCCGCCCGAACCGCCGCAGGCGGAGCCGGAAGCCATCCCCGAACAATGAACAACAAGACCGAGAAGGCCTGCTGATGCGCATCCTGCTGGTGGAAGACGACCCCACGGTCGCGCAGTTCGTCGTGAAGGGCCTGCGCGAAGCCGGCCACGTCGTCGAGCACTCCGATAACGGGCGGGACGGCCTGTTCATGGCTGCCAGTGAGGCGTTCGACACCATCATCCTGGATCGCATGCTGCCCGGCGGCATCGACGGCATACGCCTGTTGGAAACCCTGCGCAGCCAGAACAACGCGACACCCGTGCTGCTGCTGTCCGCGCTGGCGCAGGTCGATGAGCGCGTCGCCGGCCTGAAGGCCGGCGGCGACGACTACCTGACCAAGCCGTTCGCCTTCTCCGAGCTCCTCGCTCGCGTGGAGGCGCTGACACGGCGCGGCAAATCGGACGGCCCGCAGACCAAGCTGCTGGTGGGCGATCTGGAGATGGATCTGCTGTCGCGCGGCGTGCGGCGCGCCGGCCAGAAAATCGACTTGCAGCCGCGCGAATTTCGCCTGCTGGAATATTTGATGCGGCACGCCGGCCAGGTGGTGACGCGAACCATGCTGCTGGAAGGCGTGTGGGATTATCATTTCGACCCGCAGACGAACGTGATCGACGTGCATGTGAGCCGCCTGCGCCAGAAGATCGACAAGCCGTTTCCGTCTTCGCTGATCCATACGATCAGGAATGCGGGGTACATGCTGCGGCCTGAGTGAAGGAAGGAAGGCCTTCTTTTTTGAAAAAAAGAAGCAAAAAACTTTTGACTCCG
>CAXTVW010000252.1:0-4010 GCA_964247675.1 uncultured Acetobacteraceae bacterium
TTCTATGTCGAGGCGCATGCCGGCAACTTCATGATGAGCATGCTGGTGGAGGATGTGGACGGGTGGTGGAAGAAGGTGCAGGCGCTGGACCTGCCGGCCAGGTACGGCACGCGGTTCGAAGCGCCGTCAGACAAGCCCTGGGGCATACGCGATTTCGTGCTGATCGACCCGACGGGTGTGCTGTGGCGTATCGGCCAGAACATCCCGGCTGCCTAGCGTCGTCGCGCGACCCAAGCGCCGAAGACGCCGGCGAGCGAGGCCGCGAGGCCGAACCAGGTGAGCGCGTAGTTGAGGTGATTGTTCACCGGCCGCGGCAACGCAGCGGCCGGCACGGGCTGGCCCCATGCGCCCGGCTTGCCCAAGGCAACCAGCGTGAAGGGGGCGGCGTCCGGCGCATCCAGGGCGGCGCCGATCGTCTTCGGGTTCAGCGTGTAGAAGTGGCGGCTGGCGGGGTCGTCCACGGCGGAGAGCCAGTTCGGCTGTTCAGGCAGGCGGATGTAGCCGGTGATGGTGGCCGGGCCTGATACGGCGACGGCGTGGCCCAGATCGGTCGGCACCCAGCCGAGCACCACGATGAGTGGCGGGGCGCCGGTGCGATCCAGCCGCTCGACGAGCTGGGCGCCGAGGTGGTTGTCCTGCACGTCCACGCCGTAGAGCGCCGTGGGCGTGGCGGCCAGCGTGCCTTGCGCGGTGACCCGGGTGAATAATTGTGGTGTGGCTGTGGTGAGCGGCTGTGGCGTCGCATGCTCCGCCGCGTCGACCTGGGCGAGCAGGCCCTGCTTCCAGGCGAGCCGTTCGAGCTGCCACACCCCGAGCGCGATCAGGATGGCGAATGCGATGGCGGTGGCGACGGCGGCCCCGGCTATGGGCGTGCGGTGGATTGGCCTTGGCTGCACCCGTGTTTCGCTCAAACACCCATCTCGTCACGCCGTGTGTGGTATTGCTGCACGGTGAAGAAGCTCTTGATGTAACGCGTCATCAGTACCGCGAGCACGCAGGTGACTGGCAGCCAGATAATCGCGTGTACCCAGAGCGGTGGGGAGAACCGCGTATCGACCCAGAATGCGGCGCCCACCACGATGGCGCCCAGCACGATCAGGATGGGCACGGCAAACGCATCGCCTGTGTCGGCGCCGGAGAAATCCAGGCCGCAGATTTCGCAGGCGGGCCGCGTGGTCAGCAGCCCGGCGAACAGGCGGCCGCGGCCGCAGCGCGGGCAGCGGCAGGCCAGCGTCGCCTGCGCGACGCTGGGTTCAGGACCTGGTTCGGCGTCCGTCACTCTACCGCCGGGATACCGGCGCCCAGCACGTAGACGAAGAAGAACAGGAACAGCCACACCACGTCCACGAAGTGCCAATACCAAGCGGCAGCCTCGAAGCCGAAATGCTGGGTGGGGGTGAAACCGCCGGCCTTGGCGCGCAGCCAGCAGATGCCCAGGAAGGTGGTGCCGACAATCACATGGAAGCCGTGGAAGCCGGTGGCCAGGAAGAATACCGAGGGATAGATGCCGCCGCCGGCGAAGTGGAACGGCGCCTCGGAATACTCGACCGCCTGCAGGCAGCTGAAGCTGAGGCCCAGCAGGATGGAGATGCCCAGGCCCATCAGCAGGCCGCGGCGGTTGTTCTCGATCAGGCTGTGATGCGCCCAGGTAACCGTGCAGCCGGACAGCAGCAGGATCATCGTGTTCAGCAGCGGAATGCGGAACGCGTCGAACGTGTGTATGCCGGCCGGCGGCCACATTGGGGTGGACGTGCCCAGCACGTGTTCCGGGTAGAGCCAGAAGTGGAAGAACGCCCAGAAGAAGCCGACGAAAAACATCACTTCGGAGGCGATGAACAGCGTCATACCGTAGCGCAGGCCGAGGCGCACCACGGGCGAATGCAGGCCGGGCGTACTGGACTCCTTCAGCACGTCGCGCCACCACATGGTCATGGTCAGCAGCACCAGAACGAGGCCTGCACCCAGCACGATGTAATTGCCGTAATGGGCGGCGAACACCACGCCGGTCAGCAACAGCCCGCCGCCCAGCGCGCCGACGATCGGCCACGGGCTGGGGTCCACGAGGTGGTAGGGCTGCTTCATGCCGGAGGAAGCACCTATGGTGCTCGGGTGGGAGGTAGTGATCGTATCCATCGGGTTCGTCTTATCCGTGTGGTGGTCGTGTTGTGCCGGCGTGCAGGGAGAAAGCAAGGCCTTCTTTTTTGAAAAAAAGAAGCAAAAAACTTTTGCTACATCGCCTGCGCGGGGAGCCTGGTCTCATTCTGCCTAAGCGCGTCCTTACAGGCCCTCTTTACCCGAAATGCCCCAGTTTCACGATCGTAATAGCAAAAAACAAGATAGCCAGCGCGCTTAACACGACGATCAACGCCGTATTTCGCCCGCGCTGCCGCCGGACGATCTCCGCTGCCTGCGCGGGCGTGGGCCGTGGCGGGAACTCGTCGCTCACAGCCCGCGAACCATCTTGTCGGCCGCGATCGCCACGAAGATCAGCGCCAGGTAGGCCAGGGAGTAGCGGAACGTCAGCCTGGCGGGCTTGTCGTCCGTCAGGCTCACGCCGGCCGCGTCCTGCTTGTCGCGCAGCACGCGCCAGGTGTACGCCACAAAGCCGAGGCTGAGGACGCCGGCGGAGATGCCGTAGAGCGCGCCGGTGTAGCCGAGCCACCAGGGCAGCACCGCCACGCCGGAGAGCGCCAGCGTGTAGCCGAAGATCTGCCGCCTGGTCTCACGCGCGCCGGCGACCACCGGGAGCATCGGCACGCCGGCGCGGCCGTAATCCTTGCAGGCGTAGAGCGACAGCGCCCAGAAATGCGGCGGTGTCCAGAGGAAGACGATGCCGAACAGCAGCAGGGGCAGCACGCCGACGCTGCCGGTGACCGCCGCCCAGCCGATCAAGGCCGGAAAGGCGCCGGCGGCGCCGCCGATGACGATGTTCTGCGGCGTCCGGCGCTTCAGCCACATCGTGTAGATCAACACGTAGAAGCCGATCGACAGCGCCAGTACCGTGGCCGCCGCAACGTTCGTGGCGAGCCACAGCATGAGCACGGAACCCACGGACAGCGCCACGCCGAAGCTCAGCGCCGCGCCCGGCTCGATGCGGCCGGCGGGGATCGGCCGGCGGCGTGTGCGGTGCATGAGCGCGTCTATGTCCCGCTCCCACCACATGTTCAGCGCGCCGGCCGCACCGGCGCCGACGGCGATGCAGAGTATAGCGGTGAAGGCCAGCACGGGATGCAGGTGGCCGGGGGCGAGGAACAGACCGATCCAGCCGGTGAAGACCACTAGGCTGACCACACGCGGCTTGAGCAGCGCCAGCCAGTCCCGCCATTCGGCGCCGGAAGTTGCGTCAAGGCGGGCTGCACCAAGCGAAAAGGGGGATTGCTCCCCCCTCTCCAGTATCGCAACGGTCGGGTTCACGGTTGTCATTACCTGAACCGCGGCAGCTCTTCGAAGGTGTGGAACGGCGGCGGCGAGCTCACCGTCCATTCGAGCGTGGTTGCACCCTCGCCCCAGTAGTTGTCGGCTACGGCCACCTTCGAGGTGAAGGTGCGGAACACGACGTAGAGGAAGATCAGCACCGACAGGGCGCCGACATAGGAGCCAATGGAGGCCACGTAGTTCCAGCCGGCAAAGGCGTCAGGATAATCCGGGTAGCGCCGCGGCATGCCGGCGGCACCCAGGAAGTGCATCGGGAAGAAGGTCAGGTTCACGCCGATGAACGTCACCCAGAAATGCACCTTGCCCCAGAACTCGGGATACTGGTGACCGCTCATCTTGCCTATCCAGTAATACCAGCCGGCAAAGATGGAGAACACGGCGCCGAGCGAGAGCACGTAATGGAAATGGGCGACCACGTAGTAGGTGTTGTGCAGGATCTGGTCGAGGCCGGCGTTGGAGAGCACCACGCCGGTGACGCCGCCGACTGTGAACAGGAAGATGAAGCCGATCGCCCAGAGCATCGGCGTCTTCAGCTCGATGGAGCCGCCCCACATGGTGGCGATCCAGCTGAAGAT
>CAXTVW010000253.1:0-3990 GCA_964247675.1 uncultured Acetobacteraceae bacterium
CTTTACGCGGGCACAATACCGAAGCCGCGCAGGAAACCCAGCAGCGGCAGCAACGGCAGGCCGAGTATGGCGCTGTGCTCGCCCTCCACGGTCTCGAACAGATGGATGCCCAGCCCTTCTAGCCGATAAGCGCCTACCGTGGCGAGCACGGCTTGGCCTTCGGCTTCCAGGTACTGCCGCAGGAAAGCTTCGGTGAACGGGCGCATGGTCAGGCGCGGCGCGACGGCATGCCGCCAGAGTTCGACGCCATCGCGCAAGACCACGGTGGCGGTGGCCAGGGTGTGCGGGCGGCCGCGCAGGGCGAGGAGGTGCAACCGCGCGACCTCGAGCGTCGGCGGCTTGTCAAACCAGACGCCGTCGCAGACGAGTATCTGGTCGCAGCCGATGACGATCGCGCCAGGCCTTGGTGCTGCCTGGGCCTTGAGCCGGGCGAGGCGCAGGGCGGTGGCCGCGGGTGTCGCCTCGAGCACCCGCGCCTCTCGCTTTACGGCATCTTCGTCCACACCCGTTGCCAAGGCTTCGAAGCGCAGGCCGGCGGAGGCCAGCAGCGCCCGCCGGGAGGCCGACGCGCTGGCCAGGACCAATGGCGGGGAAGCCGCCTGGAGCATGGCTACGGATTGCTAGAAGCCGCCGTCTCCGCCACCGCCGCCGGAGTTGTCGTCCCAACCGCCGCCGCTGTCGCCGCCACCACCGCCGCCGGACCAGGCGTCACCGCCGCCACCCTGGTCTGGGGCACCGCCGCCGCCGGACCAGGGATCGCCGCCGCCGCCCTGGTCTGGAGCGCCGCCGCCGCCGGACCACGGGTCGGCGCCTGCCTGGTCTGGCGCGCCGCCGGCGCCGGCCCAGGGGTCATTGCCACCTGACGCGCCGCCGTCCTGGGGGCCGTAATTGTTGACCGTGGTCTCGTTGACCACCTCGCCGCCGCCGAAGCCGCCACCGCCGAAGCCGCCACCCATGCCGCCGCCGAACCCGCCGCCATGGCCGCTGAACATGCTGGTGATGGCGTCCGCCGCCAGCACGCCGCCGGCCACGCCGGCCGCGGTGCGCAGAGCGGAGCCCATAAAGCCGGAGCCGCCTCCGCCGCCGGAGCCGAACATGCCGGGCTGGTAGCCGGGCGGGTAGGACGGCTGCGGCGGCGGGGGGGCGTATTGCGGCTGGTACGATTGCTGCGGCCTGGCCTGGCCGCCGCCGAACAGGCCGCCGAACAGCCCGCCGCCGCCTGGGCGCTGGCCCTGCTGCTGGGCGGCCATCTGGGCCTGCTGCAGGTCATACTCGAGTTTCTTGATGCGGTTCTGCGCTTCGGCCAGGGCCACTTCCTGCACGAAGGCCATCTGAGTGATGCGATAGCGCGCCTGCGGGTTGGCCTGGAACTGGTCGCCGATGAAGTGGTCGGCTTCCGGATCTATGTTGGGCAGCGCCATCTGGCTGCCGCCGCTCTGCTGCGCCCCGCCGACACGCGCGATGAAGCGGCCGATGATGTCGCGTTCCTGGGGTGTCATGAGGGTGGCCTCGTATTTGTTAATGGGAGACGTGGCAGTTTTGCGTGGGGGGTTCAAGGCAGGAAAGCAAGGCCTTCTTTTTTGAAAAAAAGAAGCAAAAAACTTTTGGTCCGTTCGCCTGCCCTACCGGGCGGCCTGGTGCTGCAAACGCGCATGCTGGCAGGGTATGCACGGCTGTTCGTGCAGGCGGGGGAGCAAAAGTTTTTTGCTTCTTTTTTTCAAAAAAGAAGGCCTTTCTTCCTTACCCAAGCCGAGCAAACTCAATCTTCGGGCACCGGTCCATGACCACCTTCAGCCCGGCCGCCCGCGCTTTCTCGGCCGCCGCCTGGTTCACCACGCCCAACTGCATCCAGATCGTCCTGGCGCCCAGCCGGATCGCTTCGTCCACCACCGGGCCCACGCTGTCTGACGCGCGGAACACATCGACCATGTCCAGTGCGCCGGCTTCCGCCAGGGATGCCACCACGCGGCGGCCGTGGATCGTCTGGCCGGCGAGGCCTGGGTTGACCGGCGTCACGTCGTAGCCGCGGGCGAGCAGGGCGGCCATCACGCCGTAGGAGGCGCGTTCCGGCTTGTTGCTGGCGCCGACTACTGCGATTCGGCTGGTGGTGGAGAGGATCGCGCTGATATCGGCGTTGTTCAGGCCGTCCGTCGGCATGGCAGCCACCTTTCGGGATGCGTGCGGACCGGCTACGCGAGGGGGTATGCAACGCCCCCTGACGCACAGCCTGCCGCTTGTTCTCGTGCTGGGTGCAATCGTGGTTGCGGGCTGGTGGTTGCCGAACCGGCTGCAGGACCCGCAGGCCGGGTTGGCGGCGCAGAAGTTCAACAGCCTGTCCTACAGCCCATACCGCGCGGGGGAGTCGCCGCTGAACGACACGTTCGCCACGCAGCAGGAAGCGGAGGAGGACCTGGCGCTGCTGTCGCGGGTGACGGGGGCGATACGCACGTATTCGTCGCTGGAAGGCCCCTACGACACGCCGGCGCTGGCGCAGAAGCACGGGTTGCGCGTGTGGCAGGGCATCTGGCTGGGCGGCGACCGGGCGCAGAACGCGCGCGAGATGGCGCGCGCGATCGACATGGCGCATCGCTATCCGGACACGGTGACGCGCGTGATCGTCGGCAACGAGGTGCTGCTGCGGCGCGATCTGCCTGTCGATGAGCTGATCGCCGACATCGAGCACGTGCGCGCGGCGGTGCACCAGCCCGTGGCGTATGCGGATGTTTCGGATTTCTGGGACCAGTTCCCGCAGGTGGCGCAGCATGTGGACCTGGTACTGATACACCTGCTGCCCTACTGGGAGGACGTGCCGACCGGCATCGACCATGCGGTGGCCAACGTTGGCGAGGTGTACGCGCATTTCACCAAGCTGTTTCCCGGCAAGCAGATCGTGATTGGCGAGACGGGATGGCCCAGCCGCGGCCGGCAGCGCGGGGCCGCGGTGCCAGGGCGCATCAACGAGGCGCGGTTCCTGCGCGGGTTCATGGCACTCGCGGGGGCGGAACATTTCGATTACAATTTCTTCCAATCCTACGACCAGGACTGGAAATATGCCAACGAGGGCGTGATGGGCGCCAGCTGGGGACTGTACACCCAGGAGCGCACCGAGAAGATCACGCCGACCGGCCCGATGCGCGAGGATCCTGGCTGGGCGGGGCATGCGGTATTCTCGGTTCTGGCGGGATTGTTGCTGAGCGCGCTCGGGTTGGCGCAGCGTGTGGCGGGGACCGCTACCCGGCCGCAGATCATCCTGCTTGGCATGACGTTTGGCGCCGCCTTGGGGTTTGCGCAGGCGGATACGGCGCCGGTGCTGTTTGATTTCCACGCGCGGCTGGCCGGCGTGGTGAATCTGGGCGGGCAGGCGTTGCTGGCGGGGCTGATGATGCTGCGTTTGTCCGGCGCGATCCCGCGCGCGACCTGGCGCAACGGCGCGGACGCGACACGACGCGTGATGCAGACGATGCGGCTGCGGCGCGCGGGCTGGGGTGGGTTGTTCGAGGATGTGTGTTTCCTGTTTGCCTGGACGGCGGCGGTGGAGCAGATCCTGCTGGTGTTCGATCCGCGGTACAGGGTGTTTCCTGTTGCCAGCTTTGCCGTGCCGCTGGTGGTGCTGGCTGCACGGGCGGCGCAGGGAGATTTGCCGCGCGGGACGGGGCGGCGGGAGGAGGTGCTGGTAGGGGCGACGCTGGTGGTGGGGGCTGTGGCGAGCCTGGTGCAGGAGGGTGTTCTGAACGGGCAATCGCTGGTTTGGAATGCTTGCGCGATCGTTCTGAGCGTGCCGCTTTGGGTCAGTCTGGTGCGCAGGAAGGAGGGCCCTCTTTTTTGAGTGTCTGTTTGAAAGCGTCTCGGCGGCGCATCCGTGCGGTGTTCTCGGCAAGCTGGCTCGCCACGCCGTCTTTGCAGACAGACGCTGGAAGTGGCGAAGAACATTTTTCTCGTGACGGGCGCATGCCGGCGCGCGCTGATTCTGCCAACGCAAGCATTGGCAGA
>CAXTVW010000254.1:0-3982 GCA_964247675.1 uncultured Acetobacteraceae bacterium
TTTTCAAAAAAGAAGGCCTTGCCTTACTTCTTCCCCCGCCCCGCCTTCGGCGCAGCCTTCGCCTTGACCGGCTTGGCCACCTCCTGCTTGCCACGCTCGACCAACTGGATACGGAACGCCTCCAGCGGCGCCATGCTCTCCGCCTGGCAGGGTTCGCCGTTATCAAGCGGACCCACCTTGGTGCCATCGACGAAGCTGGCTTCCACCACGCAGTCGAACCGTTCGGCCGCCTCGCCGCGCAGGCGCATGCGCAGGCCGAGTATCGGCAGGCTCATGCCGCGGCTGCCGCAATACTGGCCGCCTTCCGCCCAGGGGCTGAGCCAGCCGCGGCCCAGCACCGCCTGGTATTCCACGTCGCCTGGTCCGACTGCCCCCTTGGGCGAGACCGCGAAGCCTTCGATCCACGCCTTGCTGTCCGGCTTGCCCATCCACTCGCCAAGCTTGGTCAGCACGTCGCCACGGCCCTGCACATGCGCCACGATCTCGGCGGCGCGGGTCGCCTCCGCGTCGGACTGTGCGGCGCCGGCCGGCGTGTTCTGTGGCGCGGCGGCAGCACCCGGGCGGGCGGGCTGCGCTGGTGCAGGCGGGGCTGCGTTGGCGGCGGCAGGCGCCGGCCGTGCCTGCGGCGCTTGCGGCGCGGCTTGCGGCGTGCCGAGCGGCGGCAGGCTGGCGGCTTCGGCCAGCCGCAGCACCTGCAGCTTGGGCGCCTCGCCGGTGCTGTTCGGCGCCTGGTAGATGGTCACCATGATCTGCGCCGGCCCGCGCGTCACGCGCACCAGCGCCGCGCCGTTCCAGCCGCCGAGCCAGCCATCGTCGCGGAAGCTGCTTATGGTCACCGCTTCCGGGCGGAACACCGGCCCCGGCGGCACGGACACCCGCACGCCGGGCAGGCCGGTGCCAGGGTCCGGCAACGCGCTGCCCGGCGCGTTGAACACGCAGTAAAGGCCGGCCTCCAGCGTCATCACGTTGGCGGACGCCTTCAGTTCGGTGACGACTCTCTGGGCTTGGGGTTTCTGGTCACTCACTTGGGATCATCGAGCTCCGGCTTTGGGTTGCGTTATCCGGCGGGTTCGGGCGGGAAGAAAGGGGTCCTCGTCAACAAAGAGTCAAAAAGTTTCAGCTTCCGCCAGAAAGGCGCAGGAATGCATCGTTAAGCCGCGCCGGCGGCAGGCCCAGCGGCAGCACCCATCCGCGGCCGTGCGCGCGCACCCGCTCCGCCGGCGTGCCGATATCGAACACCGCAGCCGACAGCCCTGCCTGCCAGATGTCGGTCAGCGCGTAGCACCAAGTCTCCGGCCAGACCGAGGGCAGGAACGCCATGTGTGCGCCCTGCCTGCGTATCAGGTCGGCTGCCTCGGCGCGGGTGAACTCGCCGGTGATGAAGGCCCGGCCGGTCGCCAGCAGGGCATCGTCGTCGATCGTGTAGCCGATGACGGTGAACGAAAGGTCAAGGCCGCGCGCGCCCGCGTCACGCGCGCAGGCCAGCAGAACGTCGAAGCCTTTCTCCAGGCCGATGGCGCCCACCACCGCCACGTGCAGCCCTCCGGCGCGCGGGATCGGGGCTGGCGGCGCGAAAGGCGGGTCTTCCTCCCAGGCGCGCACGGTGGGGACCAGGCCAGGCACGTGGCGGCCGACGCAGCGGGCCACGTCCTGCGACGGCACGATCACCGCGGCGGCGCGGCGGAAATCGGCCGCACTGCGCCTGCGCAGGCTGGCGGGCGAGACCGGATCGTCGATGCCGCGGCCCCATCGCGCCAGGCATGCATTGCACTGGCGCGTGTCGGCCTCGCCGCAGAACCGGCCCTCGCCGGTGACGAAGGAGAGGCGGGCGCAGAACCAGGCGTAGTCGTGCACCCAGACGTCATACGGGACGCCGAGCGTCGCCAGCAGGCGCATCACGCTGTGGTCGTGGCCGAGCAGATGGTGCAGCTCGGCGCGGACAGGGCGGCCGGGGCGCAGCAGCCGGGCCAGCGGACCCAGCTCGTGCGGCAGGGCGTAGGCCAGATTGGGGAAGTCGCCCTCCGCGTCACCCACTTCGCACAGGCCGTCGGTGGCGCGCAGCACCACGGGTACCTGGCCCTGCGCGCGCAGGGCGGCGGCGCGTTCGGCAACGATGCGGGCCGTGCCGCCGCCCATGTTGTGGGTGATCAGCAGCACGCTCTCGCCGGCCTGCTCCGGACGGGCGAGCCAGCGCGCGGCGTCCAGGCGCCGGCGTGCGCTGGCCAGGCTGTCGGTCGCGAGGAACGCCGCGACCCTGGCGCGGTACTCCGGATGCCGCGCTTCCAGTATGGCCAGGTTTCGCCGCAGCAGGTCCTCCCGGGCGCCGCCGAACGACACGCCGCCCAGATGGGCCACGAAGACGGACGGCACGGCGACGTGGCGCCAGCCCAGTGCGCGGGCACGCTCGGAGAAGTCGTTCTCCTCGCCGTAGCCCTGGGCGAAGGTGGCGTCGTCGAACAGCCCGGTCTCGGCCAGGCAGTCCGCACGCACGAACATGCAGAAGCCGTGCGCGGTGGGCACATCGACCAGCCGCCCGGCATTGGCCTCGGCCGCCAGCGCGGCCAGGCGCTGCGTGGCCGCATGGTCGGGCGCCGGATTGCCACCTGCGGCATCCGGGTAGCTGAAGATGCTCGCCTCGTTGGAGAGCGGCGTTGCGGTGCCGATGTCCGGCGCGCTGCAGGCGGCCGCGCGCAGCGCGTCCAGCCAGCCGGGTGCGACCAGCGTGTCACTGTTCAGCAGCACGGCGTGCCGTCCGGACGCCGCGCGCAGGCCGGTGTTTACGGCGGCGGGGAAGCCGCGCGCGCCTGGCTGGGTGTGTAGCAGCATCAGGCGGCCCTCTTCGGCGAGGCGGGCCAGCGCGGCCAGCAGAGCGGGATCCGGGGAGGCATCGTTTACGGCCACGAGCCGGTCTGGGGCGGCGATGGTGGCCAGCACGGAGTGGATGCAAGCCAGCGTCTCGCGCAGGCCGCGATGGACCGGGATTATGACGTCCGCGGGCAGGCCGGCATCTGGCAAGCAGGCGAACCCGGGCTGTGCCGGCGGCAGCGCGTCGGGTGCGGCTGGCGGCAGGGGGCTGCCCAGCAGGTCCCGCCCGTCCGGGCCGGCCACGCGAACGATAACGCCAGGCGGCGCCGCCCAGGCAAACGCCCGCGGACGCGCGAGCGGAACCGCCCCGTCCACCTGGTCACGCGGCTCGGTGGCCGTGAGGCGCGCCAGAACTTCGCCGGCCGCCGAGAGCATCAGCAGAACCGGATCCTGCCCGGGCGCCGCGGGCTGCCAGGCATAGCCGGACACCGTGTTGCCGTGCCGTTCGGCGAAACCCTCCACCCGCATGATCGCGGCCAGGTCGATAGGCGAGCCAAGCGGCGTGAGGCTGCCGGCGCGAACCTCTAGCCGCGCTGCGCCCCGCCAGCCTTCCGGCAAGTGGCTGTTGCCGGTGGCGTCCGGGCTGGCCGTAGCGGGCACGCCGTCAAGCGAAAGATGCAGTTCGGGCGCATCAGCAAAACTGGTCAGCAACACGCCGTCGGCACGCAGGCCGCACCAGCCCGCGGCACCGGCGACCCGGCCAGCGAGGCGGACCAAGCCCGGATCGGCCTCGAAGCGGGACAGCGCCGTGTGTACGGCCGCGCGGGCGTCGGCTTCGCGGCCGAGTGCGAGGAGGCTGGCGGCCAGCCCGGACCAGCATTCCCTTACATTGAACCGGCGCGCCATGCTCTCGAACAGCAAGGCGGCGCCGGCGGCATCGCCCGCTTGCAGGCGGCGGAAGGCGAGCTGGAAGCGCAGGTTCTGGTCGGATGGCGCCAGGCGGTGTGCGCGGTCCAGCCAGGCGAGGTCGCCGGCCTCGCCGCGGCGCCAGGCGTCTTGCGCGCGGGCTTGGGCGGGGCGCGTGTCGAGGACCGGTCTTAGGCGGCGGAGTGGGGCGGGGTCGTCGTCCTGGTGGGTCAAGGAAGCAAGGAAGGCCTTCTTTTTTGAAAAAAAGAAG
>CAXTVW010000255.1:0-3969 GCA_964247675.1 uncultured Acetobacteraceae bacterium
CCTGATGCAGGCGACAGTAGTAAAAGTTTTTTGCTTCTTTTTTTCAAAAAAGAAGGCCTTCCTTCCTTTTCGCCTCCAGCAAAAACGCATTCACCAGAACGCTAAACCAGGCCTCATCCGACCCCCGATACCCGGCCCCGCCCGCGTCCACGTGCCCCCGCATCTTTCCATCATCGAGCAATTCCACTGACCCAGACGGCGCCGTCCCGTCCTGGCATGCGAAGAGCAACGTGTTCGGCCCCCAGAGGTCGAGTGCCGCAAATACCGCGTCCACCTCCGTCTCCGACAACGCAACCGTCAGCACCATGGTCTTGTCTGCCGCCGCGATCGTCTCGATGAACTTGCGCGCCAGGAACGGCAAACGCTTCTGTTCGAACGCGAGGACGCGACCCGCGTCCATTTCATGTTTGTAGCGTCCCGTGTGCCACCAGATACGGTGCAGGCTGTCATGCACGTCCCAGGAATCGGGTGGGTCGGCGGGATGGAATGCATCCAGGTAGGCGGGATCGCCCAAGCCTGCGAAGCGGCGGAAGATGGCTTCCGTCAGGTCCGGCGCGAACAGGCCCGCATAGCGCAGCAGGCCAAGATGGTCGGCACCGTAACGCTTCTGCAGGACGGCAAGTCCGCACCATTGGCCCAGGCTTTCGAAACGGCCCATGATCGCCGCTATGTCGCACCCGGTTGCCGCTTCGGCGGCCCGCAGCATCGATCCGTCTGCCAGGGAGCCCGGCAACGGCGGCAGGAAAGCGGGCCGGCAGGGCACACGCGGCGTCTGCGCGATAACCCGCAGCGCGCGCATCATCAATCCCATCGAGCGGCCGTCCCGATAGGTGTCGATCCTCGCCGAGCGCGCAGAATCCAGGTGGCCGATCGAGAGCTCGTAGGCGTGGCCCCGGCCGGGATCGGGCGCCGGAAGCTTGAAGGCCAGGGCAGCATCTTCGCCGATGCCCATGGTCGCCAGCAACCTGTCGTCCACGCCCAGCATCACCGTCTGGTGCGTGACCTCCGGCGGACTACGCCACGGCAGCACGCGCATGACGAGGACATGCGCGGCTTTGGGGTCGCGCACCGGCAGGCGCAGGGTGCTTCTCTGCCCCACGGACCAGGTGTGGGCCAGCTCCGGCTGGCCCCAGCCCTCGATCACGTAATCGGCGCTGTTGCCGTGTTCGCCGAAATCGATGTCGAGCACGAGTTCGGACATCAGCGTGGCGTCCGCACAGAAACAGGCACGGCCGCCATCACGCCCGCCTGGCCGCCGTCCAAAGCCGGTGCACGTTGGCGCACAGGCTGAGCCAGCCGGGCAGGTCCACCAGCCCCGCTTCCTCGGCCGGCGCCAGGCGGTCCAGCCTGCCGTGGAACAAGCCGTGCTCCAGCTGCTCCACAGCGCCGGACGGCATGCCTGGTTCCGTATCGACATAGAGCAGGCTGTTCGGTCCGAAACTGCGCAGCTGGACCAGAAGCGCGCGTGCCTGGCTCTGCGTCAACTGCCCCGGCCGCTGGAACACGAACACCCGCTCGCCGGTGCGCAGCCACTCCCGGAAATGCCTGTGCAGGAAACGCAACCGCCCGCCATGCTCCGCGCGCACCTGCTCGGGCGTGGACTCCACCGTGGAGCGGAAGGTGTGCAGGCCGATGCGGAAGCGGTCGTCATAGACCAGGTATTCGGTGCTGCCGTTGCCGGCCGGCACAGTACGCACCACCACCGTCTCGCCCACGCCGTCGAAACCGCTGCTAAGCCCGGCCAGCAGATCGTCCAGCGTGATTCCGGCGAAGCGCAGCAGGCCGAGCGGCTCGGCGCCCACGTGAAGCTGCACCAGCCCGAACTCGCAATTGTGCCCCAGGCTCTCGAAGCATAGGACCAGCTCGCGCGGCGCCAGTCCCGTCGACGCCTCGACTGCCTGCATCATCGCCGCCCGGTCCGCGGGCCAGGGGCGCGGCGGCAGAGCCGTCACGTCGGCCGGGGGCGCCGGCGGCAGCGACAGAACGCGCAAAGTACGCAGCATGAAGCCGAGCACGCGCGCGTCGTGCGGGGCCGCCTTGGTGTCCGCCGGCGAGCGCGCCTCCTCATGGTGCAGCACCACGGCCATGCGTCCGTCCGGCCGCAGCGCCCGCGCCGGCACCCGCCACGCAACCGTGCCCTCGCCGCGCAGCCGTTCGTCGGCAACGCGCGCCCCGTTCACCTCGACCACGAGGCGCTGCGCCTCCAACCGGCCAGGCACCACGAACGGGTTGAGCGCCAGTTCCAGCACCGTGTCGCCGCCACAGGGTTCCACCGCGAAGAGCAATTCGCTGCGCCGGCCCACGGACCAGGTGAAGCCTGGTTCCGGTGCTGCGAAGCCGCTGACCTGGCAGGCAAGGCTGTTGCCCTGCAGGCCAAAGGTGAGGCTGGCGGCTACGCGCATGAAGGCAAGCGTTCCTTCCTTGAAAAGAAGGAGCGTTTTTTATCCCGCAACAGTCGGCCGCTTTTATGCAAAGAGCGGCATCTTACACAGCGGAGCAGCAAAAGTTTTCTGCTTCTTTTTTTCAAAAAAGAAGGCCTTTCTTCCTTACACCGGTGGTCCAGAAACGTGACGCTCTTCATAGGCAGCGAAATCTACCGTCATTCCACCTACGGCAAAACCCACCCGCTGGCCGTCCCGCGCGTCTCCACCGTCACCGACCTCTGCCGCGCCTTGGGCTGGCTGGACGATTCCGATTACCGCGAAGCTCCGATGGCCACCGAAGCACAGGTGTGCCGCTTCCACGATCCCGGCTACGTCGAGGCGCTGCGGCGCGCCGAGGCCACCCAGTCGGTGAGTGACGCGGACCGGGCGCGCTACAGCATCGGCGCGGAGGGCAACCCGGTATATCCGGAGATCTACCGCCGCCCGATGACGTCCGCCGGCGGCGTGCTGCTGGCCGCGCGGCTGACCGCGGAGGGCGGCATGGTGTACTGCCCGGGCGGCGGCACGCATCACGGCCGCGCCGCCCGCGCCTCCGGCTTCTGCTACCTGAATGATCCCGTGCTGGGCATCCTCGCCTGGCTGGACCAGGGCCTGGAACGCGTGGCCTACCTGGACATAGACGCGCATCACGGCGACGGCGTGCAGGACGCGTTCGCCGCCGATCCGCGCGTGCTGACCATCAGCCTGCACGAGCAGGATCGCTGGCCGCGCACCGGCCGCGCGCAGGACCGCGCCGGCGGCAGCGCGCGCAATTTCCCCGTGCCCGCCGGTTTCAACGACACGGAGCTGCGGGTGCTGCTGGAAGATGCGGTGCTCCCCTTGCTGGCCGCGCACCGGCCGCAGGCGTTGTTCCTGCAATGCGGGGCCGACGCGCTGGAGGAGGACCCGCTCAGCCGCCTGTCACTGTCCAACAACGCGCATTGGGGCGTGGTGCGCGCCGTGCGCTACCTGGCGCCGCGCCTGATCGTGACGGGCGGCGGCGGCTACAACCCGTGGAGCGTGGCGCGCTGCTGGGCCGGCGTGTGGGCCATGCTGCAGGACCTGCCGGTGCCCGCACGCCTGCCGCCGCCCGCGGAGGCCCTGCTGCGCACGCTGCGCTACAACCGCGCCGCCGGACGCCACCCGCCGGAGCACTGGTTCACCACCTTGCAAGACAGCCCGCGCGAAGGGATGGTGCGGCCCGAAATCCGGGCGCTTGCCGCCCGCGCCTTGGAGGACGACCCATGAAGTTGCGCACCCTGCTGCTGGCGGCATCGCTGGCCTTTCCCATAGCTGCCGCGGCCGAGCCCACCGGCGCGCAGCCCAAGCTGCCCACGGAGAAGCTGACGATCATCGGTAACGCCGGCGTAAGGCATGTCTTCGACGTGGAAGTTGCCACCACGCCGGAGCAGCAGGAGGTGGGCGAGATGTTCCGCACCAACATCCCGGCGGGCAGCGGCATGTTCTTCGATTGGGGCCAGCCGCGCGACGTGCCGATGTGGATGAAGAACTGCCCGGTGCCGGAGGACATGGTCTTCATCGGCGA
>CAXTVW010000256.1:0-3962 GCA_964247675.1 uncultured Acetobacteraceae bacterium
CTTCTTTTTTTCAAAAAAGAAGGCCTTGCTTACTTCTTAAGCTTCTCCCCAAGGAACCCAGCCCGAGCCTCATCCACCCGAGCCCGCAGCACCGGATCCGGCAATTGATGCGTCCCGGGCAGCAGCAGCAACTGGTAAGGCTTGCCCGCCGCGATCAACGCCTGCGTCAGCTTCACGGTGTTCTCGAAATACACGTTGTCGTCGGTCAGCCCGTGCATGATCAGTAGCGGGCGGCTCAGCGAGGCCGCGTAGCTCAGCACGTTGGTCTTCTTGTAGGCGTCCGGCTGGGCTTGCGGCGTGCCAAGATAGCGCTCGGTATAGGCAGTGTCGTAGTCTGCGAAATCGATTACCGGTGCGCCCGCCACGCCGGCCTGGAACACGTCCGGGCGGCGTGTCGTGGCCATGGCGGTGAAATACCCGCCGAACGACCAGCCGGTGATGCCGGCATGCGCCAGGTCCATCTCCGGGATGTCATGGCCGAGCGCCTGCAGGCCGTCCACCTGGTCCTGCAGCGGGATGTCGATGAAGTCCAGCTTGGTCGCGCGCTCCCAGTCATGGTCGCGGCCTGGCGTGCCGCGGCCGTCCAGGCTGGCGACGATGAAGCCCTGGTCGGCCAGACACTGGTTTTCCAGGTAGGCGCGCGGGTTGCGCACAACCACTTTCACCGTCGGCCCGCCATAGACGTAGAGCACCACGGGGAAGTGCTGCCCCGGCTTGGCGCCGGCGGGCCGCAGCACGGCGGCGTCCATCTTCAGCGCGCCGGCGAGGCGGAACTCCACGTTGGGCACGGAAGGCGGCTGCTCTGCCACGCTGGGCAGGGTGGCCAGAACCTTGCCGGCGTTGTTCAGCACGTTCGTGGCCACGGCGCCGTCGGCCCCCTCCATCCTGTCCAGCATTATCGTGTGCTGGTGCTCGTCGAAGATGCCGTCATGCAGCCCCGGCGAGGCAGCGAGCGGAGTGGCCGCGCCGCCGTCCAGCTTGACCTGGAAGAGTCCGCTGCCCAGCCGGTCCGGGTTGGCGGCCACCGTCACCATCCCGGTGGCCGGGTTGTAGTCGTCGAACGACAGGAACGGCAGGTCCGCCGGCGTCACCGCGTGGGTCAGCGCACCGTCGGCGCCGCGCAGCTCCAACTGCCAGTGCGCGCCGCGCTCGGCCGCCCACAGGAAGCCGGAGCCGTCCGGCAGCCAGTAGGGCAGCGTGTGCCCGCCGGTCAGCCCCGCCCCATGCATCGCATCGAGGTTGATCCACGCCGGATCGGTCTCCGTCACCAGCGTGGTCGTCTTGCCCGTGGCGGGATCGACGGCGACCACCGCCTCGCGCGTCTGCGCCCGGTTCAGCAGAACCAGGCTGAGCTTGCCCTGCTTCTGCCAGACCACACGGGCGAGGTACGGGTAGGCTGCATGGTCCCAGTCGATCCACGTGGTCGGCCCACCCTCGCGCGCCACCAGCCCCAGTCGCACCTTCGCATTCGCCGTGCCGGCGCGCGGATAACGGAACTCCGTCGGCTGCACGGACGGATGCTCCGGATCGGCGATGAAATGCTTTTCCACGCCGGAGCTGTCGGCTTCCTCATAGACCAGCTTGCCGCTGTCCGGCGACCACCAGGTGCCATCCGACCGGTCCAGCTCCTCGGACGCCGCGAACTCCGCCAGCCCATGCGTCACCACGTCCGTGCCGCCGGTGGTCAGTGCGCGGTCCTGCCCGGTTGCCAGCTCCACCACATGCACGTCGTTGTCGCGCACGCCCTCCACGAAACGCCCGTCCGGCGAGAGGTGCGGCGCGATCCAGCCCGCGCCCGGCACCGGCGAGACCGCCCCGCCAGCCAGCGCCACCACGGACAGGTGGTCGCCCTGGGAGACCAGCACGCGCGCGCCGTCCTCGCTGATGGCGTAATCGGTGATGCCGGTCAGCGTCATGCGCATGCGCTCGCGCCTCGCACGCTCCTCCACGCTCAGATGCTCGGTGGCGGCCGGCTGCGCCAGCGCGGTCACCGCATGCGTCGTCAGGTCCATTGAATACAGGCCCAGTTTCGTATCGCGCGGCCCGCTGCGCAGGAACAGCACCCGCCTGCCGTCCGGCGAGGGCATCGCGCGCACCGGCTGGCCTAGGGAGAAGTTCCGTGTCGCCGCCAGGGTCTGGAAACAGCTTTCGGCCTGCGCTTGGGATGAGACGGCCAGGGCGGCCAGGGCGGCCAGGGCGAAAGGGAGCGTGCACTTCATGGAACGGAGCGTCCTGCTGGGATGACGGAGGCAGAAAGGCCTTCTTTTTTGAAAAGAAGCAAAAAACTTTTGCTCCCCGCCTGCAGCACGGCGCGCGCAGCTTCTGCAAGCCCTGCGGCCGCAGAACCTGCGCGGGCTTACGGGCAGGCGGGACTGCTCGCTTTCTTTCGTCCCGGTTGCTCGACAAGCCGCCCCCCTATCGGCTACCCCAGGCCCCGGGCCAGGCCCTGGTTGGAGAGCGGATGACATCGCGCATCGAGCGCATCTGCGTGGAGCACGGGTTGAAGATGACCGGGCAGCGCCGGGTCATCGCGCGCGTGCTGTCCGACGCGGAGGATCATCCTGACGTAGAAGAGCTGTACCGGCGCGCCTCCGCGTTTGATGGCCGGATCTCGATCGCCACCGTGTACCGCACCGTTCGGCTGCTCGAGGAGCGCGGGATCCTGGAAAGGCGCGATTTCGGCGGCGGCCGGGCGCGCTACGAGCCGACCGAGCACGGGCGGCACTACCACCTGATCGACATCGACACCGGCCGGGTGATCGAATTCGAAGGCGGCGAGCACGAGCGACTGATGGAGCAGATCGCGTCCCGTCTCGGCTTCGAGCTTGTATCCACCCGGCTGGAGATCTACGGCCGTCGCGGCGAAGCGGCATTTGCGGGTGTAAGCGCCGAAGGGGCGCACGCCGCGGCAACAGGCAGCGCCGTTGCCGCGGCAGGCGTCGACGACGTGCAGACCATTGCATCCGAAGCCTCGCCGGCCGGCGATGCTGGGGGTGTGCAAGCGGCCAGGCGGCCGAACGGAGCAGCAGGATGACGGCTGAAACGAACATCGCGCCAGGCGGCCAGGAAGGCATCATCGGCGGGTTGAAGCGGCAAGGCCCGCCGCTCGGCCCCGACGACGACCGCGGCTTCGGCGAGCTGCGCGCGGGCCATCTCGGCGTGCGCATCGCGGCCACGGAAGCCGAGATCGATGCCGCGCAGTCGCTACGCTGGCGGGTGTTCTACGAGGAGATGCGTGCCGAGCCGTCCGAGGCGGCGCGCATGTCCCGGCGGGACGTGGACGCGTTCGACGCGGTTGCGGACCACATGCTGGTGGTCGATCACGCGATAGGGCCGGGGCCGGAAGGCGTGGTGGGCACCTACCGGCTGATGACGCAGGACGCGGCCGAGCAGATCGGCCGGTTCTATTCGGACGACGAATACGACCTTTCGCAATTGAGCGGCTTCCAGGGCAAGCTGCTGGAGCTGGGCCGGTCCTGCGTGGATGCCGGCTACCGCTCGCGCGCGGTGATGCAGCTGCTGTGGCGCGGCATCGCGGCCTATGTGTTTCGCCACCAGATAGACCTGATGTTCGGCTGTGCCAGCCTGCCCAGCACCGATCCTGACCAGTGGGCGGCGGAGCTGACCTACCTCTATTACAACCACCTCGCACCACCGGCGCTGCGCCCGCGCGCGCTGGCGGACCGCTACGTGGAGATGCGGCGCATGGACCCGGACGACCTGGACAGCCGCCGCGCGATGAACGGCCTGCCGCCGCTGATAAAGGGCTATTTGCGGCTGGGCTGCTTCATAGGAGACGGCGCGGTGATCGATCACCAGTTCAATACCACTGACGTGGCGATCGTGGTGAAGACGGACCTGGTGACGGACAAGTATTACCGGCATTACGAGCGGCAGTTGCGGGATGCGCTTGAGTAAGAAAGGCCTTCTTTTTTGAAAAAAAGAAGCAAAAAACTTTTGCT
>CAXTVW010000257.1:0-3945 GCA_964247675.1 uncultured Acetobacteraceae bacterium
TCCGACGCGAATCCGTCCTCCACCGAAGCCTTGAACGCGCCCAGCAACCCGTCTGCCCAGCCGCCGACATTGCAGATCAGCACAGGCTTGTCGTGCAGCCCCAACTGCCGCCAGGTGATCACTTCCACCGTCTCGTCCAGCGTTCCCAGCCCGCCGGGCATGGTCACGAACGCGTCCGCGCAATCGAACATGCGGCGCTTGCGCGTGTGCATGCTGTCGGTGATTTCCAGCGCGGACAGGCCGGTATGGGCCACCTCCATGCGCGTCAGGAACTCGGGTATCACGCCCAGCACCGCGCCACCCGCCGCCAGCGCAGCGTCCGCCACCGCGCCCATCAGCCCCACGCGGCCGCCGCCATACACCAGCCGTATGCCGGCCCGCCCCAGGCCGTGCCCCAGTTCGGTGGCCGCCGCCAGCCAGGCGGGGTTGCGGCCCTGGCGGGAGCCGCAGAAGACGACGACGGAGTGTGCCACGCTGAACCGATCTCCCGCCCGACCTATACGATGAGGCCTATACGATCCGGCCGTCGAAGGGCGGCAGATAGTCCGGCGCGTCGAATTCCACCACCCACAGGTCGGGGTCGCGGCCTACTTGCCGATCCACGTAGGAATCGGCCACGTCCTGGGCCACAGGGGCCGCACCGGTGGCGCGCATCCACGCCGGCTCACCGTCCGCCGCACTCACCTGGCTCAGCACGCACAGGCCGGCGGCGCCCCGCAGCACGATCAGCAGCCCGCCGGCGTCCGAGTCGCCGCGCCGCAGCACGGCGCCGCCGCGGCCGTCGTTGAACGCCAGCCGGAGCGCGGCCGAAACCCACATGCCGGCCTTGATACGTGCGTCAGCCATGGCGTGCCGTTTCCTTCCGCGCCGGATTGCGTCAGTTTGCGCGCGAGCCCGCCGGGATAGACCGATGACCGTCCAAAGCAAGCCGCGAAAGACCTCCAGTGCAAGGGCAACCCCGTCCCGCCAGGCACGCGCACTGATGCAGCCGTCAGTCCAAAAGTTTTTTGGTTCTTTTTTTCAAAAAAGAACCGCTTTCTTCCTTGCCTGCCTTTTCGCCTTCGCCCCCGCCCGCGCAGCCGACAAGGTCACCTTCGGCATAGACTGGCTAGCCGAGGCCGAATACGGCGGCTACTACCAGGCGATCGCCAAGGGCATCTACGCCAAGCACGGCCTGGACGTGACGATCCGCCAGGGTGGCCCGCAGGTGAACCAGGCGCAGCTCCTGCTGGGCGGCAGGCTGGATTTCACCATCGCCGGCAACAGTTTCATCGCGCTGAACTTCGCCCGCGAGGGTCTGCCGTTCGTGGCGGTGGCTGCGATGTTTCAGAAAGACCCGTCGGTGATCATCGCCCATCCCGGCGTGGGCAATGACAGCTTCCTGGCGATGAAGGGCCAGCCGATCATGATCGGTGCGGACACCCGGGTCGGCTGGTGGAACTTCATGCGCCAGAAATTCGGCTACACGGATGACCAGATCCGCCCCTACGCCTTCAGCCTGGCGCCTTTCCTGGCGGACAAGCACGCAATCCAGCAGGGCTATCTCGGCTCCGAGCCGTTCCTGATTAAGCAGCAGGGCGGGTTCGACCCTGTGGTGCTGCTGCTGTCGGATGCCGGCTTCACCGGCTACGCCAGCCTGATCTCCACCAGCCAGGCGCTGGTGCACAGCAATCCTGATTTGGTGCAGCGTTTCATCGACGCCACGGCCGAGGGCTGGCAGTCCTACCTGGAAAGCGATCCAGCGCCGGGCAACGCGCTGATCAAGCAGGCCAATCCGGACATGACGGACGCGCTGCTGGATTACGGGCGGGAGGCCCTGCGCTCGCACGGCATCGTGGAATCGGGTGATGCGGTAACGGCCGGGATCGGCGTGATGACCGATCTGCGCTGGCAGGGTTTTTTTACCGAAATGGTCCAGGCGGGGCTGTATCCGTCCAGCATGGATTACAAGAAGGCCTACACGCTGCAATTCGTGCACAAGCCTACGCCACAGTGAAGGAAAGAAAGGCCTTCTTTTCTGAAGAAAAGAAGCAAAAGACTTTTGGTCCGCTGTCGCGCGCGCGTCCTTCAGCCGCCGACAGGGAGCAAAAGTTTTTTGGTCCTTTTTTTCAAAAAAGGACTGCTTCCTTTCCTTGCTAACCTTCTCGAACGTAACCCGCACGTTCCCAGGCGGCACAATTGCGCTGGACGGCATAGACCTCAGCGTGAAACGCGGCGAGTTCCTCGTCCTGCTGGGCCCGTCAGGCTGCGGCAAATCCACGCTGCTGCGCCTGATCGCCGGCCTGGAGGCGCCCACCGCCGGCGAGATCACCTGGACCAGGGGCCGCCCGCGCCCCGGCCAGCTCGGCTACGTCTTCCAGGATCCCGTCCTGATGCCCTGGGCCACCGCGCTGGAGAACGTGGCCCTGCCGCTGCGCCTGCGCGGCTACGGCCGGGAGGCGGTGGGCCTGGCCGCGGACGCGCTGGCGCAGGTGGGGCTGGCGGATGCTGCCGCCGCCCGGCCCCGCGCGCTGTCCGGCGGCATGCGCATGCGCGTGTCGATCGCCCGCGCGCTGGTCTCCCGCCCGCTCCTCCTGCTGATGGACGAGCCGTTCGCCGCGTTAGACGAGTTCACCCGCCACAAGCTGCAGGACCAGTGCCTGGCACTGACGAGCGAGCTCGGCTGCACCACCGTGTTCGTCACCCATTCGCTCTACGAGGCGGCCTACCTGGCCACACGCGTGGTCGTCCTCTCCCCACGCCCCGGACGGATCGCCGCCGAACTCACCGGCGCCACCGGCACGCGCAGCCGGGAAGGCTCCGCCTTCACCGCACGTGTCGCCGCGCTGACCCACGCCGTGCGCCGCCTGCCGGACGCCGCATGAGGCGCCGGGCATGAGCCGCCTGGCGCCCTGGCTGTCCTTCGCCGCGGCGCTGCTGGCCTGGCAGGCCATCGTCATGGCCACCGATACGCCGTCCTACCTGGTGCCCACCCCGCTCGCGATCGGCGCCGCCTTCGCCGCGGACGCGCCCGGCCTGCTGCGCGCGCTGCTGGCCACCCTGTCCGTCACCGGCGCCGCCCTGCTGCTGGCCTGCGTGCTGGGCGTGGCGCTCGCCGCCGCCATGTCCGCCAGCCGCTGGGCCCGCGCCGCGCTGGAACCCTGGACGGTGATCGCCCAGGTCACACCCGTGGTGGCCGTCGCCCCGCTGATCATCGTGTGGATCGGCGACCCGTTCGCCGCCATGGTGGTCTGCGCCACGGTGGTTGCGTTCTTCCCCGTGTTCGCCGGCACCGCCTCCGGCCTGGCCGCCACCCCGCCCGAGCTGCTGGACCTGTTTCGCCTGAACGGCGCCACAACCTGGCAGACCGTCATCCGGCTGCGCCTGCCGGCCGCCGTGCCCTACTTCCTCTCCGGCCTGCGCGTCTCAGGCGGTCTGGCGCTGGTCGGCGCCGTGGTCGCCGAGTTCGTCACCGGGGCAGGGGGCGTGGCCTCGGGCCTCGCATTCCGCATTCTCGAGGCCGGCTACCGGCTGCAGACGGCACGTATGTTCGCAGCATTGGCGCTGCTGTCGGCGGCTGGCCTGGGGATCAGCGCCACGCTGGGATGGCTCAGCCGGCGGGCGCTGCTGCGTTACGGGTGAGGCGGGACTTTCCTCGCGGCCGCCGCCTCGGGTAATAGCTGGCGCATGAGCAAACCCCCACAGCGCAGCCTGACGGACGGGCAGCGCGCCTACGAGGCCAAACGCGCGGCAAAAGCCGGCATGTCCCTGGAGAAATGGCTCGCCGCCAAGGACCGCGAGGCGGCAGAAGTGGCGCGCGCGCAGGAGAAGGCCAGGCAGGCCGAAGCCAAGCCGGCGAAGCCGCCAGGTCTGATCAAGCGGCTTCTGGATCGGGCGCATAAGCCGCTCTGAGCGGAAGGAAGCAAGGCCTTCTTTTTTGAAAAAAAGAAGCAAAAAACTTTTACT
>CAXTVW010000258.1:0-3940 GCA_964247675.1 uncultured Acetobacteraceae bacterium
TGAACCTCGATAAAAGAAGCAAGTTGTCCTTCGTGCAATAAGGAACAAACCCTTGCTCCACCGTTCTCACGGATTCCGCCAGCAACGGCTTTGTTAACGCCAAACA
The DNA here is from genome assembly GCA_964247675.1 of uncultured Acetobacteraceae bacterium. Taxonomy (GTDB): domain Bacteria; phylum Pseudomonadota; class Alphaproteobacteria; order Acetobacterales; family Acetobacteraceae; genus BOG-908. The sequence continues at coordinate 107 of CAXTVW010000258.1, forward strand.
ATGCCTAGCTGCAGGCGCAGGAGAAAAAGTTTTTTGCTTCTTTTTTTCAAAAAAGAAGGCCTTGCCTTGTCTTACTCCACGCTAGCCCAAACCGCCCGCGCCAGCGCCTTGAACGCCACCGCCCCAGCACTCTCCGGTGCCGCCAGCACGATAGGCTGCCCCGCATCGCCGGCCTGGCGCACGTCCATCAGCAGCGGAATTTCGCCGAGGAACGGCACGCCCAACCGCCGCGCTTCCGTCTGCGCGCCGCCGTGGCCGAAGATGTGCGAGTCATGGCCGCAATTCGGGCAATGGAAGAAGCTCATGTTTTCCACCACGCCCAGTATGCGTACGCCCACTTTCTCAAACATCGAGACGCCGCGCCGCGCGTCTATCAGGGCGATATCCTGCGGCGTGCTGACGATCACCGCGCCGGCCACCACCACGCGCTGCGCCAAGGTCAGTTGGGCGTCGCCGGTGCCGGGCGGCAGGTCGATCACCATCGCGTCGAGCTCGCCCCACTCCGTCTGGCCGAGCATCTGCTGCAGCGCGCCCATCACCATCGGGCCGCGCCAGATCATCGCCTGGTCTTCGGGCACCAGGTAGGCCATGGACATCGTCTTCAGCCCGAACGCCTGGACGGGCTGCAGGATCTTGCCCACCACCTCCGGCTGGCGGGTGATGCCCAGCATGCGGCCCATGCTGGGGCCGTGTATGTCGGCGTCTATCAGCCCGGTGCGCAGCCCCATGCCGGCCAGCGCCGCGGCCAGGTTCACCGCCACCGTGCTCTTGCCCACGCCGCCTTTGCCGGATGCCACGGCAATCACGTGCCGCACGGATTGCAGGAACTTGGCGCCGTTCGGGTCCTCGCCATGGCCGCGCATCACCCCGCGCGGCGGCTCGGTCAGCGAGGGTGCCGCAGGTGCGGCGGGCCGGTGCGCTGTCAGCACCACCGAGGCGTTCAGCACGCCTGGCTGGCGGCGCAGCAGCGCGCTCGCCTCGGCCGCCACGCGCTCCATGCGGCCCACCTGCGCACGGTCCGACCGCAAAGCGAGCTGCACCAGCCCGTCTTTCACCTGGATGCCGTCCACCAGGCCGGCGGTCACGATGTCCCGTCCATCGGGGCCGGCCACGGCGCGTAGCGCGCCCATCAGCTCGTCTTCGCGAGGCGCCGGATCGGTCATGGTTTGCAAACTCCCGGCCCGGGTCCATATCCGTGCCACCGCCGGGTTATGACGCAGCTTGCCGCTTGCGCAAATGCGCGCCCGTCCAGGAGCAGACCTTCCGAATGCCCTCCGATCAGAACCCCTGGAACATTGGTGGCGGCGCACGCCGTCCGCCCAACCCGCCCATCAAGGGTCCCTGGGGCGGCGGCGGTGGCGGCAACGGCACCGGGCCTGGCGGCCATATACCGCCGGAACTGGAACGCATCCTCGACCAACTGCGCGCGCTGGCCAGGCGCTTCCTCGGCGGCGGCTCGGCCGGGCTGGCCGTGGTGGCTTTTGTGGCAGTGGCCGCCTTGTGGCTGGCCACCGGCATCTACCGCGTGGAGCCGGACGAGCAGGGCCTGGTGCTGCGCTTCGGCGCCTATGTCGGCAGCACGCCGCCCGGGTTGAACTACCATCTGCCCTGGCCAATCGAGACGGTGCAGATCCTGCCCGTCACCCGCATCAACCGGGTGGAGATCGGCTTCCAGAGCAGCACGGACGAGCCGGACGTGATCGCCCGCACGCTCGGCGGCGGCCGCGAGGAGCCGGTGCGCGGCCTGCCGGCACGTGACGTGACCGCCGAAAGCCTGATGCTGACCGGCGACGAGAACATCGTGGACATCAACGCCGCCGTGTTCTGGCGCATCTCGGACGCGCCGGCTTATGCATTCAACACGCGCAATCCGAACTACACGGTGAAATCCGCCGCCGAAAGCGTGCTGCGCCAGGTGATCGGCCACACGCCCATCCAGTCCGCGCTGACCGAAGGCCGCGCTGCGATCGAGGAGGCGGTGACCAAGGGTACGCAGGCCATCCTGGACCAGTACAAATCCGGCATCGAGATCACCCAGGTGCAGCTCCAGAAGGTCGACCCGCCGGCAGACGTCATCGAGGCGTTCCGTGACGTGCAGCGCGCGACCACGGATGCCGACACCGCGCGCAACGAGGCGCAGAGCTACGCCAACGACATCGTGCCGCGCGCCCGCGGCGAATCGGCCGCCATCCTGGCGGAGGCCAACGGCGCCAAGACGGCGGCCGTGGCCACGGCAAGCGGTGAGGCGCAGCGCTTCCTCAGCGTGTACGCCGCTTATACCCAGGCGAAGGACGTGACTCTGAAGCGCCTCTACATCGACACCATGCAGGACGTTCTGGCCCACACGCCCACCATCGTGGTGGACGACAAGGTGCGCAGCATCCTGCCGACCCTTGGGCTGAACGCGCCTGCCCCCGACCAGGGAGCCCCGAAATGAACCGCACCATCGTGACGGGCGTGGTAGCCCTGCTCGCCATCTTCGTGGCGATCGATCTGTGCTACTATGAGGTGAACCAGACGGACATCGTGCTGATCACCCAGCTGGGCGAGCCGAAGCAGGTGGTCACCACGCCCGGCCTGCATTTCAAGCTGCCGCTGATCCAGACGGCAAACACGTTCGACAAGCGCCTGCTGGATTACGAGGCGCCGCAGGAAGAGGTGATCCTGGGCGACCAGCGCCGGCTGATCGTCGACAGCTTCACCCGCTATCTGATCACCAACCCGCTGGAGTATTACCAGACGGTCGGCCTCGGAGAGGATGGCATACGGGCGCGGCTGAATTCCGTCGTCACCAGCAGCCTGCGGCGTGTGCTTGGTGGGGAGACGTTGCTTGACGTGCTCTCCAACCAGCGCCAGCGCATCATGACCGCCATCAAGAACCAGGTGAACGGCGAGATGCACAGCTTCGGCGTGCAGATCGTGGACGTGCGGATACGCCGTGCGGACCTGCCGGAGGAGAACACCGACGCGATCCTCCAACGCATGCAGTCCGAGCGTAAGCGCGTGGCCGCCCAGGCTCGCGCCGAGGGCGCGGAAGCCTCGGCCCGCATTAAGGCGGATGCGGACAGGCAGAAGACGGTGCTGGTGGCGCAGGCCCGGGCGGATGCGGACCGGCTGCGCGGCGAAGGCGAGGCGCAGGCGATCGCGATCTACGCGGCCGCGTTCCAGCGCGATCCCAAGTTCTTTGCCACCTGGCGGACTCTGCAGGCTTACAAGACGGCGTTCGGGGCCGGGAAGTCCCGCCTGGTGCTGTCGCCTCAGGATGACTTTCTGAAGCTCATGGACGGGGTTCCGGCGCCGTAAGGGCGTCGTAGGACCTTCCTTATGAAGAAGGACGCGGAATAGGGCTGGGAAGCACACTCAGGTAGCCAGGCCAGCCGCCGCGCCGGGCACGGTGTCAGCCGACCGGTCCAGCAACCGCGCGATTGCTTGGACACCTCAACCGTCCTGCCTCGCCTTGTCCTGCGAACGCCCGCCCCGGTCATGCGTTGGCCCGCCGGAGGAACCAGACAATGTCCATGCTTTTCCCAACCGTCGGCGCGGCCGTGGCCGTGGCCGGTGCAGACAAGCTCTCCGGCGACAAGAGCTACGCCAGCCTGTTCCGCCACCTCGGCTGGTCGCGCGGTGACATGAAGATGGCAGCCGGCGCCGAACTGGCAGGCGGCCTGATGATGACGATCAAGCCGACCCGCCGCCTGGGCGGCGCTTTGGTGGCCGCGGCGTCCGCCTGCGTGCTCTACAGCGAGTTGCGGCATGGCGATTCGAAGCTGGCGACGTCTCGCGCGCTTGTTCTGCTGGCGGCGCTTTCTGCGATGTAGGGAAAGCAAGCAAGGC
>CAXTVW010000259.1:0-3930 GCA_964247675.1 uncultured Acetobacteraceae bacterium
TCGTTGGTGCCGATGGCGAAGAAGTCCGCCTCCAGGGCCAGCGCGTCCGCGGACAGCGCGGCGCCGGGCGTCTCGATCATGATGCCGAGCGGCGGCAGCTTCTCGGCCAGCTTCTCGCCACGGCGGCGCAAGCGGCGGCCGACGCGCTCGTAGATCTCGCGCGCGGCGCGCACCTCTGCGGTGTTTGTCACCATGGGCAGCAGCACCCGCACCGGCCCGGATTTCGCCGCCCGCAAAATCGCCGCCAGCTGCGTCTCGAACAGATCAGGCTGGCGCAATAGCAGGCGCAACCCGCGCACGCCCAAAGCGGGATTGTGGTCCAGCGTGTCGGGCACCAGGCCGCGTGCCACCAGCGCGTCGATGTCCTTCTCGCCGCCCCAATCCAGCACGCGTATCGTCACGCAGTCGCCGTCCATCGCCTCGATCACGGTGCGGTAGGTCTCCGCCTGCGCCGCCTCGTCGGGCAGGCTCTCGCGGTTCATGAACAGGAACTCGGTGCGGAACAGCCCGATGCCGGACGCCCCCGCGCCGGCTACCAGCGGCAGCTCCGCTAGCAGCTCCAAATTGGCCTGAAGCTGCACAGGGTGGTGGTCCGTGGTCTCCGACACCAGCCGGCGGAAGCGCGCCAGACGCTGCCGCTCGCGCGCGTATTGCGCCACCCCGCGCTTGGCCGCAGCCAAAGTCGCCGCCTCCGGGTGCAGCACGACCCGCCCCGCCGCGCCGTCCAGCACCGCCACCGTGCCGGTACGCGAGGCCGCCAGCAGTCCGGGCGCGCCCAGCACGGCCGGCACACCCAGCGCGCGCAGCATGATCGCGGTATGCCCGTCCGTCCCACCCTCTTCCGTGGCCAGCCCGGCGATGCGCGCGGGATCGATCAGCGCCGCATCCGCCGGCCGCAGGCTTTCCGCCACCAGTATCGCCCCCTGCGGCACGTTGGCAAAGCTGCGGAACGCCGCCTCGGCCAGGTTGCGCAGCAGCCGCCGCCCGGTCTCGCGTATCTCCTCCGCGCGCCGCTGCTGGGCGTCCGCGTCGTCACGGCCGCGCGCGCCCGGCACTGCCAGCATGGCCGCCGCCAGCGCATCCACCTCGTCCAGCACCGCCGTCTCCGCCGTCACCAGCCCCTCGGCGATGCGCTTGCGGGCGGACCGCAACAGGCGCGAGGGCCCCAGCATCTGCAGATACGCGTCGATCAGCGGCGCGATCTCGTGCTGGCTGTCCTCCGGCAGCACACCCAGCCGGGCGCGCAGCTTGGCGAGCTGCTTGCGGGATTTCTGCACCGCCACTTCCAGCCGTCCGAGTTCGGCCTCCACGCCACCCGCGCGTATCTTGCCCCGCTTGGCCTCCAGCTTCGGCTCGCTGGCCGCATACAGGCTGCCGATTGCGATGCCCGGGCTGACCGGGATGCCGGTCAGAACACGCTCGCCGCCAGCCTTGGGCGCGCCCGATCCGCGCGCGTTTTTCTGCGTCGGCTTGCCGGCCTCAGTCCTGCTCATCGAAGCCGGCCTCGACCAAGCCTGCGATCGCGTCCAGCGCCTCGTGCGCGTCGAATCCTTCGGCGCGCAGCTCGATCGTGCTACCCATGCCGGCCCCCAGCATCATCAACCCCATGATCGACCGCGCCGACACCACCTGGCCGTCGCGCAGCACGTCCACGTTAGCGGAAAACCTTTCCGCCGTGTTCACCAGCTTGGCGGCCGCACGGGCGTGCAGGCCGCGGCGGTTGACGATTTCTACGACGCGGGAGACTTCGGCTTCGGCGCCCATCAGGGAAGACGAGCCAAGGAAGGAAGCAGTCCTTTTTTGAAAAAAAGGACCAGAAAACTTTTATCTTCCCGCGTTTGCGGCAGTCGGGTCTGTCTGGAGAAATCCGAAGCGCTGAACATTGGCGGGGACAAAATGGATTTCAAAAAAGCAGGCCTTGCTTGCTCAAGAATGCGCCTTCGCGGCCTGCTCGCACATATGCGCCACCGGCCCTAGCACCCCATTCGCCTGCCTCGGATCGAGCGACTTGCAGATGTTTGGCGACTTGCAGGTCTCCAGCACGTGGCTCGCCGCGGCGATGTATTTCCGCCCGGCCGTCTCGGCGATGAGCGTACATTCCGACAGCGTCTGCTGCGAGCGAACCTTTGCGAGCTTCACCAGCATGGGCAGGTTCATTCCCGCGATCACTTCCACGCCGCCGCGGCCCATCATGCTGATGGCCAGGTTGCTTGGCGTGCCGCCGAACATGTCGGTCAACAATATCACGCCGTCGCCGGCGTCCACGTCATGGATGCAGTTCTGGATGTCCAGCCGGCGCTGCTCCACGTCATCGTCCACGCCTATGCACACGGTGGCCACGCGCCGCTGCGGACCCACCACGTGCTCCATCGCCGAACGCATCTCCTCGGCAAGGCGGCCGTGGGTAACCAGGATCAATCCGATCATGGGGTTTCTGTCAGGCCTCCTGCGCCTGGATTAACGAGCGGTCCGGAAGCCCCGGACCGCGATCCCTCTATATGTGCACCCACATTGCGCGCTGCACCATCAACCTGACCGCGCATGAGCTCTCTATGTGCCACAACCACTCGCCACAACCCCTGGCTGTCCGCCTCCGGTTGCATACGCCGCAACCGCTCCGCAAGCAGTTGGACGATGTGCACCGAACGATGGCGCCCCCCCGTGCAGCCTATGGCGACACTCGCGTATTTCTTGCCCTCCTGAACGAAACGCGGCAAGAGCAAAGCTAACAGATCGGTTATCTTGTCCACGAACGGAATGAAATCCGGGTCCGCCTCGACATAGGCCGCAACCTCGGGATCGAGCCCTGTCCGAGGCCGCAAGATGGGGTCGTAATGCGGGTTGCGCAGGAAGCGCGCATCGAAGACCAGCTCTGCTTCCCGCGGCAGCCCGGCGGGGTAGGCAAACGAGAGCAGCGACACGGTCATCCCGACATCCGCGGCCGCATTGCCGCTAAACCTTTGCTCTATAATGCGCCGCAGCATGGGAAGCGCCAGATCCGTGGTGTCCAATACTAGGTCCGCGGCATCGCGCAGCACGGCCGTCAGCCGTATTTCGGAGACCACCCCGTCCGACACCCGGCTGGTCGGCGCCAGAGGATGCCGGCGGCGTGTCTCGGTGAAGCGGCGCAGTAAGCTCGCCTCGTCCGCCTGGACAAAGACAAGCTCCACGCGCAAGGCTGGATTGCGCCGCAAGCGGGCTAGAGTGGCGAGCACCTCGTCCGAATCAAACCCCCGGCTGCGTGTGTCCACACAAACGGCGGCCGGCCGGTCCCCGCGTGACACCATCTCCTCGAGCAGCCGCAACGGCGGATTGTCGACCGCCTCGTAGCCGAGATCCTCCAGCACGCGCAGCGTGGACGCCTTGCCCGCACCGGAAAGCCCGGTCACCAGCACAACCCTGCGCTGTGACGCCGCCGGCTTCTGATCGTCGGTTGCTGCGGATTGCGGTGTCAGCCGAAGGCTCCCGTCACGAACGATGCTTGGCCACACAAACCGTCCAGCGCCAACCCGATAACAATTGGAGCAGAGGCAGTGAGCGGATCCACAGAAACCATGGGAACATCAAGATTTTCATAACGGAGTGGAATCGGTAACCGTTCCCCCCGCTCGAGCCGGACCACCAGTACCACACCGACGGCCGCGCGAAACGCCCGCCGAATGATCCCCAGGCCGCGTATCTCCAACAGGCCGGCTAGCGGGGCCGGCGCGGACGCGACGGTGCCGTCCAGCTCCACCTGGTCGTCCGCCACAAGCTCGTAGCCGCGGTCGAGCAGGCGCAGGAGAAGGTCCGACTTGCCGGCGCCAGGCGGGCCCAGAAGAAGCAGGCCCTGGTCGGCGCGGGCGGCGCAGCTGGCATGTATGCGCATGTCTGGCGGAAAGTCTGGACTGGGTGCCGGCATCAGGCAAGAAAGCAGTTCTTTTTTGAAAA
>CAXTVW010000260.1:0-3898 GCA_964247675.1 uncultured Acetobacteraceae bacterium
AGGCCTTCTTTTCTGAAGAAAAGAAGCAAAAGACTTTTGGTCCCTGTCGGCGGCTGCTGAAACGTTCGCCGACAGGGAGCAAAAGTTGTTTGGTTCTGTTTTCCAAAAAAGAACCGCTTGCTTCCTCCCGCTCAACGGCGGTTCGCACCGGGTTGGCGCGGCAAGGCCGCACCACCATTTCCACGCCATGCGCCTCTCCGTGCTCGACCAATCGATGATCGTCTCCGGCCGCTCGCCAGCCGCGTCCATACGCGAGTCGGTGGAACTCGCCAGGCTGTGCGACACGCTGGGCTATCATCGCTTCTGGGTGTCCGAGCACCACAGCAGCGACAGTATCGCCGGCTCGTCGCCCGAAGTGCTGCTGGCCGCGCTCGCCATGGTCACTTCGCGCATACGGCTGGGCAGCGCCGGCGTAATGCTGCCGCATTACAGCGCGCTAAAGGTGGCCGAGCAGTTCCGCGTACTCGAAGCATTGGCGCCGGGGCGCATCGACCTCGGCCTGGGCCGCGCGCCCGGCTCGGACGGCCGCACCGCGTTCGCGCTGAACCCGAACGCCGCCGAAGCAGCCAACGCGTTCCCGGCGCAGCTGCGGGACCTGATGGCCTGGGTCAGCGGTGGTGCGCTGCCGGACAACCACCCGTTCCGCGCCGTGATGGCGCAGCCCGAAGGCCCGACATCGCCTGAAATGTGGATACTCGGCAGCTCCAGCTACGGCGCGCAAGTCGCTGCCTTCTTCGGCCTGCCCTACTGCTACGCCTACTTTTTCACCGAGGGACAAGGGGCGATGGAGGCGCTTGAGCTCTACCGCGCCACCTACCGGCCGAGCGAGGCGCACCCGCATCCCTACAGCGCCATTGCGGTGTTTGCACTCGCGGCCGACACCCAGGCGGAGGCTGACCGGCTGTTCGCGCCGCGCGAGGTGTGGCGGGCCGAGCGCGAACGCGGCCGGTTCGTGCCCCTGCCCTTGCCGGAGGAGGCAGCCGCCTATCCGTTCACCGCGTCCGAAATCGCGCGCAATGCCGCTACCCGGGAGCGCAGCGCCTACGGCACGCCGGACGTGGTACGCGAGCGGTTGGAGGCGGTGGGGCGCAGCCACGGCGTGGACGAGATTGCGGTGGTAACTGCGCTACACGATCCGACCGCTCGGCGACGGTCGTTCACGTTGCTGGCTGAAGCGTTCGGACTGGGAGAGCGGGCGCGGCTAGCGGCGGAGTAGAAAGCAAGGCCTTCTTTTTTGAAAAAAAGAAGCAAAAAACTTTTGGTCCCTAGGGGAGGCAGCTGAAACAACCATCGACGGATACCGAGAGTTTTCGCTATGTCCTCACCGACGCCGCTGCCACCCCTGCAGCCGGAAAGCTGCGTAAGCGACCGCGCCAGCCACAAGCGCTATTGGCAACATAACGGACGCGACCCACAGGAAAATCGCAGCGACAGTCACCGCGCCAGCCACCACGGCCACGATTGCTGCGCCTAGACCAAGGCGTAGCGGCCAGGTGGAACGCGCCGACGGCGTGACGAACTCGCCGCCTGCCGTCATGTCGATGGTTTGTGGCACTCGGTCACGCATCTCCGGAACGTGGCGCGCGACAGGCGGCACGGCAAGGGGGCCGGGGCTTTGGCGCAGGCGATTGTGCCGTGTATCCTGGGCCTCGCCCGGCAGAAGCGGGCGCCACGGAGAAAAGCGTAATGCGGTTCTGGCTGACAGCCGGCATGTTGGGGTTTGCTGCGATCGTCGGATGGTCCGGGCGGGCCGTGGCCGACGAGGTCACGTTACAGATGCGAGACCAGATCGAGGATAGGCTATCCAGCGCGTTCATCGCGCCGCAGACGGCGATCTGGCATTTTGATGCTGATCTCCCGTATGTCGGCGCGGAGCGCGTGGTATGCGGGTGGGTGAACTTCCAATCGGCGCAACAGAAATATGTGGGCTTTCATCAATTCTACGCTATCTTCTCCAGCGGGCAGATTACCGTGTCGCAAATCGAAGACCCGGTTTCGGATACGTCCGGGGAACTTGCAGAAAAGCTGAAAGCCTTCTGCGGCAAATTCAAGCAGCCTGGCTGATGCTCGCCGCCCGCGATGGGGCGTTGCCGCCGGGCGGAAAGCTGATAAAGGTTGCAGCAAGCAATCACGAACAAAAACAACGGAACGCCCGCATCATTGATGAAATACTTGCTATTATCCTGCGCGTTGCAGGGTCTGGCAGCCTGGCGGAATGCGTTCCGCTACGCGGCCTGCGCGAAGCTTCGCCTGAAGAACGTGATTGCCGGGCATGCGACGCCAAACGGGGCAGAGCTGCAACGAGGAACGGTATTTGCAAGCCGACCCGTGCGAGCGTGCCAGGGGGTGACGCTTACGCCAGCCTTGAGGGTGGGCGTCTCGACGTGCACCATCGACACCTCACGCAACAGGTTTAACCCGATCGGCGGATTACCGCTCCGGGAAGCAGGAGACGAGATCGTATGAAGGAGTGCGCGGCATGAACTACGCCGAGCAAAGCAGGAGCCCGACGCGCCACCTGGTGGGGGCCGGCGTCGTCATCGTGTTCCATGTTCTGCTGATTTACGCGCTGGTGGAGGGTCTTGGCTCGAACATCATCGAAAAGCTGAAGCCGCCTATCGAGACCAAGATCGTGCAGGAGGAGACGAAGCCGCCACCGCCCCCGCCGCCGCCGCCGCCGCCGCCGCAACTGGCAGCGCCGCCACCCCCGTTCATCCCGCCGCCCGAAATCAACGTGCAGCCGCCGCCGCAGCAGCATGTGATCGAGGCCGTGACACATGCGGCACCGCCGCCGCAGGCGTATCATCCGACGGCGCCGGTCCCGACCGCGCCGGCGCAGCCGGACCGGGATGTGAGCGAGCGGCCGATTGCCGGTGGCCCGCTGGAATACCCGCCGCAGATGCAGGACGAGGAGCGTGAGGGCTCTGCACGGGTATCGTGCACTGTGGGCCCGGACGGGGCGACGAGCGGCTGCAAGATCGACTCGGTTTCAGGCGGCTCCGCCTTCGGGTCATCGGCGCTTAGTTACGTTAAGAAGGCGCGATATCGCCCCCGTACTGTCAACGGCAAGCCGGTATCGGCAGCGCACCAATGGAACATTCAGTTCAAACTGAACGGCGCGGAATAGCTCCGGACAGGACCATCGAAAGCGAAAGGCGGCGCCTTGGCGGCCCGCCTCAATAGGAGTGACCATGAAAAAGACGAACCGCCTGCCCACCTTGGCCGCCGCACTGGCCTTCAGCGCCGCGTCCGCGATGCCGGCAGTGGCTTTCGCCCAGGCAGCACCCGCACCGGCCACAACCGCGCCGGCGCCGGCCGCCCCTGGAGACGCCGCGGCACCTGCCGCTGCGGCGCCTGCCACAACCCCCGGCGCTCCGGCCACGCCGGGCGCGCCGGCCACCCCAGGCGCGCCGGACGCGACCACGGGTGCGGCACCCGGCACGCCTGGTGCGCCCCCTGCTCCCGCGGACGCCACCGCTGCCCCCGGTGCGCCGAGTGCGACCGACAACGGCAACGGCACGGAGTCCGTCGAGAACCCTTACGGCCTGTCCGCCCTATGGAAGACCGGCGACTACATCAGCAAGACCGTGCTGATCCTGCTTGCGATCATGTCGCTGGGCACCTGGTACATCATGATCACCAAGTATATCGAGCAGGGTAACCTGTTCCGCGCCAGCCGTAACGCGGCGAAGGATTTCTGGTCCACCACCTCCGTGAACGAAGGCGTCAAGCGCCTGAAGCCCGCCAGCCCGTTCCGCTACATCGCCGAGAACGGCATCAACGCCAGCCAGCATCACGAAGGCGCGCTGACCGACAGCATCGACCTGCACACCTGGGTGACAATGAGCATACAGCGTGCCCAGGAAACCATCGCTTCGCGTCTGCAAGGCGGCCTGGC
>CAXTVW010000261.1:0-3875 GCA_964247675.1 uncultured Acetobacteraceae bacterium
CTCGAGCAAGGTATCCGGCGTAGGGCCGTCTCCATCGTGCGCAGGATTGCCGACACCTTCGGTTCGCTTCTTGAGGCGCACCGGGGCCGGCGGTTCTGGTCAGGCACCTCGGAGGCCCGCGTGCACACGATCCTCCCGCTGCCACCAGCCCGGCTGCTGCAGAAGTGGATCCTCGAAGTGGCCGTGATGAGCAAGCGCACGCACGGCGTCAGCAAGCAGCGTCAGACGCGGCGGACCCGCTTCGGCGTCGAAAACCCCCGATTCGTAACGGCCGCGCCGGTTGCAAAGCATGCTGTCCCAATCCATCAGGCCGAACATCGCCCAGACCGTCACCGCTTCGATGCGGGCGCCCTCCGCCCTCAGCGCCCGCGCTGCATCCCATGCCTGCATCAACCAGCGCACCTGGTCCTGCCGGTCCCGGCATCCGAGATGCACCTCGGTGATCGCCATCGGCCGGCGATAGCGTTCCCATACCTCGCGCAGCCTCGGCTTCCAGCCGGTCAGTGCTTCCGGAAGGTCGACGCGCGCCGCCTCCGTATCAGCGTAGCGGCCGTTCCGGAGATGGGGCGGATAAAGCGTCTCCCTGTGGTCGAGGAAGCGGTCGGTGGTCAGGTAGTGATTGACGCCGATGAGGTCAGGCGCGGCCTCTCCCGTCGCGAGATCGTCCAGATGTCTTGGGACCGCACCGGCCTGCTCCAGCCGACGCCGCCAGGGATGTGACCGATCGACAACACCGCACAGCAAGTCGAGGCTCAGCCAGCGCCGCTCGTTCTCGTACTCAGCCTGGGCGCGGAGCTGCGGCGTGGCAAAGACCCGGCCAATGTCCTCTGTTTGCAGCAGCTTCGCCTTCGGATGCAATGACCGGATCGCCCGCATGGCACACTGCACTGCGCGGCACTGGATCACCACGGCACGGAGAAAGGCGTCCTCGTCCCGTCGATGCGGGTACCAAAGCCCGTACAGGCACGAAATGCGTGCGGTCGTCAACGGCTCGTTGATCGGTGTCCAAGTGACAATGGACGGATAACGTTCCGCCGCCTCCCGGGCATGCGCCGCCAGAAGCTCGGGCAAGCGCTCGTCCAGCAGGTTGGTCATCGGCGGCCCCGACCCGTGATGCATCAGGCCGCCGATGACTTGAAGATCGAGCCGGTCCATCGCCGCAACTCGGGCGTCATGCCATTCCCAGCCGCAGGCAGTGGGATGGCCGATGGTCACCCGCTCCCACAGCAGCGGATAGCGGAGCGTGCGGATCCCCAGTGCCGCAATCCGTTCCAGATCGCCAGCCCGATGATGATGGCCGGTTTCTCGCACTTGGTCGCGCCAGCTATCGCCGATGCGTACCACGCTGCATTCCACTCCGCCCCAAAGCTCCAGCGGCGGGCTTCTGGTTTGACCCGAGGTTGCACCGAGGCCGGCCATGCTTAGGCGCCGTTTGTCGCGAATTTGCCGGTGCCGGACGATTGGCGTGGCACGTTGTCCTCGATCCGCTTGAAGGTTGCGAGCGCCTGAGCCACGACCTGGTCCATGTTGTAGTAGCGATAGGTGGCTAGGCGTCCGATGAACCAGGTGTCCGGGGCGGCGTCGGCCAGCGCTGCGTAGCGCTTGTAGAGCAGTGCATTTTCTGGGCGCGGCACGGGATAATAGGGATCGCCCTCGGCTTCCGGAAATTCGAAGGTAATGCTGGTCCGCGCGTGCGACTGGCCGGTAAGGTGCTTGTATTCGGTGATCCGGGTCCAGGGAACGTCCTCGCCTGGATAGTTTACGGTGCCCACGGGCTGGAACCAGGCCTGATCGCGGCTCTCATGGTGGAACCGTAGCGAACGGTATGGCAGTCGGCCGAAGCGATAGCCGAAGAACTCATCGATCGGGCCGGTCCAAATCAAGCGCCGATGCCTGAGCGCGTCGCGTACCGCGTCGTACTCCGTCCCGGTGATCACGGTGATGTTGGGATGGTCTAGCATCCGGCGGAACATTGCCGTGTAGCCGTCCCGGGGCATGAACTGGAATCTGTCGGTGAAGTACCGGTCGTCGTCGTTCAAGCGCGTCGGGACGCGCGCCGCCACGGACTTGTCGAGGTCGCGCGGATCCAAGCCCCACTGCTTTCGCGTGTAGCCGCGGAAGAACATCTCGTAAAGTTCGTGCCCGACTTGAGACAGGATCACGTCCTCGCTCGTCCGGATTACGTCGACCGCCTTAGCGCGCGCGGCCAGGAATGTCTCAACCTCGCCGTCGGTCACGAGCGCCAGGTCATAGACTCGGTTGATCGTTGTTCGATTGATCGGCATCGGCACCATCCGGCCGCTGTGCAGATGCGCCAGCACTCGATGCTGATAGGCACGCCACTGCGTGAACCTCGAGAGGTGGGCGAACACCAGGTCGGAGTTGGTGTGGAAGATGTGCGGCCCGTAACGATGCACCAGGATGCCGGCGGCATCGACCTCGTCAAAGGCGTTGCCACCAACATGCGGGCGTTTGTCGATCACCGCTACGCGCTCACCCCGGATCGCGGCCAGCCGCTCCGCCAGCACCGTCCCTGCGAAGCCGGCGCCGACGACGAGCCAATCAAACATGCGAAGCTCCCAATCTAGCCACAGGTACCGGTCCAGTTCGCGTCCCGCACGGCGGAACCTCGAAGAGCGCAACGATCCGCTCGTTCATGGCCTCCCAGGTCGCGTCCCACGAGATCCGCGCCAGCCTCGCATCAACCCGGCGCAGCCAAGCGTCGGATGGTCGCGCCAACAGAGCCTCGGTCGCCGCGACCAGCCCATCGGCGTCGTGCACCACCTCAACGAGCCGATCGTTGCCCCAATCGCGTATGACATCCGCCACCGCGGTGGATAGGACCGGCACGCCGGCAGCCAAGTATTCCGGGGTCTTGGTCGGGCTGATGAAGCGTGTAGCCTCATTCAGCGCGAACGGCATCAGGCCCACGTCCCATCCGGCGAGGTAGCGCGGCAGCTCGGCATAGGACTTCATGCCAAGCCAGTGGATGTTCGGCCGCCGGGGCAGGGCCGCCGGATCGATCTTTACTACAGGACCGATCATTACGAGGGACCACCCCGGGCGCCGTACCGCCACCGCGTCGAGCAAAGCGAGATCCATGCGCTCGTCAACGACGCCGAACCAACCCAGCCGCGGGCGTGGCAGCCCGGCTTGGCCGGCGGCATCGTCGTGCGCACGGACCATGGGATCCCGGGCCAACGCGAAGTGCTGGGCGTCCACAGCGCTCGGGAATAGGTGGGTGTCTGGGTGGTGCCGCTGCTTTGCCTCGAAGAGGCTCCGGCCACCGGTAAACACAACACTGGTGGCCTTCAGCAGGCGGCGCTCGAACAGGGCAAGACGTGGCGAGGCGCCTGCAAAGCCGGAAAGCTCGTCCATGCAGTCCCAAACGATGACGCGCGGCCGGAGATGATCCGAGAAGGCCACCGCCATCGCGGTGTAGAACCAGGCCACCGCAATGTCGGCCCCGCAGCCCAAATCCTGAAGCAGCCCGTCGAGCAGCGCGCGCTGCGCCCGGTCGACCCCATCCACGTCGAGGCCTACCGGCAGGACAGGAACCGCGACGAGGACGTCGGCCTCGACCTTGTGCCGGTCGAGACGAGGCGACGCCAGCGCCACCTGACGCTCCTCCTCGAACAGCGGCTCCTCGAGAAAGACCACGCGATAGGACCGCGAGGCGCGCGTCAGAAGCTGTTGCGGGCGTTGAAAAACGAAGTTCCAGCGGAGGTGGGAGAAGCAGAGCAGGACCGGCTTCACGTTCGATCCTGTAGCGTTGAGCGGCTCAAGTCATTCCCGCCTCTGAGGTTACGAAACAAGCTAGTCCGAGCAGAGCCAGAAATGGCGACACATCGCGGCTCGATGCGGTGTGACTCTAG
>CAXTVW010000262.1:0-3871 GCA_964247675.1 uncultured Acetobacteraceae bacterium
AAGGCCTTCTTTTTTGAAAAAAAGAAGCAAAAAACTTTTGCTCCCTGTCGGCGACTTTTTCAGCAGCCGCCGACAGGGAGCAAAAGTTTTTTGGTCCTTTTTTTCAAAAAAGGACTGCTTGCTCCCTTACTGCGGCGCGCTGTGCAGCGCCATCTCGATGGCTGACTGCGCGCCGTGCAGGTCATTATGTCCGAGCGCCTGGCGGGCCTGGCTCACTTGCTGAACGATCGCGGCTTGGTCTGGCTGGTTGGCGGTGCCGGCGGGCGTGCTGCGGTCGAGCAGACGGGTTTCAGCCATCTCCAGCGCCTGCTGCGCCTCGCCGGTGTGATGCATGCGGAGCGCGCGGTCGGCGTCGCGCAGGTAGTTCACGTAGCCGGCGTTCTCACCACCCCGGGGCGAAGGCAGATGCGGCGCGATGGCCGAGTGGCTGTCCCCGGAATCGATGTTGCTCGCGCGGGCGGAGGCGGGTCCGCTCTGGCCGGTGCCTGGCTCGTGCGCGAAGGTGGTGGGTTCGCCGGCGTCGGACCTGGCCATGTGGTGGTGGTGCTTGGGAGGCGTGGCCGTCGAGGACGGAGCCATGGTTGACGATGGCGCCGGCGTGGAGGGCTGGGCGGGCGCGACCTGCGCGGGCGGCGCCTGGTCCGTGGCGGCGGCGGGCGGGGTTGCGGCGGGCGAAGTGTCCGGCGTGGCGGTCTGGGCCAAAGCCGGCAGGGCCGCCAGCGCGGCGAGGGCCGCGGACGCGAGAAGCAGCTTGCGCATCAGGTAATCTCCGTTGGAGGCTGGTTGGTTTGCGGCTGCCAATGGCGGCGCAGCCGGACAGGGCCAGACAACGAAACGATGCCACGCTTGGTTGCCGCATGGCTGCCCGAAGGCCGGGCCTGCGTCAGACGGCGAACGGATCCTCCGGGTAGCGGACAGCGGTGAGATATAACCCGTCCGGCGGCGCGGTGGGGCCGGCGGCGGCACGGTTGCGGGCGGCCAGCGCCGCGGCGACGTCGTCCGGCTGCCAGCGCCCCTCGCCCACCAGACGCAGCGTGCCGACCATGTTGCGCACCTGGTGGTGCAGGAAGCTGCGCGCTTCGGCCACCACGTGAACCTCGTCGCCGGCGCCGGCGCGTATCACGTCCAGCCGGTCCAGCGTGCGCAGGGGGGAGCTGGCCTGGCAGGCGGCGGCGCGGAACGAGGTGAAATCATGCCGGCCGAGCAGGTGGGCGGCGGCGCGCTGCATGGCGGGGACGTTCAGCGGACGCGGCAGGTGCCAGACGCGGTGGGCCAGCAGCGCGGGGCGGGCTGGGCGGTTGAGGATGCGGAATAAATAGGCGCGGCCGGTGGCGGTGAACCGGGCGCTCCAGTTGTCCGGCACCGGGGCAGCGCGCAGGACGGCGATGGGGTCCGGTTTCAAGTGGTAGTTCAGCGCGGCCAGGAGCTGGTCGGGCGTCATCGGGCGCGCGAGGTCCAGGTGGGCAACCTGGCCAATAGCGTGCACGCCGGCATCGGTGCGGCCGGCGGCGGTGGCGGCAACCGGGCCGCCGGCGAGGCCCTCGGCCGCCGCCTCGAGCGCGGATTGGACGGACGGGCCGGTTGCCTGGCGCTGCCAGCCGACGAAGCGTGTGCCGTCGTATTCCAGCAGCAATGCCCAGCGGGTCACGCGAGGACCAGGTCCTGCCAGCCTGGCAGGCCGCGAAGGAACGCGGCCCCGTCCACGGCGGGACGGCCGGCGCGCTGGACGCGCAACAGGCGCAGGGCGCCGGTGCCGCATGCGACGGTGAAGTCGGATGCGAGGATGCGGCCGGGCTGGGCGGCGGCGGGCAGCCCGGCGGGCTCAGCCTGCAGGATTTTCAGGGTGTCGGCGCCGAGCACGGCATAGGTGCCGGGCCAGGGGGTGAGCGCGCGCACGCGGCGGTCGAGGGCGTCGGCGTCCTGGGCGAAGTCGAGATGGCCGTCGGCGCGGGTGAGCTTTGGAGCCCAGGTGACGCCGTCTGCCGGCTGCGGGGTGGCGGGCGGCAAGTCTGCGAGCGCCTGCACGGCCAGGGTGGCGCCGAGCGCGGCGAGCTGGTCGAACAATTCGGGCGTGGTGGCGCGGGCGCCGATGGGGATGGCGGCGCGCAGGCGCATGGCGCCGGTGTCCAGGCCCTCGTCCATCTGCATGATGGTGATGCCGGTCTCCGCGTCGCCGGCGAGTATGGCGGCGTGGATCGGGGCGGCGCCGCGCCAGCGCGGCAGCAGGCTGGCGTGGATGTTCAGGCAGCCGAGGCGGGGCGCGTCCAACATCTCGCGCGGCAGGATCAGGCCGTAGGCGGCAACAACGGCAGCGTCCAGGTCCAGGGCGGCGAAGGCCTCGTGCTCGGCGGTGTCGCGGCGGACCCGGGCTGGCGTGCGCACCGGCAGGCCCATGGCGTCGGCGGCCAGGTGGACGGCACAGCGCGTCAGCGCCTGGCCGCGGTTGGCGGGGCGCGGCGGCTGGCAATACACAGCGGCAATATGGTGACCGGCCTCGGCCAGCGCGTGCAGCGCGGGGACGGCGAAGGCAGGGGTGCCTAGGAAGGCTAGCCGCATGTCGATTGGGGGCCTTGATGTTCAGGACAGGAAGCAAGCAGTCCTTTTTTGAAAAAAAGGACCAAAAAACTTTTATCTCCCCGCATTTGCAGCACACGGGTGCTTTTGAACAAATACGCTTGCTGCAATTGCGGGGAAGCAGAGGTTTTTTGCTTCTTTTTTCAAAAAAGAAGGCTTTGCTTGCCTCAGTGCAACGTCGCGTCCACCGGCCGCGCGGCCCAGCCCCCGCCAGAGAGGGCGAAGTGACGAACCTCCTCGTCCGGCTCGGGCAGGAAGCGGCCCGCCTGGGCCAGCGCCCGGCCGATTCCCTCCGCGTCGCGCAAGGCTGCGTCTGCGCCCTCCTGTGTCACGAAGCCGCGCAGGAGGAGCAGCGCCTCGAACGGGCGCGTCGCCTGAGCCAGCGCCTGGATGTCCAGCAAGGCGCGTTCGTCCGGGCTGATCCGGCGGCGGCAGACACACTGCACGTCCACCATGCGCGTGCAGCCACGGCTGATCGCCACCATGAAACGCCTGAGGCAAGGCGACGCGGACGGGGCGCCGAGGGCGGTGAGCAGCTCGTCGATCTGCGTGTCTGCCGGGGTGCCGCTTTTCATCTCGATCACCAAAGCGCGCATGCACCACAACAGCACGCCCTGCTCGACCGGGAGCGCCAGGCGGTCGTCGACGCCGGTGCCTGACGGGCGGCAATCATTGTGTGCGTTGATCATCGGTGTCTCCCAAGTGAACGAAACCGGCTTACTTGATAATGAGAGTGATTCGCAATAGCGTGACGCAAGGCGCTGTCCGCCGGAAGGTCCGATCATGACGAGCATGCCATTCCCGCCCAGGCCATCCCAGCCGCAGCCTGCCGCGAATGAAGTGTGCCTGAGGGTGGCGCTGGGCGCCCTGCGCGCCCTGGCCGGGCAAGCGGACGGAAAAGATAGCGCCGACGGCCTTTTCCTGCCGGCCTGCGCCTATCTCACGCGCGCCCGGCGCGCTTTCCGGGCGTTCCGCGTGGCGGCGCGCTCCGAGCCAGGCGCCAGGCCAGCGTGCATGGCGACACGATGCGCGCCTGCACCGACGAAAGATGAATGCCGCCTGCTGCGCGCGCTGGCCGCCGCACAGGCCGGCGACGCACCATTGCTGGACAACTATCTCTACAAGCTGGCGCTGGAACAAAATTGCCGCGCCTGCCTGGCCGAAGCGGTGTCTTCGCTCGCTGCAGCCTTGCGCCACTCCGGTTTCGAAGTGCCCAATTTGAGCGGCCGGCTGGTGGCAGATGGTCGCAACAGAAAGCAAGCAGTCCTTTTTTGAAAAAAAGGACCAAAAAACTTTT
>CAXTVW010000263.1:0-3865 GCA_964247675.1 uncultured Acetobacteraceae bacterium
AAAACGAATAACGCCAGCACGGCCGCCAGCAGGTTCACGCCGGCGGCCATGTAGAGCACCGCCAGCCAGGTTCCGGTCGCCTCGCGCAAAAGGCTCGCGAGCGGCACCAGCAGGGCGGCGGTGCCTTTTGCCGTGTAGAGCAGACCGTAGTTGGTGGCTGCGAACTTCCGGCCGAACGTGTCGCCGCAGGTGGCGGGGAACAGCGAGTATATCTCGCCCCAGGCGAAGAACACCACGCCGGTCAGCACCACGAACGCTACGGGATTGGCGGCCTGCCAGACCAGGACGAGGATGCCCAGGCCTTCCAGCAGGAACGCGATGAACATGGTGTTCTCGCGGCCGATATGGTCCGACACCCAGCCGAAGAATGGGCGTGTCAGTCCGTTCAGCACGCGGTCGATCGCCAGGGCGAAGGTCAGCGCCGGCATCGTCAGGAACAGCAGCGTCACCGGGGTTTTCGCCACGCCGAAATCGGTAGCGATCACCGAGAGCTGTGCCGTGGCCATCAACCCGCCGGCGCCCACCAGGACGAACATCAGGTACATCAGCCAGAACACCGGCTCGCGCGCCACTTCGCCCGGCCTGTAGTCGCGCGTGATGTCATGCAGGCGGGACGGGCGGACGGCGGTCATGCCGCTGGAGGAGAGCGGCGTGGTGCGCGACTTGTCCGATCCAGGCGGGGGCTGCAGCAATTGCGCGGCGATCACCACGACGATTCCCTGCAGCAGGCCGAAGAACAGGAACGTGTGCTGGTAGCCGCTGCGGGCGATCATGTTGGAGATCGGCACCAGCGTGATGGCGGAGCCGGCCCCGAAACCGGCAGCCGTCAGGCCGGCGGCCAGGCCGCGTTTGTCGGGAAACCACTTGATGGCGTTGCCGACGGTGGCGCCGTAGATGAAGCCGGAGCCGATGCCGCCGAGCGCCGAGCCGATATACAGCACAGTCAGCGACGCGGCCACGCTGTCCAGCACCCAGGAGGCGCCGATCAGCACGCCGCCGGCGCACACCGTCAGTTTGGGCCCGATCCGGTCGATCACGTAGCCTTCGAGCGGCAGCAGCCAGGTCTCGCACAGCACGAACACGGTGAAGGCCACCTGGATGGCGGCGCGGCTCCATCCGGTCGCCTTGCCGATCGGCAGCACGAACAGCGTCCAGCCATATTGCAGGTTGGCGATCATCACCATGCACAGGATGCCGATGATCAACTGGCCCCAGCGTGATCTGAGTGCGGACATGACGGTTCAGCCCCCGCTGGCGTGGCGCATGGCGGCGCGCTGGCGGACCAGCGCCAGCATGGCCTGGCTAAGCGGGGCCGCCACGTCCACCCAGCCGGCCATCTCCACCACGGCGCCGAGGATCGCCTCGATCTCCAGCGGCCGGCCCGCCTCCATATCCTGCAGCATGGACGTCTTGTGGTGGCCCACTTCGGCCGCGCCGTCGATGCGCTTCTCCACGTCGATGGCGAACTTGATGCCCAGCGCCTCGGCCACCGCCTGGCCCTCCAGCATCATCGCGCGCGCCACCGCCCGGCTGCCAGGGTCGGCGGTGATCACGTCCAGCGTGGCCGTGGTCAGCGCGCTGATCGGGTTGAACGCCATGTTGCCCCACAATTTCACCCACAGCTCGTCGCGTATGCGCGGGCGGACGGGGGCTTTCAGGCCGGCGGCGATCAGCAGGGCGGACAGCGCATTGGCGCGCTCCGAGCGCGTGCCGTCCGGCTCGCCCAGGCTGAACCGGTCGCCATAGCTGTGGTGGATCACCCCTGGCGCGTGGATGGTGGCGGCGGGATACACGATGGAGCCCAGACACTGCGCCGGCGGCAGCGCCTCGGCCAACGCGCCGGTCGGGTCCACGGAGAGGATCCTGCGGCCGCCGAACGGCTCAGGTAGGCCGTAGCTGTACCACCACGGCACCCCGTTGATCGCGGTCACGATCGTGGTGTGCGGGCCCACCAGAGGAGCGAGCTGCGGCAGGGCCGGCTCCACCGAATGCGCTTTCAGCGTCAGGATCAGGTAGTCCTGCGGGCCGATTGCGTCGCCATGCGGCACCGCGTTGGGGCGCGTCACCACGCGTTCGCCGCCGGAGTGCAGCACCAGCCCGTCCTGCTGCACCGCCGCCAGATGCGCGCCGCGCGCCACCAGGGAGACAGGGGTGCCGGCCGCTTCCAGCCGGGCCACCAGCAGGCCGCCGATGGCGCCGGCGCCAAACACGCAGATGCTCGGCATCAGATGGCGTCTTGCGGCGCCAGGCCGAGCTTGGCGGCCAGCCCGATGCGCTGGACCTTGCCGGTGGCGCCCTTCGGGATGTCGTCCATGACCAGCACGCGGCGCGGCACCTTGAAGGCCGCCAGCCGGTGCGACGCGAAATCGCGTATCTCCGCCTCAGTGGCCGTCATCTCCGGGCGCAGCACGACGACGACGCCCACTTCCTCGCCGAGCTTGTCATGCGGGATGCCGAAGGTGCAGGCCTGGGCGATCGCCGGGTGGTCCAGCAGCACCACGTCGATCTCCAGCGGGCTGATCTTCTCGCCGCCGCGGTTGATCTGTTCCTTCAGCCGGCCGGTCAGGAACAGATAGCCTTCCTCGTCGAGCTTGCCCTGGTCGCCGGTGCGGAACCAGCCCTCGGTGAACGCCTTTGCGTTTGCGGCCGGGTTGCTGTCGTAGCCGGGCGTCACGTTCGGGCCGCGGATGACGACTTCGCCTATTTCGCCCTGGGGCAGGATGGCGTTGTCGTCGTCCATGATGGCGATCTCTGGGCCGGCGGCGATGCCCACAGCGCCGGGCTTGCGGGCGAGCGGCGGCAGCGGGTTGCTGGCCATCTGGTGGGCGGCCTCGGTCATGCCATACGCCTCGATCACCGGGGCGCCAAACACCTCCTCCAGCTCGGCCATCACCTGCGGCGGCAGCGAGGCGGAGGACGAGCGGATGAAGCGCAGGTTGGCCGCGCGCGCCTGCGCGGCGTTGTTTCGCATGCGCATCAGGATGGCCTGGTGCATCGTCGGCACGGCGGTGTACCAGGTGGGCTTCACCTCACCCAGCAGTTCGGCGAACTTGAACGCGTTGAACCCCGGCGTGCAGCTCACCGCCGCACCCGCGGAAAGCGAGGCCGTCACCGCGGCGATCAGCCCGTGTATGTGGAACAGCGGCATGACGTTGAGGCAGGTGTCGGACGGCTGCAGGGCCAGCGCGTGGGCGATGTGGCGCGCGGAGGCCACGATGTTGGCGTTCGTCAGCGGCACGATCTTCGGCCGCGCCGTGGTGCCGGAGGTGTGCAGCACCAGCGCCGGATCGTCCGGCCCCGCCGCGCGGACCGGCTTGGCGCCGGTGGCCGGCGCGGCACCTTCCAGCCGGAACAGGCCGGCGGCGTCGCCCGCCGCCGTCACCAGGTCAAGTACCGGGATGCCGAGCCGGCCCGCCACCTCGAAAGCCGCCGACGAGCCGCCTTCCGCCAGGATGATCGCCGCCGGCTTCAGGTCCGACAGATAGAACTCGAACTCGTCCGCCTTGTAGGCGGGGTTGAGCGGCGCGGCGCAGCACACGGCCGCAACCGTCAGGAATGCGGTCGCCATCTCCGGCCCGTTCGGCAGCACGATGCCCACCCGGTCGCCTGGGCCGATGCCGCGTTCGGCCAGCGTGCCGGCGACGGATTTGGCAAGCTGCGCCAGGCCAGGCCCGTCCAGCCACGGGCGGCCAGGCGCGCCGATAGCCCGCGGCCCGGTGAGGCCGCCGATCAGCGCCGAAAGTGTGTGCTCCATCCCTGCCCCGCTCCCATCTGCTTATCGAACCCGCTTCGGGGCTTATTGCCAGGAAGGCAAGGCCTTCTTTTTTGAAAAAAAGAAGCAAAAAACTTTTGCTCCCCCGCATTT
>CAXTVW010000264.1:0-3835 GCA_964247675.1 uncultured Acetobacteraceae bacterium
TTTTCTTAACTTCCGCGCCGTCCTGCATCCGTGCAAACACTGCCAGATGCTAACGCGCCGAGTCCTCCTTTCCGCCCCCTTGGTGGCCCTGCCGCTCGCCGTCCGCGCGCAGGACGGGTTTGGTGCCTTCGTCGCCTCCGTGCGGGCCGAGGCGGTGGCGGCAGGGGTGCGCAGTTCGGTGGTGGATGCGGCGTTCCAAGGCGTGGTGCCGAACGCCAAGGTGATCGAACTGGACCACCACCAGCCGGAGTTCGAGCTGACCTGGCCGCAATACCGCGCACGAGTGTTGCCGCAGACGCGGCTGGACAAGGCGCGTGCGGTTTATGCGCAGGAGACGTCGACTCTGGCCTCGGTGACCGAGCGCTACCGGTGCGACCCGCGCATCGTGATGGGTATCTGGGGGCTGGAGTCCAATTTCGGCGAGCGGACCGGCACGTACCGGATCGTCGAGGCTCTGGCGACGCTGGCCTATGAGGGGCGGCGGCGGGAGTATTTCCGCAAGGAGCTGATAAACGCGCTGCGCATCCTGGAGGCCGGCGACGTGTCGCCGCGGGCGATGACGGGAAGCTGGGCGGGGGCCATGGGTCAGCCGCAGTTCATGCCCAGCTCCTACCTGCAATATGCGGTGGATGCGGACGGGGACGGGCGGCGCGACATCTGGACGGACAGGACGGATGTGTTCGGGTCGGTCGCAAACTATTTTGTCAAATGCGGTTGGCGCTGGGGCGAGCCCTGGGGGCAGCCGATCCAGGCGCCACAGGCGCTGAGCGCGGGCGATACGGGCGTGGAACACCAGCGCACGCTGGGCGAGTGGGAGGCGGCCGGCGTGCGGCGCGCGGACGGGTCCAAATTCACCCGCAAGGACGTGCGCGGCGCGGTGTTGCTCCCCGATGGCGCCGGCGGCGACGCGTTCATGGTGTACCATAATTTCAGCGTCATACGGCGCTACAACTCGCCAATCTTCTACGCGCTGGGCGTGGGCCTGCTGGCCAACGCGGTGGCGTGATGCCGCTGGGCCGGATCGGCCTCGCGCTGCTGACCGCGCTGGGCCTGTCTGGCTGCCTGCACCGCCGGCCGCCGCCGGCGCCGGCTTTCACAGCCGCACCGCATTACGCGTTGGGCGGCGCGTATCAGGCGGGCGGGCACTGGTACTATCCGGCCGAGGATTACGCGCTGGATACCACGGGCATCGCATCCGTCTGGAACAGCGGCGCGGGGCTCACGGCCGATGGCGAGCTGCGCGATCCTGGCGCGCTGACCGCGCAGATGCAGACGCTGCAGATGCCGGCCGTGGTCGAGGTGACCAATCTTGAGAATGGGCGACAGGTGCTGGTGCGGGTGAATGACCGCGGGCCGGCCTCGCCGGCGCGGGTGATCGCCGTCTCGCCGCGCGCGGCGGTGCTGCTGGGGATGGCACTTGGCGGCGCCACGCGCGTGCGCGTGCGGCTGGACCAGGTGATGAGCCGGGCGGTGGTGGAGCAGGCGGGCGGCGGGCCGAAGCTGGCGATCGCCACCGCGCCAGCGGCTACCGTGACGGAAGAGACGCTGGCCGCGTCGGGTGCGGCCGCCGGTCCGTCCCGGGTGATAGGCGGGGCGCACTTGGAGCAGGCTGGCGCGCATGTGGCGGACCGGCTGCCCGAGCGGGTCACGCAGGTTTACGCTCAGCCCGGCACGTTGATGATACAGGCCGGGCGCTTCGGGCGGTTCAGCTACGCGAACGTGGTTGCCGCGAAGCTGGCGGGACTCGGTGCGGACGTGGTCCGCTCCAGGGTGGATCGACAGACGGTGTACGGCGTGCAGGCCGGGCCGTTTGGCAGCATCGCGCAGGCTGATGCGGCGCTGGACCAGGCGCTGCGGGCGGGCGTGGTCGATGCGCATATAGTTGTTCAGTGAGGAGGGCTCTTATGGGTTCGACACGTCGGAATGTGCTTCTGGGTGGCGCGGCACTGGTGGCGGCGGGGCCGGCCTGGGCAAGGCCCAAGCACGCGAGCAAGGAGGCCGCGGCCGCGCATAAGGGCGGTAGCGGCGGGGACGACGACGATGCCGGGGCGCCGGATAGCGGGGCGGCCAGCTCGGCCGGATCGGCGGCGGACACGCCGTTGGGCCCGATGGACACGTCCGCCAAATGGGCGATCATCACGGATTTCAACACCGGCGCCGAGCTGCTGAACAAGGCGGCCGACGACGAGATGCCGCCAAGCTCGATGACCAAACTAATGACGGCCTACATCGTCTATTCCAAGCTGAAAGCCGGCACGCTGCGGCTGGACCAGACGCTGCCCGTCAGCGAGCACGCCTGGCGCACACAGGGTTCCAAGATGTTCGTGGAGCTGGGCGCGCAGATTCCGGTGGAGATGCTGATACGCGGCATGATCATCCAGTCCGGCAACGATGCGTGTATCGTGCTGGCAGAGGGCATTGCCGGCTCCGAAGAGCAGTTCGTGGAGATGATGAATGCGGAGGCCAAGACTCTCGGCCTGACGCATAGCGAGTTCCGTAACTGCACCGGCTGGCCCGATCCCGCGCACCACATGAGCGTGCGTGACATCGCCACGCTCGCGAAACGCATTATCCAGGACTTCCCTGAATACTATCATTACGACGCGGAAAAGACATTCACCTATCACGGCATCGTCCAGTACAACCGCAACCCGCTGGTGCAGCGCGGCATGGCGGACGGGCTGAAGACGGGGCACACGGATGCCGGCGGGTTCGGCGTAGTGGGCAGCGCCGAGCATAACGGGCGGCGGGTGATCATGGTGCTGAACGGCATGCCGACCGCACGCGCGCGCGTTGAAGAGAGCGTACGGCTGATGGGCTGGGCGTTTGCGAACTTTGAGAACGTGACGCTGTTTTCTGGCAATGACGTGGTGGAGAACGCGCCGGTCTATCTTGGCACGCGCCGCACCGTGCCGCTGGTGGGCGGGCAGAACCTGACGCTGACCTTGCCGCGCGCCTGGCGCCAGCACGCGCATGTGGCGGTGGCGTATGACAGCCCGATCCCGGCGCCTGTGCAGCGCGGCGCGGTGGTTGGAAAAATCACGGTGAGCGGGCAGGGCGTGCCGGCCAGCGAGATACCGCTGGTTGCCGGCGAGGATGTGGGGCGCATGGGGCTGCCTGGGCGGGCGGTGGCGGTTGTCTCGCGGTTCATCGTGGGGGCGTAGGTTAAGGAAGAAAGGCCTTCTTTTTTGAAAAAAAGAAACAAAAAACTTCTGCTCCCTGTCGGCGGCTGTTTCACCACCCGCCGACAGGGAGCAGACGTTTTTTGGTGCTTTTTTTCAAAAAACAATCGCTTGCTTCCTTGTTCATAGTCTTCGAAGGCGGCGAAGGCGCAGGGAAGACCACCGCCATGGCCGCCGTCGCATCCCGGCTCGGCGACCAGGCGCTCGTAACCCGCGAGCCAGGCGGCACGCCGGAAGGCCTGGCGCTACGCGCGTTGCTGCTCGCCGGTGACGCACCGGACTGGGATCCCACGGCCGAATTGCTGCTGATGGTGGCAGCAAGAGTTCAGCACGTGACACGGGTGATCAGGCCGGCGCTGGCGGCCGGCCGCGTGGTGCTATGCGACCGTTTCGTAGGATCCACGCTGGCTTACCAAGGAGCCGGGCGCGGCCTGGACTGTAATTTCATTTTGGATCTACACCGGCGTACCGTAGGATTGCTGCCCGATCTCACCGTTCTGCTGGATGTTGACCCGCGCCTGGGATTGCTGCGAAGCGGGCGGCGCCTGGCGGCAAGCGGCCAGGACGAAGGACGTTTCGAAGGCCTGGACCTGGCGTTCCACGATCGCGTCCGGGCATCCTTCTTGTCGCAGGCTGCGGATTTGCGCAGCGTG
>CAXTVW010000265.1:0-3808 GCA_964247675.1 uncultured Acetobacteraceae bacterium
AGGCGGGGATTGTTCCATCGCGGCCTTCTGAGAGGCGTGCGGTGCTGCCGTAGTCGGGAATAATCGAATCACCAAGAATACCAAAGGGCCGAGTGCGGCGAGGCTCGCGCCTGCGAAGTCCACTCTTCAATGGGACATTCTGACAGGTGTCTGTTAGCTGAAACAAAGCCTCCTGGTGTCTTAGTGGTTGAAATCCTTGCTTTCTCGCCGGCCAGCTTCGTTTCTTGTGAAGAAAGCCAGCCGTGATGCGCCCTGCGGTGATCGGCATAGGCGGCCTGCGGCTCACGCCCGATGAGGCAGCTCTGCTACGCGATCTGCAGCCGCTCGGCGTCATCCTGTTCGCCCGCAACGTGGCCGATCCCGCCCAGCTTGCCGCGCTGACGGCCGAACTGCGCGCCGTGCTGCCGCCGGAAGGCGTGCTGATGGTGGACCAGGAAGGCGGCCGCGTGGCGCGCCTGCGGCCACCGCACTGGCGCGCACACCCGCCGGCGCGCGCCCTGCGCACCGCGCGCGCGGCGTGGCTGACAGGCGCACTGATCGGGCTGGATTGCGCGGAAGCCGGCCTCGATGTGGTGGCGGCACCCGTGCTGGACGTGGCGGCACCGGACGGGCACGACGTGATCGGCGACCGGGCGTTTTCCGATGATCCGGACATGGTGGCCGCTTTGGCCGGCGCGTATGCCGCCGGCCTGCTGGCGGCCGGCGTGCAGCCAGTGGGCAAGCACGCGCCTGGACACGGCCGCGCCAGAGCCGACAGCCACAAGGAGCTGCCCGTGCTGGACGACATCTCGCCGGCAGACCTGCTGCCATTCCGCCGCCTGCGCACGCTGCCCTGGCTGATGACCGCCCATATCCGCTACATGCGACAAGACATGACCCATCCGGCCACCCAGTCCGCCGCCATCATCAGCCGCGTCATCCGCGCGCCGGAGGCCATCGGCTTCGAAGGCGTGTTGGTTACCGACGACCTGGCGATGGAGGCGCTGACCGGCTCGCCTGGTGCGCGCGCCGCGGCGGCGCTGGCGGCGGGGTGCGATGTGGCGCTGCACTGTTCCGGCGTGCTGGCGGATTCACGCGGTGTGCTGGAGGCGGTGCAGGAGGCTTCGGCGGCGTGCCTGGCGCGTCTGGCAAGGGCGCGGGCGGCGGTTGGGCGAGCGGATTTGGATTCGGCGGCGCTGGCGGATGAGCGGGCGGGATTGTTGGGGTGAGGAAGGAAGGAAGCGGTTCTTTTTTGAAAAAAAGAACCAAAAAACTTTTGTTCCTGACTACGCCGCAGCCGGTTGTCTCAATCACTCACGAGACCGTTGTACCGGCGAGGGAGCAAAAGTTTTTTGCTTCTTTCTTTCAAAAAAGAAGGCCTTCCTTCCTTTGATATCCGCGCACACCGTCTCCCTGATCCAGCAGGCCGCCGTCACCGCCGCCCTCGTCATGGTGGCCATCATCCTGCACGAGCTTGCGCACGGCTACGCCGCCTGGGCGATGGGCGACACCACGGCGAGGCGCGCCGGACGCCTGTCCCTGAACCCGCTTGTGCATGTGGATCGCGTCGGCACCATCCTGCTGCCTGGCTTCCTGCTGATCAGCCAGTTGGTGACCGTGGGGCACGTGCTGTTCATGTTCGGCTGGGCCAAGCCGGTGCCGGTGGATGCGTCGCTGTTCCGCTATCCGCGCCAGCAGATGGCGGTGGTGGCGGTGGCCGGGCCGGTGATGAATTTCAGCCTGGCGCTGCTGGCAGCGTTCGCCCTGCGCCTGTCGGGGCTGTCGCCGGCGTGGCTGCAGGCGATCGGCACTTTCATCGTGCTGAACCTGGTGCTCGGCATGTTCAACCTGGTGCCGATCCCCCCGCTGGATGGCGGGCGCATCGCGGTGGGGGTTCTGCCGTTGCCGGTGGCGCGGCAATGGGCGCGGCTGGAGCGGCTGGGTATCGCCTTCGTGCTGATCTTCCTGACGGCGGGGCCTGCGCTGCTGCGGGCGAACGGAATCGCGTTCAATCCGCTGGGCGACACGCTGGTGCCCGCCGTCACCTGGGTTTACGAGCATCTGCTGATCCTGGCGCACGTGCCGCCGAGCCCGGACGTCGATGTCTGACGTAGCCGTGGAAACCCTGCTGCTGGATCTGGACGGGTTCGAGGGCCCGCTGGACCTGTTGCTGGATCTGGCGCGGGCGCAGAAAGTGGACCTGGCGCGCATCTCTATCCTGGCGCTGGTGGAACAGTACCTGGCCATCATCGAGGGCGCGGCGCGGGTGAAGCTGGAGCTGGCAGCGGACTGGCTGGTGATGGCGGCGTGGCTGGCATGGCTGAAATCCCGGCTGCTGCTGCCGCAAAGCGATCCGGACGCCGAAGAGGGCGAACAGTCGGCGGACATCCTGGCCGCGCGGCTGGCGGAGCTGGCCGCCATGCGCGCCGGCGCTGCCTGGCTGGGCGCGCGGCCGGTGCTGGGGATAGACGTGTTCCGCCGGGGGACCGGCGAGGAGCTGACGGCGACCGACCGGTCTCGCCTGGCGGCCGACCTGCCGGCGCTGCTGCGGGCGTATGTGGAGGCGCTGCGGCGTAGCGCCGCGCGGGTCAGCTACCAGCCGAAGCAGCTCAGTTTCTGGACGGTGCAGGACGCGCTACACCGTCTTTCGGCCACGCTCGGTTCGATGCCGCCCTGGACCACGCTGGAGGTGTTCCTGCCGGCGGCGCTGTCCGGCCAGCAGCGTCGGGCGGCGATCGCCAGCACGTTGCTGGCTTCGTTGGAGATGGCGCGGGGTGGGGGGTTGCGGCTGCGGCAGGATGCGCCGTTTGCGCCTATACTGCTGGCGGGGCCTGCCTCTTGAGGGAAGGAAGCAAGGCCTTCTTTTTCGAGAAAAAGAAGCAAAAAGCTTTTGTCTGCGCTGTCGCGGATCGCTGGAGTGTCCGTCTCACCGACGCGCGCCCGACGGGAATAAAAGTTTTTTGCTTCTTTTTTTCAAAAAAGAAGGCCTTGCTTGCTTGCGCCTCCCAGCCATGAGCGACCCATCAGAAGACCATCTGCGCCTAGCCGAGGCGCTGGTGTTTGCCAGCCCCGATCCGTTACCCGCGCGCGCCCTGGCCGCCCTGTTGCCGGAGGACGTGGACGCGGACGCCACGCTGCGCGCGGTGCAGGCGCGCTATGCCGGGCGCGGGGTGGAGCTGGCGGAGATCGGCCTAGGTTGGCAGTTCCGCACGGCGCCTGACCTGGCCGGGCGGCTCACGCGGACGATCTCGCGGCCGAGGCGGCTGCCGCGCGTGGCGATGGAGACGCTGGCGATCATCGCCTGGCACCAGCCGGTGACGCGGGCGCAGATTGAGGAGATACGCGGCGCCGCGCTCAGCCAGGCGACGCTGGATGCGTTGCTTGAGGCCGCGCTGGTGCGGCCGGCGGGGCATAGGGACGTGCCGGGGCGGCCGACGTTATGGGCGACGACGGCGGGGTTTCTGGCGCAGTTCGGGTTGCGGGATCTGGGCGAGCTGCCGAAGCGGGGGGAGCTGGTGCTGGAGACGGTTGTGCCGGACCGCGGTTCGAGCGCGGCGCAGGACGAATAGCAGAAAGCCGTTCTTTTTATCTCCGCCGGATGCGCGTCGATAAAGCGCGCGCTCCGACGATCCCGCGACAGCGGAGCAAAAGTTTTTTGCTTCTCTTTTTTAAAAAAGAAGGCCTTGCTTCCTTGCCTCAGCCAGGACAGATCGCCGCATAGCCTAGACCGGTCAGAAGCCGAGACGCCGTGCGGTCGAAGGTTGCGAACACGTTACCACCCTGCGCGCGTCCCTGGTGGGCGATGACGCCGTCCGAGAAGTCTCCGCCT
>CAXTVW010000266.1:0-3802 GCA_964247675.1 uncultured Acetobacteraceae bacterium
CGGCCGCGCTCCATCTCGTCCGGCACGCGCAGGTCCGGATCGTCGGCTGCCGTGCCGTTGCCGTCCACCTGCCGGCCGAACGGGTCCCGCTTGCCGCCGAGATGGCCGTCGCCAGAGCCTTCCTCGCCCTCTTCCGAACCCTGCCCTGCCTGGCCGCCCGGCTGCAGACTCAGTTGCATGCCGGACGAGCCGCCCTGCCCTTGCTGGTCCTTTGCCATCGACTGGGCACCCTGCTGCAGGGCGGCGATCGCGCGACCTACGGAGTCGCGCGCCGTGGGATCGTCGTTCCTGGCCAGCGCGTCGGCGGCGTCCGCCATCGCGCGGCCGGCTTCGTCGAGTTTCGCCGGCGGTGTGTGGCCGGACTGGCCGATGCCCTGCTTCAGCGCGTCCAGCGCGCGGTGCAGGGCGCGCTGCGTGCGGGCGTCGGCGGCCTGATCCGCCGGCGCGTTCTTCTGGGCCTGTGTGTCGGGCGGCGCATCCTGGGACAGCGCGGGCGGCGTCTGGTCGGGCGACTGGCCCGGGTCCTCGGTGCCTGGCGAGGGGAACAGATCAAGCCGGCCGGGGTCCTGCATCATCATCGGCGGCAGGCGGAACTGCGGGCGGGGCGCGCGCTGCTGGGCGTGGTCCAGCAGGCTCGTCTCGCGCTGCACCATGTCCTGCACGGCGCCCATCTGCTGGCGGCCTTTCTGCTGCGCCTGCTGCTGCTGGCGCGCTTCCTCCTGGGACATGATGTGGGCGTTCTTCAGCTGGTCCATCATGCGGTTGAGCTGGGCCATCGCCTGGCGCGCATCGTCCATGCGGCCCTCTTTCAGCGCCTGCTCCAGCTTGCTGATCGCGCGGTCTATGGCGCTAGAGGACAGATGCTGGGTCTTCGGGTCGAAATGCTGCAGGGCGCCCTGCTTCATCGCCTGGCGCGCCATCTCGGCGAGCCTCTGGTTCAGCGCCTGGCGCAGCGCCTGCAGCTTGTCGGCCAGCGCCCGGTCGGACAGCTTGCCGTGGGCATGGTCTTCCAGGCCGCGGCGCAGGTTCTCGCGCGCTTCGTCCAGAGCGGCGAGGGCCGCGTCCGGCAGCGCGCCGTCGAGCGCCAGCGCCAGCATCCACAGCCGCTGCTGCGCCTGGGCGATGGCGGCGGCATCCGGCTTGGCGGACAGCAGGGCGGCGGCGGCGGCCAGGTTCAGCGTGACACCGGAGCCGGCGAGGCCGGGGACGGGCGGCGCCACCGGCGCCTCGGCCAGCGTGCCGAGTTCGGCGGCGGCTTCGTCCATCTGGTCCGGGTGCAGGGCCAGGCGGCGCCGCAGATCGGCGATGGCGCGTGCGAGCGGGTGGTGGAACTCGCGGGCCGGCAGCACGAAATCGGCCGGCGCGCTCTGGCCCGGCTGGCCGCTGACGTCGCGCGCGTCCAGCAGGCCGGTGACTTTCAGCCCGGCATACGGGTTGGCGGAGAGGTCGGGCGCGGCGGCGCCGCTCGCCTGCTTCGGCGTGCCCGGCAGCGGCAGGGGAATGCGCAATGGCGGCAGATCCGCCCGTCCGCTGGGACGGATGTTGGCCTCTAGTGCGGCCACGCCCCAGCGCTGCTCCACCTGCCAGGGCAGCGACGTGGCCAGCGACGTACCGGCGCGGCCGGGCAGCTTGGCCCAGGCGACATGCGGCGGCTCGTTTGGGATGAGCGCAATGGTCCAGCCGGCCAGGCTGAAGAAGCGCCTGCTGACGCGCAACGCACCCGGTTTGGTCAGCACGCCGGCTGCCTGGTAGCTGCCCTGGCCGAGCTTCTCCACGCCGACCTTGCCGCCGGCCACGCTCACATGCGGCCGCCCGCCAAGCCCGGTCATGCTGATGGTCAGCCGCGAGCCGGCGGGTACGGTCACCGTGCCGCCATGCTCGGGCAGGAACACCGGCGCCAGTCCGGTGTAGGCGGGCGGCTGTATCCAGGCCTGGATGACGGGCGCCGGCCCTGCGATGCCAGCAGGCAGCCCCGGCACCAGGAACGCGGCCAGCCTTGCGCCGGCTTGCGGCCCGGCCACCACCAGCGACGCAGCGAGCAGCAGGATGGCGCCGGCGCGCAGCGCGAAAGGGTCGTGCGCCGTCAGGTCCGCGTCCGGCGTGCGCAGGCGTAGCCGGGCGACCGCCTGCCGGGCACGCGCCTGGTGCAGGTGCCACAGCGGCGAGCCGGCATCGCCGCCGGCCGGGACGTCGCGCAACGTGCTGAACGGCCGGTGTGAGAGGCCGGAGTCGCGCTCCAGGCGGCGTTCGGCTGTTTCCGGACCGGGGAGGACGACCGCCAAGACGGCGTGACGCAGCAACACGACCAACCCGGCGAGGCAGGCCAGCCCGATCGCCCAATGCAGCCAGCCGGGCAGCAACGCCATGACGCCCGACATGGCCAGTGCGGCCAGGACGCAGAGTGCCGCCAGGAGCGGCCAGAACGCGCGGGCCAGGACCTCCCAGCCAAGCACGGCACGCGAAGCGGCGCGGTAGGCCGCGAGCCGACGGGCGGCGTGCCGATCACCGGTCATGGCGCGTCCTCGCCGTCCCACAGCCCCGCCACGGTGCCGCGCGGCCGGACCAGCGCGAACCCGCCCGGGTAGGCGGCATCGACCAGGACCTGGGCCGCCAGCGGACGCGCGTTGTAGGTGGAGCTCATGGTGGAACCATATGCGCCGCAATCCAGGATCGCCACCGTGGAGTCGTCGGGCAGGCGCGGCAAATTGCGGCCGCGGGCCAGAAAGTCGCTGCTCTCGCAGACCGGCCCCGCGACGTCCGCCGACTCGGTGGGGGCATGCAGCAGCGCCGAGGCCACCGGGAGCATGCCGTGCCAGGCGCCGTACATCGCCGGCCGCGCC
Source organism: uncultured Acetobacteraceae bacterium (assembly GCA_964247675.1). Lineage (GTDB taxonomy): Bacteria > Pseudomonadota > Alphaproteobacteria > Acetobacterales > Acetobacteraceae > BOG-908. The sequence goes on from CAXTVW010000266.1 coordinate 2,841, forward strand.
AGGTCATTCATCGCCGCATCCAGGATGACGATCGGGCGCGCCATGCCGGCCCGGCGCGTGCGCACCACGGAGGCCAGCAATACGCCGGCCGGCCCGACGAGCCATCGGCCGGGCTCGATGGCCAGCGCCAGGCCCAGGCCATCGAAAGCGTTCCTGATGCAGGCGGCCCAGGCTTCCGGCAGGCAGGCTGCCTCGCTTTGGTAGGGGATGCCGAGCCCGCCGCCGCAATCCATCCGCTCGATTGCATGCCCGCCCGCCCGCAATTCGATCACCAGGGCGGCCATGCGGGCATACGCGGCGGCAAAGGCGGCCGTGCCCATGATCTGGCTGCCGATGTGGACAGCCATGCCGACCGGCTGGATGCCGGGCAGTCCGGCCGCCATGGCGTACAGTGCCGCGGCGTCGCCCATCGGTATGCCGAACTTGTCGCCAGCCCGCCCGGTGGAAATGCCGTCCAGCGTGCCGGCATCGACGTCAGGGTTCACGCGGAGCGCCACACGCGCCACCTGGCTCCGCCTGGCGGCGAGCTGCGACAACATCAGCAGCTCCTCCTGGCTTTCCACGTTTATCTGGCCGACCGCTTGCGCCAGCGCCAATTCCAGCTCGGCGCGCGTCTTGCCCACGCCGGAAAAGATGATGCGCCCAGGCGCCATGCCGGCGCGCAGAGCCCGCAGCAGCTCGCCGCCGCTCACCACGTCGGCCCCGGCGCCCTCGGCCGCTAGCAGCCGCAGCACCGCCAGATGGTCGTTGGCCTTGACGGCGTAGTGGATGGCGACGCCGGGCATGGCGGCGGCCAGCCGCCGGTAGCGCTGGCGTATGCTGGCGGCGCCGATGGCCCAGGTCGGTGTGCCGTGTTGTCTCGCTATGGCGGCCAGGGGGACGCCGTCCAGGAGCAAGCCGTCCAGGGCGTTTGCGGTCAGGCTTTGGTGGGCGGCTAGCTGGTCTTTGGTGTTCATGGAGGT
>CAXTVW010000267.1:0-3763 GCA_964247675.1 uncultured Acetobacteraceae bacterium
CACCCGTGTCCTGGCTTTGGCCACATCTGTCATCACTGCAACCGCCTCAAGGGATGAGTTCGACGTCATCGGACGGAGATCAGGGCCTGATCGAGAGCCCGCCGTCATTTCTCACCGGGACCATTGTACCAGGACGCTCGGACCGTATTCGGATGACACCGTTCCGTTTATCGTCATCGTGACCCCGGCCGCTGGTGATATACTGAGTGTTTAGCCGGTGGCAGCTTGACGGGAGACTCTGCGTGGAAAAGTTTGGACAGGACGCAGCCGGCAGTACGCGGCGGACCATACTGGGAGTTTTGGGTGTCGGCGCGGCAAGCTCGGTCTTTGCGGGTGCAGTCAAGGCGCAGATGGCGGGCGGAAGTGCCGGCCTACAGCCTGGCGGTGTGTCGGGGCCGCTGAAATCGGCTGGGGCGCTTACCTTCGGTGCAGGCAACATCCTCTTCGTTGGCGACATCGCGGGCGGAGCCGTGCACGCCTTTGCTCTCGGCGCGTCGGACGTCACGTCACAGGGCGATGTGGAACTCGGCAATTTCCACAATTTCGAAGGCCGGGACCTTGTGCGCAGCCTGGATCAGAAACTCGCCGCCCTGTTCGGGACGACCTACGACCAGATCGTCATCAACGACATGGTCGTGCATCAGCCCTCCCAGCAGGTATTCCTATCGGTCGAGCGCGGCCGCAGCACGGACGCGCTGCCGGCGATCGTGAAGATAAACCACGGCCAACTTGAGGTGCTGAAGTTGGACCGTATCCCGCACACGCAGGTGGCACTGCCGAACGAACCCGCCATTGGCGCCAGGCTCGAGTTCGACAGCCAGCGGTCATTCGCGATCACCGACGTCCAGTATTACAACGGCGAGGTGTTCGTGAGCGGGATTTCGAACCAGCGTTTCGCCTCTACGCTGCACCGCATCGCCTACCCGTTCGATGCGCGGGTGAAGACGACCACCGTCGAGATCTGGCACCCCGTCCACGGCGAGTTCGAGACGCGCGCGCCGATCATCCGGCAGATCATCAGGGACGTGCAGGGCGAGCCGCATCTGTTTGCCGTCTATGGCTGTACGCCGCTCGTGCGGTTCCCTCTCGCCGCGCTGAAGGATGGCGCGCATGTACGCGGCGAGGTGATCGGCGAGCTGGGCTACGGCAGCAACCCGTTGGATATGGTGACCTTCACCAGCCCGTTCGATCACAAGGACTACCTTGTGGTCACCATCGATACAAGGAGCGCATCACGCATCGCGGTCGCCGATCTGGGCACGGCGCCATCCGAGCCCACCGGCGTGCCGATCGATTTCGGGCCTGGCGGTCTGGGCAAGACACAAGGCCTGCTGCCGATCAACGCGGAGCATTTCGCGATCCTGGATCCGAAATGGGCCGTCCAGGTACATCGCCATCCCAAGACAGGGTATCGCCTCGACGTAAGCACGCTGATGGTGCCGTATTTCTTCGAGCGCCGGGACGGCATGGCCGAGATGAATTGGCCGGACGGTCCTGACCCGTTCCAATATCGTGCGCATCGCGGCGAGATCTCCAGGGGAGCCTGAGAGTGGTGCCGGGTCGCTCGCCAGACCTGGGCTGAGGGTGCCATGGGCGCTTCGGTGATACGGCAGCCATCGGTGACGGCGGGCACCCACGCCAGTGCGCCGGGGTATGGACATGTGGACGTCCATCCGCTGGGCGCCGACGCCCTGGCCGCCCTGGACAGCTACAGGCGAGCCGGCGGCCAGCTGCGATCCGTGTTCCGGGTCGCCGTGATCCAGCCTGAGGCGTGCTGCGGTGAAGATCTGCCGGACGTGCTGGGACGCTATCACATCCTGCACGACAGGCTTCGGTTCGTGCCCGCGTTCCCCTTCGTGGAAGGTCTTTCCTATCGGGCGACTTTCGATCTGGGAGCGCTTGGCCTAGCGGACTTTCCAGGCGCCCAGGTCACGGAATTCGCAGCCCCGCCACGGCCAGGGTGCTCGATGACCGAAGTGACAGACATTTTCCCGTCAGCCGACCGCCTGCCGGAAAACCTGCTGCGGTTCTATGTCCGTTTCTCGAACCCGATGCAGCGCGGCCGGGCTGCGGCCGAGATATCGCTGCTCGGTCCGGACGGCAGACCGGCGCCGGACGTACTCTACCGCGCGCCTGTCGAGCTGTGGGACAGGACGATGCGGCAGTTGACGGTGTTGCTCGATCCTGGCCGGCTGAAGCGCGGCGTGGGTCCCAACCGTGAGCTGGGGCCGCCTTTGACCGCAGGCCAGCATTACACGCTGGTGATCGGTGCCGGGATGACCGACATGTTCGGCAGCGCGCTATCCGAGCCGGTCCATAAACGCTTCCTTGTCACGGCTGCGGTCAGGGACGCCATCGCCATAGAACAGTGGAGCCTTGTGCCCCCAAGTGCCGAGAGCCGTCAGGCTCTGACGCTCTCGTTTCCGGCGGCACTCGACTGGGCCCTGCTCCATGTTGCCATTGCCGTCACGTGGGAGGATGGGCAGCGGGTCGAGGGGAGCGTGGCAGTCGCGAAGAAGGAAACGCAGTGGATTTTCACGCCGGTCTTTCCGTGGGCGAGAGGGTCGTATGACGTTCGCGTCGATGCGGACATCGAGGATGTCTGCGGCAACACCGTCACCGCAGCGTTCGACCGGCCGCTCCGGCCGGGTTCGGAATTGGGCTCCGCCCGTCCGGCAGGGTTGACATCGTTCGTGGTGGAGTGAGGGAGGAAACAAGCAGTCCTTTTTAAAAAAAAGATCAAAAAAGTTTTGCCCCCGTTCGCCTGGAGCAACGTAGCGCGTCTTTTTGGGAAGCGCCAAGACGCCTCAACAGCGACAGGAGTAAAAGTTTTTTGCTTCTTTTTTTCAAAAAAGAAGGCCTTGCTTCTCTTCTTCTTATCAGTCGTAAAGATCGAAAGGACCCGGCGTCATGGTAGTCTTGGCTCGGTGATGAAAGGCGCGCCGCGTGACGACCACAGCGCGTGCACCGCAGCACTTGGCACAGCGCGGTAGAAAGCAACCGAGCGCACGACGTCACGCACGACAAGCGTGTTGGTCACCACTAGGTCGCGTGCCTCGTCGGCGCCAGTCGTCATGGTCACCTGCGTTATGGCAGCCAAGCCTGAGGCGTTCGTCCAACATGGCGGACGCTGCGTGCGGCTTTCGGCGGTTTGTCGGCATCACCGGGTCGCGTAGAAGATTGCCGTCGATACCAACTCGCCTTGAGATCGATTCGTATCGAAGGAACACATTTCGCCATTTTACTAAAAGCAAAACTCCCGTTGCCGCGGAGGTTCGGCAGGCGCGACCTGTCCGGCGCACCTGGCTGTCGCAGATGCGTGGGTAACAAATGTTTTTTGGTTCTGTTTTCAAAGAAGATGTGCTTGCTTTCTCTAAGTCACCGTCTTGGGACGGGAGTTCGATGGCAAGCGATGACGAGGTTTCGTTGGTGCGGTGATGCGGGCCTGCGACGATGCATTTTGCGTCGGCAATCCGCAACTCCTTCGCGTAGATCTGCTGCCTTGCTCAACACCGGGCCTTGCTTGGCCCTCGCGCAGTCCGGCGCCGCGATCTTCCCAATCTGATGCAGGCGGGCATGGTATCTGCGGCCGGACAATACGAATTCCTGGTGAGCCTGATCCTGGCCATCGTCGTGCTGGAGCTCGGCGCCCGGCGGCTTAGACTGCCACCGGCCATGGCCTTCATCGTCGGTGGCGGCGTGATCGCCCTGATGCCGGGAACACCGGACCTCAGCCTGGATCCATCGCTGGTCATGCTGATCT
>CAXTVW010000268.1:0-3734 GCA_964247675.1 uncultured Acetobacteraceae bacterium
ACCGCCACCCGCCTGGGCGACGCGGTCCTGTCCACCGGCCTGCTCGCCCACCTCGCCGGCAACTACCCGGCCGCCCGGTTCACCATCGCCTGCGGGCCGGTCGCGGCCGGGCTGTTCGCGCGTTTCCCGAAGCTGGACCGTGTGATCGTCGTCGATAAGAAGCGCTATGACCTGCATTGGCTCAGCCTGTGGTGGCAGGTGGCCTGGACGAAATGGGACCTCGTGGTCGATCTGCGCGGCTCGGCGCTCAGCCTGGCGCTGCGCGCGCGGCATCGGGCGATCATGCGCGGCGGAAGGCGCGCCGGGCACCGGCTCGGCCACATCGCCGGCGTGCTGGACCTGGCGGTGACGCCCGTGCCGGTCGTCTGGACGGCGCCGGCCGACCGGGCCCGCGCGAACATCCTGCTCCCGTCCGGCGAGCCTTTCGTGGGGCTGGGCCCCACCGCAAACTGGCCGCAGAAGATGTGGCCGTCCGAACGCTTCGTCGCCCTTGCGACCGGGCTGGCGACGCGCATGCCGGGCGTGCGCTTCGCCGTGTTCGGCGGACCGGGCCTGGCGGAGCGCGCGGCGGCGTCCCGCGTGGTGGCGGAACTCTCCGGCGCGGTGGATCTGGTGGGCATGCTGACACTGCCGCAGGCCGCCGCCTGCCTGGAACGCTGCGTTCTGTTCGTCGGCAACGATTCGGGGTTGATGCACTTGGCCGCCGCTTCCGGCACCCCGACACTAGGGCTGTTCGGCCCTACGCCTGCCAGCGAATATGCACCGGCCGGACGCTGCACGTCGGCGGTGCTGGCAGATGGCGAGCCGGGCCGCTCGGCAATGGAGCGTCTGCCGGTGGAGGCGGCTTTGTGGGCGGCGTTCGATCTGCTGGAGCGGGATGGGCGCCTGGCGCCCCCCTTGCCGGTATGACGGAAGCCTTTCCGGGGAGCCGCCGACAGGGAGCAAAAGTTTTTTGCTTCTTTCTTTCAAAAAAGAAGGCCTTGCTTCCTTGAGAGTCGCCCACCTCATGGCCGGCGCCCCTACCGGCGGCGCCGAACTCTTCTTCGAACGCTTATGCACGGCGCAGGCAGAAGCCGGCGACGACGTATTGCCGGTGATACGCCACAACGAAGCCCGAGCCGCGCGCCTGGCCGAAGCAGGCCTGACCCCCGTCCAGCTAGGCTTCGGCGGCCTGGCGGATTTCTGGACGCGCGCCCGCCTCGCCCGCCGCCTGCGGCGCTGGGGACCGCGCGTGGCCATGGCCTGGATGGGCCGCGCGGCACGCCATGCGCCATCCGGCCCCTGGGTGCTGGTCGGGCGCCTGGGCGGCTACTACGATCTGCGCCAGTTCGCCCGCTGCGACCACCTGGTGGGCAACACTCAAGGCATGGTGGCCTGGATGCGCGCCCAGGGTTTCCCGCCTGACCGGGTGCATCACCTGCCGAACTTCTCGCCCGACCTGTCCGGCGCCGTGCCGGCCGCGCTGCCCACGCCGCCGGGTGCGCCCGTGGTGCTGGCGATGGGCCGGCTGCACCGCAACAAGGGGTTCGACGTGCTGATTGCCGCCGCCAGCCGGCTGCCGCAGATCCACGTGGTGATTGCCGGCGATGGGCCGGAACGCGTGGCGCTGCAGCGGCTGGCGGCCCATGCCGGCGTGGCGGCGCGGGTGCATTTCCTCGGCTGGCGCACCGACACCGCGGCGCTGCTGGCGGCGTGCGACGTGCTGGCCTGCCCCAGCCGCAGCGAGCCGCTGGGCAACGTGGTGCTGGAGGCGTTCTCGGCCGGACGGCCAGTGGTGGCGTCCTTGGCGGACGGCCCGCGCGAGCTGATCGAGAGCGGACGCACGGGCGTGCTGGTGGCTGGCGAGAGCGCGATCGCGCTCGCCGCCGGCATCGAGGGCGTGCTGCAGCGGCCGCGCCAGGCGGCGTCGATGGCCGCCGCCGCACGTGCCCGCTTCGAGGAGGCGCATGCCGAGGCGCCGGTGCTGGCGCGCTGGCGGCATTTCCTGGCCACCGTCCAGAAGCAGCCAGCCTGATGTGCGGCATTGCCGGCCTCGCTTTGTCGCAAGACGCGCCGCCGCCCGATCCGGCGGTGCTGGCGGCCCTGGCGCGCGGCATCGCCCATCGTGGGCCCGATGGCGGCGGCAGCGTGGTGATGGGGCAGGCCGCCCTGGTGCATGCGCGCCTGGCGATCATCGACTTGCCAGGCGGCGCCCAGCCTCTGCACGCCGGGCCGGCCGCGCTGATCGCAAACGGCGAAATCTACAACTACCGCGAGCTGCGCGCGGCGATGCCGGGCACCGCCTTTGCCACCCACAGCGACTGCGAGCCCCCGCTCCACCTCTTCACGGCCGATCCGGACGGCTACGCGCTCCGCCTGCGCGGCATGTTCGCCCTCGCCATCTACGACCGCGCCGGCCACACGATGACCCTGACGCGGGACCCGTTCGGCATAAAGCCGCTCTACTGGACACAGGTCACCGGCGGCATCGCGTTTGCCAGCGAGCCGCAGGCGCTACTCGCCGCCGGTCTGGCCGCGCGCGACGTGCGGACGGCGGCGCGTGCCGAGCTGCTGCAGATGCAGTTCACCTGCGGGGCCGAGACGATCTTCCCCGGCATCTTCCGCGTGCTGCCAGGCGAGACGCTGCGCATCGCCGACGGCCGCCTCGTTGAGCGCAGCCGCGTCCCCGCTCTGCCGGACGGCCCGCCCGAGGCGATCGGCGAGGCGGACGCGCTGGCGCGGCTGGACCGCGCGTTGATGGAGAGCGTCGATCTGCACCAGCGCAGCGACGTGCCCTACGGGCTGTTCCTCTCCGGCGGCATAGACAGTGCCGCCATCCTGGCCACCATGGCGCGCCTGAACAGCCGTCCCGTGCTCGCCTTCACCGCCGGCTTCGACGTTCCAGGCGCCGCCGACGAGCGCGCCCAGGCCGCCGCCATGGCCAGCTCGGTCGGCGCCGAGCACGAGACGATCACCATCACGCGCGAGATGGTGTGGCGCGCGCTGCCGCAGATCGTCGCCTGCATGGACGATCCGGCGGCGGACTACGCCATCATCCCGACCTGGTTCCTGGCGCGCCTGGCCCGCACGCGCGTGAAGGTGGTGCTCTCCGGCGAGGGCGGCGACGAGGTGTTCGGCGGCTACGGCCGTTACCGCAGCGCCACGCGCCCCTGGTGGCGCGGCGGCAAGGTGATGCGCGGCCGCGGCAATTTCGACAGGCTGGACGTGCTGCGCGCACGGCCCACCGGCTGGCGCGACGGCCTAGCCGCCGACGAAGCCCTGGCCAGCACCGGCGGCCGCACCCGCCTGCAGGCGGTCCAGGCCAGCGACATGGCCGATTGGCTGCCGGCCGACCTGCTGACCAAGCTGGACCGCTGCCTGATGGCCCACGCTGTGGAGGGCCGCACGCCCTTCCTCGATCCCGCCGTGGCCGCCGCCGGGTTCCGCCTGCCGGATACGCTGAAGGTGCGTGACGGACGCGGCAAATACCTGCTCCGGCGCTGGCTGGAAGGTGCCGCACCTGCCGCCAGGCCGTTCGCCCCGAAGCAGGGGTTCACCGTGCCGATCGGCGCCTGGATCGCGCAGGACGGCGCGCGGCTTGGGCGTCTGGTGGCGCGCCAGGCAGGGGTGGCCGAAATCGCCGAGCCCGCGCGGGTGGAGGCGCTGTTCCGCGCAGCGTCCGGCAAGCGCGAGGGGACGGCCGCGTGGATGCTGCTGTTCTACGCGCTTTGGCACCGCGCGCATGTGGAGGGGAT
>CAXTVW010000269.1:0-3692 GCA_964247675.1 uncultured Acetobacteraceae bacterium
AGAGCCGGCTGATGCAGATGCGGGGAGAGAAAAGTTTTTTGGTCCTTTTTTTCAAAAAAGGACTGCTTTCTTCCTTTCTGAAATCCCAATCCACACGCCTAGCCTGCCGAAGAACCGCTTGGTATGAGGCCGCGTGAGTGACCCGCAGCCATGAAAAATACCCCGCCGGTGAGTAGCGCGGCCGAAATCCACGCCGGTATCGTGGCGCGGCTGTGCCGGGTGCTGGCGCCGCGGCATCTGCTGTTAGCCGGCACACAGGACGAGGCGCTGTGCCGCAGCCTTGCCGCGGCGGCGTCGGCGCATGGCGCAACCTTGCACGTCGCCACCCGACACCCGCCCGCCTGGCTTGCCGCCGTGCGCACGATGGCAGGGGACCGTTGCATCGTGCACCAGGCGGACCCGGCCGACGTGGTGGGGGTGATCCCGCTGCCGGATTTTGCCTGGCTGGACGACGACGCCAACTGGTTCACCGTGCATCGGCTGCTGCAGGCGTTGCACGCCCGCGCCGAGCGGTTCGGCCGGCCGTATCCCCTGACGGTGGTTGCCGGCGCCGGCTGGCCCAGCGCCAGGCGGGACAGCTACGCCGATCCTGGGGCGATCCCGGCCGCGCACCGCCATGCGCACGAGCGCGCCGGCCTCGTGCCAGGCCGGGCCGCCCCCGGCACAGGGCTGTATGCGGACCGCTTCAACGCGGTGGCCGAAAACGAACCAGGCAACGGCGTGCTGACCGCCATTGAGGATTTCCTGGCAGGCCGCGCCGGCCAGTTCCGCCTGACGCTGCTGCCGGGCTTTGGCGGGCTGGCCGCCTTGTCCAGCAGGATCGGCACTGCGTCGGAAGCGTTCGCGCCGGCCGGCCTTGCCAAGGACGCACTTGCGTTGGCCCAGGGGCTGGAGACCGAGCGGTTGGAGACTGCGGTCAAGCTGGCCAACAGCCAGACTGCCTTGCGCAATGCGGAATCCTTGATCGAGAAGCTGCGCGCGAGCCCGCCGGCACCGGCGACGTCTGTTCCGCGCAGGACACGCGCGCAAGCAACGCTCTCCACCGCCGCGCTTGCTTCGACGCTTCTACCCCTGAAGCGCCGGATGGCCGCCTTGCTGCCGGGCCGGGCCGCCAAAGCCGGGCAGCAAGACGACAGCCAGGAACGGACGGCGCTCGCTTTGTTGAGGGCGTCGCCGATCTTCGATGCCGCCTGGTATAGCGCGACATACGGCGACGTGGCGGAGGCAGGCACGGACCCGGCGCTGCACTATCTGCGCGACGGTGCTACCGAACTGCGCGATCCTGGCCCGTATTTCTCCACGCGCTATTACCTGGCGGCCTACCCCGACGTGGCGGCCGAGAAGCTCAATCCGCTGTTGCACTATCTCGCCGGCGGCGCCGCCGAGGGGCGCAATCCCGGCGTGCACTTCGCCACCAGGCTATACAGTGAGGCCCACCCCGAAGCGGCCGCGTCCGGCCTCAATCCGCTTGAGCATTACCTGACGGTCGGCCGGGCCGCCGGATGGCAGGCGCCCAGCGCCGAGCCTTGATGCCGCCAAGCATTAGGCAGGCAGGATTGCCGCGTGTCCTGCGCGGGCCCCGCCGCCTGGCCGGTATTGTCTGGCGCCTGCATACCGCGACGCCGGCCGCCCTTGTGCTGTCGCTCGCCTCGGTGGCGGTTCTGGCCCAGTCCCTCCTCTCCGCCATCGAAAATCTCGTCTGGCCGGCGTGGCATGACATTTGGGACGTGGTGCCCGACTACCAGCGCTGGCTGGACGGGCAGTATGGCTGGCGGGATCTGGTTGCGCCGTATTACGAACACCGCATCGTCCTGACCCGGGCTTTGCTGCTGCTGGATGCGGCGGTCGATCGGATGGGCGGCCGTATCCCCGAGATCGTGGCGGTGGTCCTGCTAGCCGGGCTGGGCCTGCTGATCTGGCGCCTTGTGCGGCTGGATGAGCCGGCGGGGGCGCGCGCTGACACGCCGCCGCTGTTCTGGATCGCGTTGATGAGTGGGATCAGCCAGTACGAGAACATCGACCTGCCCTTCCAGGTGCAGTTTCCCATCGCCTGCTTCTCGTCCGGTGTGGCCACCCTGCTGCTGACGCGCGCGACGATGGCAAGCGGCCGGCGGGCGGCCGGGCTGGCGGCGGCCGCGGGCCTGGCCGGCATCGTGGCCGCATTCTCCATGGGGAGCGGCGTGCTTCTGGCGCCCAGCCTGCTCGTGCTGCTGGCGTTGCGCCGCGCGCGCCGCGTGGTGTGGGCCGTGTTCACGCCGATCTGCATCCTCGGCGTAATGCTGTTTTTCCACGGCCACACCAGCACCCACCAGCCAGGCCCCCCGCTGCTGGACTGGCATCTGGCGTTGCTGCGCATCGTCTATAGCTGCAACTTCCTGGCCAGCAGCCTGGACGCGTATCCGGCGGTCGCCACCTGGGCCGGTGCGTGCGGATTGCTGCTGTTCGGCTTCATCTGCGTAGCCATCGCCCGCACGTTCGTGGTGCGCTTGCGGCCGGTTCCTGCCGGCGACGCCGCACTTTTCTCGCTCTGCCTGATGGTGGTGCTGTGCGCGCCCGCGGGCACTCTGACGGCGCGCCTGCTGATGGGCACCGACGGCGCGCTCGCCTCACGGTACGCGACGATGGGCCTGCTGTTCGCGGCCACCCTGCTCGGGTTGTATCTGCGGCGGGCAGCCAGGGTCCGGCCAGGCCTGCTCAAGGGGCTCGCCGTGCCGGCGGCCGGGCTGGCGGGATTGTTGACGGTCAATGCGCCGGTATATTTCCATCGCGCCGCCTCGTTCGAGAAAGTGGTGCTGGCCGATGCGCAGTTACTCATCAACAATGTAGGCATCGAGGGCCGCAATCCGCCGATCATCTTCGGCACCGTGGACACGGTGCGCGCCGACATCACCATCCTGCACGCCCATCGCCTCAACATCTTCGATCCGGATCACGGCCTGCCGGCCGCTCTGCTGGCCCGGCTTGAAGGCCTGGACGTGCCCTCCGTGCCGGCCTGCCGCGGCTATGTGGACGCTGCTTACATGATCGACGCCACTGCTTTCCTGGTCTCCGGCTGGACGGCCGACCAGACGGGACAGCGAACGGCCCCTTGGATCGCCGCGCTGGATGGCACGGGCCACCTCCTCGGCACGGCACAGGCACTGACCGAACGCCCCGACGTTCGCGCCGCCCTGGCGATGGGTGCCGCCGCTTACGGGTTCGGCGATGGCTTCCGCCTGCAACGGCCTGCTGCCGCCGGCGCCGCCACCACGATACGGCTGGTGGGGATTTTTCCTGGCGCCGCGTCGCCGATATGCGCGCTGCCGGAGCCTGTGCAGCTCGGGCCGCTGCCCATCCTGCCTGCCGCGCGGTTGCAGGGGGCCGTGGCCGCCGGTCTGCAAACCGCGCCGGTCATCGAAGGCGCCGTGCCGGTTGATGCCGCAAGAACATGGCGGCCCGGCCCCGCCCCCGCAGGCGTTCCGGCCTGGGCCTTCCTGGCGCTGGGACGCGCTGATGCGCATGCCCGGATCGTTTTTCGCCCGGCGCCTGTTCCGGCAGGCCAGGCGCTCGCCATCCCGTTCTCGATGCCTGATGGCGCAGCGGGCCGGAACGTTACCGTCACGATGGCCGACGGGACGATCTTCCAGGCAACGATGGCGGCTGTGTGGCATGACGATGGCTGGCGCGCTGCCGTGATACCCCCGGCACTTCTG
>CAXTVW010000270.1:0-3692 GCA_964247675.1 uncultured Acetobacteraceae bacterium
TTGATCGCCGTCTTGGCCCGCGTCTGCGCATCCACCCGCTTCACGATCACCGCGCAGGCCAGCCCCGGCCCCGGCGAGCCGTCCGGCAGCGCGCGGCCTGGTAGCGTGCCTGGCACTACCACCGCGTAAGACGGCACGCGGCCGACGAAGATCTCGCCCGTGGCGCGGTCGATGATCTTGGTGGATGCACCGAGGAAGACGCCCATGGAGAGCACGGCGCCGCGTTCGACGACCACACCTTCGGCCACTTCGGAGCGGGCGCCGATGAAGCACTCGTCCTCGATGATGACAGGGCCGGCTTGCAGCGGTTCGAGCACGCCGCCGAGGCCCACGCCGCCGCTTATGTGGCAGTTGGCACCGACCTGGGCGCAGCTTCCGACGGTGGACCAGGTGTCTATCATGGTGCCCGGGCCAACATGGGCGCCGACGTTGATGAAGCAGGGCATGAGCACGACGCCGGGTGCCACGTAGGCGCTGCGGCGGATTACGGCGCCGGGGACGGCACGGAAGCCGGCCTGGGCGTGCTGCTCGGCGGTCCAGTCCTGGGTTTTCAGGGGGACTTTGTCGTAGGCCAGGCCGGGCATCCGGGTGCTGTCATTGAGGCGGAAGGAGAGGAGGACGGCTTGTTTCAGCCAGGCGTTGGTCTGCCAGCCGGTGGGGGTGGGCTCGGCTACGCGCAGGCGGCCGGAGTCGAGTGCGGCCAGTGCTGCTTCGATGTGGGGACGGGCTTCCTCGCGGTTCAGGGTTTCACGGGTTTGCCAGAGTGTTTCGATCTGCGCGCGTAACGTGGTGTCATCAGAAGAAAGCAAGGCGGGCGGTCCTTTATTTGCAACGCGTAAGGATCAAAAAATTTTGCTCCTTCGCTACCGATACCGCCATGCCGGCTTTGAGATCACTGCGGCCAGTGCGCCAGCGGGAAGGATACGCACGTCGGCGCAAAAGCGATGGCTGCCCGTTCAGGCCCAGCCCTGTTGGCGGCATGGCAGCTCAAGCGCCTCCGGAACCTAAGGTTTGTCTGTTACATCATATTCGACACTTTCGAAGCCGCATCCGTCACGCACGATTTTGAGTAATCTTTCCCTCTGATCTTTGGACGTGCTGACTGTGAAGGTAAGGTGCAACCCATCTTTATTGTGGTTTGTTCTGCGGGTTCCACACCCCAAGTGCTCAGAGTTCCAATAAACCCGAGGACCGTCCACCCAAATGGACACCGGCCCTTCGGAAACGAGATTTCCGGCCGGATCGATCGTGAGAATGATTGAGCAAAGGCCGATAGGCGCTGAAAACTTCACAGGCCAAGCATTCCTGGCGAACGGACGATGGGACGATTGGGCCGCTCTGGCAGCGGCGGGATTGGAGAGCTCCTAGCTGCAGCCACTATACCAGTTCCACGGCAACCGCGGTCGCCTCACCCCCACCAATACACAGCGACGCCATGCCGCGACGCGCGCCCTGCGCACGCAACGCCGCAAGCAGCGTCACCAGGATACGCGCGCCGGACGCGCCGATCGGGTGGCCCAGCGCGCAGGCGCCGCCGTTCACGTTCACCCGGTCCGCACCGAGATCCATCTCGCGCATCGCCGCCATCGTCACCACCGCGAACGCCTCGTTGATCTCGTAGAGATCGACATCGTTCTTCTTCCAACCCGTCTTTTCCAGCAGTTTTTCCATCGCACCGATCGGCGCGGTGGTGAACCAGGCGGGCGCCTGCGCGTGGCTCGCGTGGCCCAATATCGTGGCGAGCGGCTTCAAACCGCGCGCTTCCGCATCCGAGCGGCGCATCAGCACCAGCGCCGCGGCGCCATCCGAGATCGAGCTGGAATTTGCCGCCGTCACCGTGCCGTCCGGCCGGAACGCCGGTTTCAGCGTCGGTATCTTCTCCGGCCGCGCCTTCGCCGGCGTTTCGTCGTCGCTCACCTCCGTCTTGCCCGGAACGGCCACGATCTCCCCGCGGAAGCGGCCGTCCGCGGTGGCGGCGCGCGCACGCTCCAGTGAACGCAATGCGAAATCATCCTGTGCAACGCGGGTAAATTGCAGTTTCTCCGCGGTGTCCTCGGCGAAACTGCCCATCAGGCGGCCGGTCTCGTAGGCGTCCTCCAGCCCGTCGAGGAACATGTGGTCCAGCACGCGGCCGTGGCCCAGCCGGTAGCCCTCGCGCGCGCGGTCCAGCAGATACGGCGCGCGGCTCATACTCTCCATGCCGCCGGCCACCATGATGGCGGCCCCGCCGGAGGCGATCTGGTCGTGCGCCAGCATCACCGCCTTCATGCCGGAGCCGCACATCTTGTTCACGGTGGTGGCGGGCACCGCCTCGCTCAATCCGCCGGCAAACGAAGCCTGCCGCGCCGGTGCCTGGCCGAGGCCCGCCGGCAACACGCAACCCATCACCACTTCGGAGACCTCGCTGGCCGCCACGCCAGAATCCGCAAGTGCCGCGGCGATCGCCAGCCCGCCCAGCTTCGGCGAAGCAACCCCGCTCAGCGCCCCCTGGAACGCACCCATCGGCGTGCGGCGTGCACCAACAATAACGATCGGATCGGCAAGCATGTCAGTCTCTCCCGTCAGGCGACGACACGCGCGTCGCGCAAAGCCTTGATCTTGTCAGCATCGTATCCCGCCTGCGCCAGCACCGCATCGGTCTCAGGCGCAGGGCTGGCCATCGCCGGCGCGTGCGCCGGCGTGCCCGCCATGCGCGGCGCCGGCGCCGGCTGCATCACACCGCCGGCTTCCACGAACGTGCCGCGCGCCGCATTGTGCGGATGCCCCGGCGCCTCGGCCAGCGAGAGCACCGGCGCCACGCACGCATCCGTGCCTTCGAACAGCGCGCACCATTCCTCGCGCGTGCGGGTGAGGAAGATCGCAGCGCAACGCTCCTTCAGCCCGCGCCAGCCGGACGGATCCATCTGCGCATCGAACGCCGCATCCGCCATGCCCGCAACCCTGCGCAATTCTGCATAGAATTGCGGCTCGATCGCGCCCACCGCCAGATGCTTGCCGTCCGCCGTCTCATACGTGTCATAGAAATGCGCGCCGGTATCGAGAAGATTGACGCCCCGCTTGTCCCGCCAGAAACCCGCGCCAGAAAAACTCCACACCATGCTCATCAGCAGCGCGGCACCATCCACCATCGCACAGTCGATCACCTGGCCCTCGCCGGTGCGGGCGGCCGACAGCAGCCCTGCCAGCATGCCGAACGCCAGCAACATGCCGCCGCCGCCGAAATCACCCACCATGTTCACCGGTGGCACGGGCTGCCCGCCCGCCCGCCCGAACGCATGCAGCGCCCCGGCCAGCGCGATGTAATCGATGTCATGCCCCGCCGCCTGCGCCCACGGCCCGTCCTGTCCCCAACCCGTCATCCGTCCGAACACCAGTCGCTTGTTGTCTGCCAGCAGCACTTCGGGCCCCAGGCCCAGCCGCTCCATCACGCCAGGCCGGAATCCCTCGATCAGCCCGTCCGCCTTGCGCGCCAGGTCCCGCACGAGCTGAACGCCCTCGGGCTTCTTCAGGTCGATAGCGATGGTCTGGCGGCCGCGCAGAAGCACGTCGCGCTCCGCAGGCACCATGCCGGGCGCGCCCGGACGGTCCACGCGGATCACTGTGGCACCGTGGTCCGCCAGCATCATGCCGGCGAATGGGGCTGGGCCTATGCCGGCGAGCTCGATGATCGTCAGGCCGGTCAGGGCGGGCAT
>CAXTVW010000271.1:0-3656 GCA_964247675.1 uncultured Acetobacteraceae bacterium
ATGCGGAGTAGTAAAAGTTTTTTGCTTCTTTTTTTCAAAAAAGAAGGCCTTGCTTACTTGCCCAACGGTCACTCGTTAGTCCGGCTCTGTATCACCCCCAACCCGGGCTAAATGGCATGATCGAGGTATTCGACCGGCGCGCCGTAAGGCTGCATCGTGACCGCGCGGCGCCCCAGGTGGATCGGGTGACGCCGATCCTGGCGAACGTGGCGGACCGGCTGCTGGACCGGCTGGACGACACCACGCACCGTTTCACCCAGGCGCTCGATGTCGGAGGCCGCGGCGTGGTCGCACCGCTGCTGCGCGCGCGGGGCATCGGCTGCGTCAGCCTGGATCTCTCCGCCCGCATGGCGGCGCGTAACGGCGGGCTGGCTGTCGCCGGTGACGAGGAAGCATTGCCGTTTGCGCTCGGCAGCTTCGACCTGGTGGTGGCCAACCTCTCGCTGCACTGGGTGAACGACCTGCCCGGCGCCCTCATCCAGCTTCGCCTGGCGCTACGCCCCGATGGGCTGCTGCTCGCCAGCCTGCCGGCGCTGGGGACGCTGGATGCCTGGCGGGCCTCGCTGACCGAAGCCGAAGCGCTGCTGACCGGCGGCGCGTCGCCCCGCCTGTCGCCGTTTCCGGACCTGAAGGACTGCGCCGGCCTGCTGCAGCGTGCGGGCTTCGCCCTTCCGGTGGCCGATGCGGACGAGATCGAGCTGCTATACGCCGATCCGCTGGACCTGCCGGCCGACCTGCGCGCTGCAGGCGAGACGAACGCGGTCGCCCTGCGCGACCGGCGCATACCGCCGCGCGATCTGTTGCCGGCCTCGCTGGCCGGCCTGCCTATGCGTGGGGGCCGTATGGCGGCACGGCTGCGGCTGGCCATGCTGACCGGCTGGGCGCCGGCGGCGAGCCAGCCCAAGCCGCTTCGGCCTGGCTCGGGGGAAATCAGCTTGACGCAGGTGTTCGGAGAGGAAGGAAGCAAGTAGGTGAACCGAAGCGGCCCGGCAGCGGGGTAGTGAAAGTTTTTTGCTTCTTCTTTCAAAAAAGAAGGCCTTTCTTCCTTTCTCAACACCGTTCGCTCAGCGAGCGATCTTCTCAGCCTGCACCAGCTCGAAGGTCGCGGTCCCGGGGGTAGTCTCCGGAAGCATCTGTGTAGGCCGAAGCTGCCAGGACTGGACGACGAAATCGTCGGGTTCGGCCGCCGGGTCACCGGCCAGGTCACGCACGTGCTGCAAGCCGTCACTGACCCAGGACAGGTCATCCTGGTCGGGCAGGTCACCGCCGATGATGACTCCTACGCGCAGGCCCATGGCGTGCATCTGGCGCGAGAATGGCGCGATGAGCGGCCCGCCGCCACCGCGCCAGGACACGTCCCAGTGCATGAAGGCGAACGGGTGGCCGGTGAGACGTTGGATGTCCTGGGCGAACGCCACGTAATCCGCCAGGAGCTGGCGTGCCGGCATGTGGTTGGCTGTCAGGACTTCGCCGTCGCCTATCACCACGTTGGGAAAGTAACGCCGCATGGTGGCGATGCTGCCGGCGACACGTTCGGCCACAGTCTCCACCGGGTAGGCGCAGTCATGCGGGCCCCAGGTGCGTTCGTGCCCAAACCAGAGGGGCTCGTCCATGCCCCAGTATTCGACGGTCAGGCCGAGCCTCTGCAGCCGGCCGGCGACCCGGTCGATGAGGTCCGGCGGGGCGAAGCCCTCGCCGCCGCCGCATTCGCCCGGCTTGTGGGTCACGGAGCCCATTTCGACCGCGAACGCGATATGATGGCGATGCAGGTCATCGACCACCGTGTGGATCTGCTGGTCGGTTCCGCGCAACACGAACTGGGCGGCGACCTTGAAGGCGGTCAGGTGGCTGCGGCCCTGTTGCCAGGGCGGATCCGGCTGGAACATCTGCATCCAGTCGGGCGGATGCGGCCGTTCGCCACGGGTGACCGGGTCCTCTCCGCCGAACCAGAACTGCGCGGCCTTGGCTGGCTGGACTGTTGAGAGACCGAGACCCGCAGCCACCGCGGCGCAAGCGAAGAAGCGCATGACGTGACGTCTCCGAAGGTCTGGATGGTTCGGACGCGCTGCCGTGTCGGGACTGGCTTCCAGACCGCAGCCGGATACGCGGTCTGCGATCCTGCGGGCAAGACAGCAGCAAGCATGGTGTTGCGTCAAGCTGGGGTCAGCGGCGTCGCGCTATTCGTGGCCGCGGCAAACCCGCTGTCCTGGGCGCCGAACGAAAGACCTAGCTCAGCTCGTAGCCAAACCGCTCCAGGAACGCGCCCCAAGCCAGATTGACCTCGCTGCACACGTCTGCGGGCAGTTCAGTCCGCCACCGCCCGATGGAGGCCGCCGGCGTGCTGCTCGTCGCGTGGCGCTGGAAAGCCGGGTCCTCCTCGCGCCGCGCGGCCTGCACGGTCGTGCCAAGGAATGCGCTGAGGGCGGCGAACGTTTTGGTCTCCTCCTGCAACATGTCTTCATAACGCAGGAAATGCTGGTCGTGGACTGACTGGTCATGCATCTGCAGCAGGAACCGGCAGGATCCGGTAAGTTCGGCGATCGATTTCTCGCCGCGATTGGCATAGTAGGCCTTGTGCGAGCACAAGATGTCGCGCGGGTCTCTGATGATGGCGATTTCGCGAAGATGCGGGAACATCGCACGGGTGAACCGGCGGGTCTGCCTGTGCAGGTTGATATTCTTTTCGGCGAAATACATCAGGCCGGCTTTGCTGCTTCCGGCCGCCCCGGTGTCCTGTCCGGTATCGCCGAGCTTGCCCTGGTCCTTGGCCAGCCTCCGATAGAATTCCCGGACGATTTCGGCCATGGTCTGGCCAAGCTGCTCCGGCGCCAGTTGCTCCATCCACTCGCGCATCGGCGCCTCGTCCTTGAAGGCCGCGGCGTATTTGGCGGTGGTGAACGGGTTGGAGCCGATGTGAAACGGGTCGGCGCCGACCCGGTTCGGGTTGAGCGAGCGGGTGTAGTCGGCCGGAGCCGTCAGCACCGCGTGCGCGGACGCGTAATAATCCAGCAGACGCAATTCGTAGGGCATCACCTCTGCCGCAACGATTTCCGGCGAGTTCGCCAGGCAACTCATCAGGTAGGTGGTGCCGGACCGGCTTGGCGCGCCCACCAGGATGGGAGCTGGCAGAGGCAGGTTTTCAGGCGGCTTGCGGGTGATCTCGTGCCGGATCACCTGCTCGCCGTTCGGCAACACCGTGCCGGTGTCGGCATAGCGGACCGATACGTGAGTCGCTTCAAGGATGGAGAGCGGTTCGGCGAAGGTGAACGAGAAGCCGTGCTTGCCTTCGGTGTCCTTCGAGACCTTTCCCAGGTCCCGGCGGGCGAGGTCGGCTACGCACCCGCCTGCCTCGTCTCCGTTCACGGTAATGCGGAGCCGCAGCTTTAGCGCGGTATCCTGGTCATCGAGCGCCCATCCAAACACGCCAGTGCGGGTTACCCTGTCTACGTGGCCGCGGCGCATGAACCCTGTCCGTCGTTCGTCCGTTTTGTTCTGATCACGCGTCCAGGCACTTTTGATGGGGCGTTCCGTTGGTCAGGAACCGCTACTCGTTGCTGCATACCCGCTATTGGTGCTGTTTGGAAGCTGTGCCGTTGGGGAGGCAAGCAAGGCCTTCTTTTTTGAAAAAAAGAAGCAAAAAACTTTTACTACCCCGC
>CAXTVW010000272.1:0-3635 GCA_964247675.1 uncultured Acetobacteraceae bacterium
CTTGCCTGGACTGACCTGGCTCGCACTGGCCTGGGCAACATCGGGTTGCATGATGAAAACAGCGCCGGTGCTGTCCACAAACGACCAGGCCGACCTCACGCGCGTGGCGGCCTACCTTAACGCAACGCAGCGTTTCGAGGCGCATTTCGTCCAAAGCGGCGATTACGGCGCATCGGCCGGCCTGGTGTGGCTGGACCGGCCCGGGCACCTCCGGCTGGAGTACCAGGGGCCGGGTGCGCGGGTGATGGTGGTCAGCGACGGCCGGGTGCGTATCCTCGACCGTAGCAGCGGAGCGCTGACGACCCAGCCTCTGTCGCGCACGCCGCTTGGTATCCTGCTTGCGCCGCAAATCCATCTCGACGGTGACGTGACAGTTGACCGGCTTTCCCACCAGGGCGATTCGCTTGCGGTGACGCTGAGCAAGACCGGGGCAGGCGGGCAGGGCAGCCTGACGTTGCAGATGGCGGACCATCCGCTGCGTCTGCTCGGGGTCGCGGTGACAGACCCGTATCATCGCACGTTCGCGCTTAGCCTGTCCGACATCGATTCGGCGCCGGTACTGACGCCCGAACTGTTCGTTGCGCCTAAGATCGCTCCGGGAAGCTAGCGTCTGGCCGCGTAAACTGGCGCCAGACGCTGGTCCCGACTGACCGCAAGCCAGTTGCTGTTCAGGGTTTCCCGTCCGAGCCCGTGCCGCAGCAATTTTGTTGCGAGTTCATGAATGAACGGCCTGTTCTCCGGCATCATCATGTTGCACGAAATCCACGAAAGGCAGCGCTGCCGCTAATCCATAGTTGACTGGTGTGGATTGTCATGGCTGTATCGTTTCGGCTGTATATAGCGGCCGTCCTGTGCAGCTGCCGTGTTCGGCCGTGACATGAAAGACAGTAGATGCCTGCAACCTTGGCACGATCGGCCGTTCGTTTTGGAACCCGCTTGTCCAGGATCGCCTGTCCGGGCGAGCCTCCCCGCCTCCGCCGGACGACCTTGCTCGCCGGCGGTGCGCTGGCGATCCTGGCCGTGCAAGCACAGCGGGCAGACGCGCAGGTTTCCGATGCGCAGATGCAATCCGTCGAGCAGCAGCTCAGGTCCTTGAGGGCTGAGTTGCGCAAGCTGAAGCAACAGGAAGCTGAACAAGGTCATCGGCCGCCCGCCAACACTGCGCGGGTGCAAACGCCGCTTGCACTGCAGCCCGCTCCCATAATGCCGCAGATCCCGGCCGGCTACGCCCTGCTGCCCGCCGCCCCCGGCGCGCCGTCCGGCGCCCTTACGCTTGTGCACGTCCAGCCGCCGCCGAAACTGCCGCAGGGCAGCTTCCAGATCGGCGCGGTCAACGTGCAGCTCGGCGGCTTTCTCAGCGCCGACGGTGTCTTCCGCTCGCGCAACAGCGTGGAAGACATCCAGTCGAACTACACCAGCGGCATCCCGCTGGCGAACTCTCCGCTGCACCACGAGGGGGAACTGACGTTCAGCGCACGCCTTACCCGCCTGACCGCGGTGGCGACGGCAAACCCCGACGAGAACACCAAGCTGCGCTCTTACGTTTCCATCGATTTCCAGGGTGCGGCGCCCACGGCGAACTCCAACGAAAGCAACAGCTGGACGCCGCGCCTTCGTGAGGCCTGGGTGGCCTATGATCGCACCGACTGGGGCTTCGAGGTGCTGGCCGGACAGGCCTGGTCGCTGTTAACGATGAACCGCGTCGGCATGGATCCGCTTAACGCCAACCCGCCGCAGACCATCGATCCCAACTACGTGCCCGGCTTCACCTACGCCCGCCAGGCCCAGTTGCGCTTCACGGAAAGCTTTCTGCACGACCAGTACCATGTCGCTTTTTCGGTGGAGAACCCGGAGACCACCTACGGCGGCACCACGCCGGTTATCGCTGGCAGCACCATCAACACCACCAACCCCGGCACCGGCGTGGACGGCAACACCAGCGTCTCCAGCGTGCCCGCGGTGGCCGCCGGCGCCGCGGCTTCGGCTGTTACGGGGACCCCGGTCTATTCCAACAACTTCGCGCCCGATGTCATCGTGAAAGCGACCGCCGACTATAACATCGCCCATCTCGAGGCGTTCGGCATCGGCCGCGTGTTCAACGACCGCGTCAGCCAGCTCGGCACCGGTCAGAACAACACCGAGATCGGCGGCGGCGGTGGCGCGGCTGTCCTGATCCACGTCATCCCTAAGCTGCTGGATTTTCAGGTGAGCGGCTTGGCCGGCCGTGCCATCAGCCGATACGACCCCGTGCAGCTTCCCGATTCGACGATAACCGCGAACGGCAAGCCGAACCCGCTGCCTGGCTACGAGGCGCTGATCGGCCTTATCGGGCATCCCGTGCCGCAGATGGATCTCTACGCGTATCTGGGCACCGACCAGGTCTCCGCGCGCTACTCGGACTCCACGACAAAGGGCAAGGTTTCGGCCTACGGCTACGGCAACCCGCTTTATGACAACGCAGGCTGCAGCATCGAGGATGCGCCCAGCAGCGAGTGCGTCGGCAACACGTCAGGCGTGGTGCAGGGAACGGTCGGCGCCTGGTATCGCCTGCTGCATGGCGATTACGGGACGCTGCAGATCGGCACGCAATACGCCTATTCCAGGCGCTTCATCTTTCAGGGCGTGGGACCTACACCCAAGGCGGACAGTAACGCGTTCTTCTTCAGCTTTCGGTATTTTCCGTTTCAGTAGACGGAAGAAAAGCAAGGCCTTCTTTTTTGAAAAAAAGAAGCAAAAAACTTTTATTCCCCACGCATTTGCAGCAGTTGGATACGTCCGGACAAACTCGCGCAGTGCACATGCGGGGAAGCAAAAGTTTTTTGCTTCTTTTTTTCAAAAAAGAAGGCCTTGCTTCCTTAGATGCACTCCTGGCACGCGCTGGCCTAAATCCTTGTTTAATGGAACCAGGGTGAGGTTTGCCCGACTGTGGGGAACGCGCCGGTAGCACCCGTCAGACCAGCGCTTGGGAGCGGACGGCATGGTCAACGAGAGCGAAGCAGTCCGTGCCGGGCAGGGCCACCCGTCATCCCGACTGCTCCTGGTCGAGGACGACGTCCCGATAGGGACGGAGATCGCCGACGATCTGCGCGCGCGGGGCTACGACGTGGATTGGGTGCAGGACGGCGCGCACGCGCTGGCCGAGGCCAGCGTGCGGCAGTTCGGCCTGGTGATCATGGACCGCATGCTGCCCGACATGGACGGCCTTGCAATTGTCGAGCAGCTGAGGGAGCGCGGCGTGGCCATACCCGTCCTCGTGCTCAGCGCGCTCGCCGCCGTGAACGAACGCGTGCGCGGGTTGAAGGCGGGCGGGGACGACTACCTGACCAAACCGTTCGCCTTCGAGGAACTCGCCGCCCGCGTCGATGCCCTGTTGCGCCGCCCGGTCGAGACCAGGGAGACGGTGCTGCGTTCCGGCGGCTTCGAACTCGACCTGATCGACCGCGTGGCGCGGCGGAACGGAAAACCTCTCGACATTCTTCCGCGCGAGTTTCGCCTGCTGGAATACCTCATGCGCCGGCCGGGGCAGGTGGTAACCCGGACCATGCTCCTGGAAGACGTGTGGCATTACCGGTTCGTTCCGCAGACAAACCTCGTGGACGTGCATGTCGGACGGCTACGCCGCAAGATCGACGTTC
>CAXTVW010000273.1:0-3577 GCA_964247675.1 uncultured Acetobacteraceae bacterium
AGGCAAGGAAGCAGTCCTTTTTTGAAAAAAAGGACCAAAAAACTTTTGCTCCCCTCGCTGGCACAACCAGGCGCGCCAGCACTGCCATAACGCGCTGTGGCAGAACCAGACATCACCGGTATGCAGGCGAGGAAGCAAAAGTTTTTTGCTTCTTTTTTTCAAAAAAGAAGGCCTTGCTTGCTCCTTCTGGCACACCCCTTGCTCAACGCTGCGCATCCCCAACAAGGAGCAAAGCGTGCAAAGCCTGCAGACCCGACGCTGGCCGCAGCTCGCACTCGGCATCCTGGTGATGGCGACGATCTCCAGCCCGCAATACGTCTGGACGCTGTTCGTCAAACCGTTCCAGACGGCGACGCACGCCTCGCTCGCAGCGGTGCAGGTCACCTTCACCGTGCTCGTCGTCCTGCAGACCTTCTTCTCGCCCGTGCAGGGCTACCTGATCGAGCGGTTCAGCCCGAAGCTGATGATCGCGCTCGGCGCCGCTTTGTCCGGCCTCGGCTGGGTCGCGGCGTCACGGGCACAGAGCCTGTTCGGCCTGTATGCGTCCTACGGGCTGCTGTGCGGGCTGGGCACCGGCATCGTCTATGTCGGCGTGGTCGGGCTGATGGTGCGCTGGTTCCCGGACCGGCGCGGCCTGGCGGCCGGGCTCGTCGCTGCGGGCTACGGCATGGGGGCGATGGTCACCACGTTTCCGGTCTCGCACATGATTGCGGCGGACGGGTTCCGGCCTGCGCTGGCGTGGTTCGGCGCGGTGCTCGGCTGCGTCGGTGCCCTGGCGGCGCTTGGGCTGCGCGCGCCGCAACCCGGCGAAGGTCCGGATAGGGTGCTCGCCGGCGCCGCCACGGGCACCGCGCCACAGGACATGCTGCGCACACCGGTGTTCTGGCTGATGTTCCTGATGATGACGCTGATGTCCACCGGCGGCCTGATGGTGACAGCCAATTTCGCGGCGTTCGCGCGCGCGTTCGGGGTGGCCGACGCGGTGGTGTTCGGCGTGGCGGCGCTGCCGTTCGCGCTGACCCTGGACCGCATCACCAACGGTCTGACGCGGCCGGCGTTCGGCTGGCTGTCCGACCGGATCGGCCGCGAGCAGACCATGTCGGTCGCCTTTACGCTGGAGGCGGCGGCACTTTGCCTGCTGCTGTATGAGCGGCACAATCCTTACGCATTCGCCCTGCTGTCGGGCCTGGTGTTCTTCGCGTGGGGCGAGATATTCTCGCTGTTCCCCTCTCTGCTGACCGACATCTTCGGCCCGCGTCATGCGACCACGAATTACGGTTTCCTGTACATGGCGCAGGGTGTGGGCTCGCTGCTGGGCGGGCCGATGGCCGCACTGGTCCACGAGTCGGCCGCGAGCTGGGTGCCGGTGTTCGTCATCGCGATCTGCCTGGATCTGGTGACGGCGGGGCTGGCGTTCTTCGTTTTGCGGCCGATGCGAAGCAAGAAAGGCCTTCTTTTTTGAAAAAAAGAAGCAAAAAAGTTTTCCTCCCGCGCATTTGCAACGTGCGTGTTCGTCAGAAGCGCACGGACGCCGCAAATGCGGGGTAGAAAAAGTTTTTTGGTCCTTTTTTTCAAAAAAGGACTGCTTTCTTTCTATCTACGGCGCGTAAACCCCGATGCACCCCTTCGGACACACCGTATTGCTGGCCCCCGCCGTCAACGGGAAGAACACCTCGTTGTTGATCGGGTCCACCGCCACGGAGTGCGAGTTCGTGGCGGTAGGGATGGCGCTGACCAGGCTGAGCGTCGCTGCGTCGACGATGCCGAGGACCGGGCCGGTGGCGTTGTTGCGCGCTGCCAGCTGATAGGTCTGGTTGGTCGGGTCGTAGGAGACTTCGTCCGAGCCGCCCACGCTGATCGTGGCCAGGACGCGTCCGCTCAGCCTGTTGATCACCTGGGTGGGCAGCGGGGCGGCGGCCGCGGTGTTGGCGACGCTGCAGCCGAGTAGGAGCTGCTGCCTGGGGCCGAGGGCCGCGCCGTTGGGCTGGCAATCGCTGACGGGCAGGTGGCCGATGACGCGGCGCAGGATCGGGTCGATGATTGCTACCTCACCGTTCTTCTGGTTCGGGCCTAATTGCGGAACGCTGAGGTAGAACACGCCGCGGGCGGCATCGAAGACGGGCTGCTCGAGGCCGTTGGTGGCGTTGGGGAAGCTGATCTTCTTGAGGATCGTGCGGTAGCCGTCCCGCGTGTAGATCAGGCTGACGAAAGGCGGCGTGTCGGCGTCGTTGACGACGGCGACGATGTGGTCCTTTGGATCGTAGCCGATGGAGTCGGCGCGCGCCGTGCCGCCGGTGGAGATGGTCTGCACAACGAGCAGCGAGCGTTCGTCGATGATCTTGACCGTGCTGTTGCCGTCGCCGGCCCAGAGATAGCCGTCCCCGGTCGGCTGCGTGCCGTTCGGGCCGGCGATGTTGTTGTCGCCGCCGGCCGCGCCGACGAAGCCGCCGACCTGGCCGATGACGCGGCGGTCGTTGATGTTGACGACGTCCACCGCGTTGTTGGAGCGGTCGGGGAGGAAGTAGAGGCCGAGCGTGGGGTCGGTCGAGCTGATGTCGAAGACAGCGAGCGGGTTGCCGGGGATCGCGATCTTGGCGGCCAGTCTGTATTGCGGCGGTGCGGCGGCCATGGCCGGCGCTGCGGCGGTGATGACGAGTCCGGCCGCGCAGGCGAGGCGCGCGAGAAGGCGCGATTGCGAAGACATGATGTTTTCTCCCTGATTTTTGCAGTCGCACCGGTTGGCTCCGGTGCCTGCGCTGGTTAACAACCCTGGAACCGCCTGGCTACATGCGGGCCGGCTAGCTTCGCTTGATTTTGCCGCGCGACGGAACAAGGGCGTCAACATGACCGCATGGGTGCGTTTCGAGGGCGGTTTCGGGACCTTGGCCGGCGGCCAGGTCCAGCCGCACCAGGGCGACATGTTCGGCGTGTCCGAACCGGCGGGCGCGGTGCTGGAGCTCGCCGGCCTGGACCTGCTGGCGCCCGTCGTGCCTGGCAAGTTCATCGGCCTTTGGAACAACTTCCACGCGCTGGCAACCAAGCTGGGACAGGCGACCCCGCAGACGCCGCTGTATTTCCTCAAGGCGGCAAGCGCCATCCTGGCGCCCGGCGGCATCATCCGCCCGCCGGCCGGCTACGCGGGCCGCACGGTCTATGAGGGGGAACTCGGCATCGTCATCGGCCGGCGCTGCAGCCGGGCGGACGAGGCAGAGGCCGCCGCGTCGATCTTCGGCTACACCTGCGTAAACGACGTCACCGCCCTGGACCTGCTCGGGGAGGACGCGTCCTTCGCGCAATGGGCGCGGGCGAAGAGCTGCGACACGTTCGGCCCAATAGGGCCGGCCATCGTGACGGGGCTCGATCCGCAGGCGCTGACCGTGCGCACGCTCCTGGGCGGCCGCGAACGGCAGAACTATCCGGTGTCGGACATGATCCTGCCGCCGGCCAGGATCGTCAGCCTGCTGTCGCGCGAGATGACGCTGCTGCCGGGCGACCTTATCGCCTGCGGGACTTCGCTTGGAGTGCTGCCTTTGCGGCCTGGCGCTGAGGTTAGCGTTGTCATTGAAGGGGTTGGCAC
>CAXTVW010000274.1:0-3562 GCA_964247675.1 uncultured Acetobacteraceae bacterium
CCTGACCAGCCTGCCATGTGGGCCTTCTTCACTGAGGCACTGTCAAAGCCTGTGCAGCGGCCGCCAACAATCGCGTCCGCAGCCAGCCAATCTCACGCTCATGCTGTCCCTGCAACACTTGCAAATCTGCCGACAGCTGGGAGTCGCGCAGCGCCAGAGCAGCGGGCTGCAAAATGCTGACCGAAATCTGCACATCGCAGACAAGCAGATCAATGTTGTGCAACATCCTCACTAACTCGAACCCAGTCGGCGCCGTGGCCTTGCCTGACGAATCGGCCAGCCGCCCGCTTACCGCCCGAAGCCCGCCGAACCGCGCCTGTGCGGCCGTCATCCGCGCCGCAGCCGCGTGGGCCCAGCTGGCGAATAGCCGGCAAGCCTCAACCACGTCAGGCATCGCCGGAAAGCTGGCCGCCGCCTGCGCCAGGCTGCGCGCCAGCAGCGCCTCTCCCGCCGCTAACCGAGCCAGGTAATCACCCGCATGCGCGCGCTTCGGCGCACCGTCGTTCGTCTGCTTCGCCCACGCCGCCGCACCCGCCAAAGCCTCAATCGTGCGGCTGCGCGGCGAGCTCTCCGGCGTCACCACCAAGCCCGCCGCCGGTTCCACACGAACCGCGGCGTATTTGAACTGCGGCTGCTTGCTCACCGCGTCCCAGGCAAACACCGTCAATTCGTTGGCCGCCCGCGCCTGCCCCGGATGGTCCCAGTCACCGTAGTGAAACGGCACGAACACCTGTCCGGAAAGCACATCGCCAACCTTGACTGCCACGTCCACGCTGCCGCGCCGAGAGGTCACCGACACTATCTGCCCGTCCACCACGCCAAGCCGCCGCGCATCCTCTTGCGCCATCTCGGCGAATGCCGCCGGCGCCGCACGTGCGAGTTCGGGCACCCGGCCTGTTTTCGTGCGCGTGTGGAACTGCGTAAGCACCCGCCCGGTCGTCAGCAGGAAGGGATACGCCGCGTCCGGCATCTCCTCCGGCGGCCGGTAATGCGCCGGCTTGATGAACGCGCGTCCGGCCGGCTCCAGCGCCTCGTAAGCCTGCCGCGTGATCAGCGCCCCGGTCAGCAGGTCATGCCCAAAGTTGGTGCATTCGTCAGGGTTGGTGTGGAACACGTGGTCGGTGTAGAGCCGCACCGCACCGTCAGGATGGGCGTCGTTGCAGGGCCATTGCACGCCGGATCCCACCATGAGCTTGGCGTAGCTCAGCCCGGAGTAGTCGCACGGCCGGCCGCGCGAGCATGCTTTCCACGCATCGAACGCCTGCTCTGGCGAGGACCATTTGACCAGCGGTGCGCCATCCTTGTCGCGGAAATCCATCCGCCGTGCGTAGTCCAGGAAGATCTCCAGATCCGGACGCGCCTCCCCGGGCGGCTCCACGGCCCTAAAGCTGATGTGCACCGTGCGGTCGAAATTGGTGAACGTGCCCGTCCGTTCGCCCCAGATCGCCGCCGGCAGAACCACGTCAGCCAGCCAGCCCGTCTCCGTCATGAAGCCGTCCTGCACCACCACGAAGACGTCCGGCCGCGACAGGATCTGGCGCACGCGCGGCAGATCAGGCATCGACACCGCCGGGTTCGTGCCTTGTATCCACAGCATCTTCAGCGTTCCGGCCTCGGCGTACTGGAATATCTCCAGCGCAGGCGTGCCCGGAGCCCAATGCGGGATCTTGGCGACGTCCACGTTCCACAGCCTGGCCAGCTCGGCCACATGCGCCGGGTTTTCCCGGTTGCGCGACCCGCTCAGATCCTCGTACACGCCGCACTCGCGTGTGTTCTGCGCCGTCGGCTGGCCGTTCATCTGAAGCACGCCGCAGCCCGGCCGCCCGATCATGCCGCGCACCAGGTGCAGGTTGTTCACCGCGCAGGCGGACGCCGTCGCCTGATTGCTCTGGTAGATTCCCTGCAGGCAGGTCGAGACCAGGCTGGGCGCCGCGCCGATCAGCGACGCGGCACGCAGCAGCGAATCCGCCTTCACGCCGGTGATCGTCTCTACCCGCTCCGGCGGGTACGCGGCGACCGTTGCCTCCAGCTCGGCAAAGCCAAGCGTATGCCGCTCCACGAAGGCCCGGTCGACATGGCCGTTGGCGATGACCAAGCGCAGCAGGCCGTTCAGCAGGGCAAGGTTGGTGCCCAGTCGCGGCGCCAGCCAGACGTCGGCTTCCGCTGCGGTGGGCGTACGGCGCGGATCGATCACCACCAGCTTCGGCGGGTCGGCGCCGCGCCTGCGGTCCAGGATGCGCATCCACATCACGGTGTCGGTCACCGCCGCGTTGTGGCCGGCCAGCAGGATGCAATGCGTGGTGTCCAGATCGGCCACGCTGCCTGGCTGGCCGTCCGCCCCGAAGCTCTCCTTCAGCGCGGCACCCGCGGTCGCCGTGCACAGCCGGATGTTGCCGTCCATGTGCGGGGTGCCCAGCCCCGCCTTGCCGATCACCGCGAGGGTGTAATACTCCTCCAGCATGAGCTGGCCGCTGCTGTAGAAGCCGATCCCGCTCGGCCCGCATTGCGCCAGCGTCTCGCGGGAGCGGCGGACGATGAGGTCCATCGCCTCGTCCCAGCTCGCCTCGCGGAACCAGTCGCCGTGCCGTATCAGCGGCCGGGTCAGCCGGTCAGCGCTGGCGTTGGCCGCCCACCCGTACAGGCCTTTCGGCCCCAGCCGCCCGCGGTTGATGCGGTCCACCGTCCGGCCGCGCACGCCCACCATGCGCGCGCCTTTCGCGCCTCTCTCTTCCGGGCCATCGTCTTTCACGCCGATGTCCAGCGCGCAGCCGTTGGAACACAATACGCAGGCAGACTGCACCCACCTGTCCGGCGTCTCGGTTACCCGCTCGTCCTGGCGGGCCGGCCAGGCATCCTCGCCCTCATACGGCGTCCTGTCGCCCCAGACGTCCCGAAGGCTGTCGCGCCCTGCCATGACAGGGCGGTCAGGCGTTTTCCAGCAGGCTAAGCTTCATCGAACGGAATGCCGTCTTAAAGCGCGACGTGCGCTCGGTCTCCAGCATCTCGTCCAACTCGGCGCCCAGTTCGTGCAGCCGCGCATCGCTCAACCGCTCCGCCTCCAGGAACATCGACCGCTCCTCTGATCCGGCATGGTGCAGGAACGCCGCCTGCAGCGCCTCCAGGTGTTCGCGGAACTGCGCGGTGCCCAGCGGCAACTTCACTGTGGCGGCAAGCAGGTCCGCCAGCACGCCATGTTCGGCGTAGGCGATCTCCGTGTCCTCGCTCACGCCACGCACGGCCGGATAGAAGATCGCGTCCTCGATCACCTCGTGTATGTCCAGCTCGGCGGCCAGCGCGCGCATCAGCGCGTGCCGGTCGGCACTTTCTCCGAACGTGCCCAGCATCTTCTCGAACATCCGGCGCATCAGCTCGTGGTGCTCGTACAGCACCTCAGTCGCCGTGCGGCTCGGCTCGTCCGCACCGGTCTGCGGCACGCCTCGCGCCGGCTTACCCACCTGCTTGATCGGCTGACCCTTCATCGACTCAGACGTCACCACGTGGTCGCCGGGCTCCTGCTCGCGCTTCAGCTCCACCGTGCCGTCCACGATGCGCACCACGTAGC
>CAXTVW010000275.1:0-3552 GCA_964247675.1 uncultured Acetobacteraceae bacterium
CTTACGGCACCGCCGCCCGAAGCTCAGGGTTCAAGCGCTCCAGATCATAACTGGCCTCTTCCACCCCGCTAGCCCGCGCCCGCTCCAGCCAAACGCGCGCCTCGCGCGTGTCGGTGTCGCCGCCCAGCCCGCGCGCCAGGAACCGGCCGAGCATCATCTGCGCGTGCGCATGGCCCTTCTCCGCGGCCAGCTTGTACCAGCGGCGGCTCTCCGCCCGGTCTTCCGGAACGTCATGCCCGCCGCCCAGCATGGCGCCGACGGCGAACATCGCGCCCACATGGCCCTGCTCGCCCGCCTGGCGGAACAGCTTCAGCGACTCGTCGTGGTCCTTCACGCCGCCGTTGCCGTTCAGCGACATCTCGGCCAGCGCCACCTGCGCGTCCAGCATGCCGGATGCGGCGGCGCGGGCGATCCAGATACGGCCTTCCGTGGGGTCGGCTTCCACGCCGCGGCCTTCCGCCAGCATGCGGCCGTACCAGTACTGCGCGTTCACCACGCCGTCCGCGGCGCGGCGCAGCCAGAGTATGGCGCGGCGGTCGTCGCGCTCCACGCCCACGCCTTCGGCGAGGCAGACGCCAAGGTTGAAGGCGGCCACCAGGTCACCGGAGCCGGCGGCCTGCTCGAACAGTTCTCGTGTGCGCTGACCGTCCTCGTCCGATCCGCTGCCGGAGAGCAGCAGGTTGGCGAGGTCCGCCTGGGCCTGGCGGTCCCCGCCTTCGGCGGCGCGGCGGAACCAGCGGCCGGCTTCTTCGGGGTCGCGATGCACGCCGGCGCCGGTGAGGAACAGCAGGCCGAGCGCGCGGGCGGCGGCCGCGTGGCCGGCCTCTGCGGCACGGTTGTACCAGATGGCGGCCTCGGCGTAGTTCGGCGGCAGGTCGCCGCCGCGGGCGTAGATGTCGCCCACCAGAGCGGCCGCCTCGCGGTCCCCGGCGTTGGCGGCCCGGCGCAGCCAGGATTCACCCTCGACCGGGTTGCGGGGGATGCCGCGGCCTTCCAGCAACGCCAGGCCCCAGCGGGCCTGGCCGCTGCGCACGTTCTTCTCGGCCGATTGCTTGTAGTAGGTGGCGGCCGTCTCGAGGCTGGCCGGCAAGCCGGCGCCGCGCTCGTTCATCACGCCGAGCAGATAGAGCGCCGTCGGCAGGCCGGCGTCGGCGGCTTTCTTCAGCGAGATGCCGGCGGTGGCGTGGCCGTCATAATCGTTGGCGGAGCGCAGCAGCGACAGGCCGCGGCCGAGATGGCCTTGCGGGCAGTTCGCCGCGGCCGAGCGCTCGTACCACTGGTCGGCCTCGTCCAGGTTGCGCAGATCGTCCGGCCCGGAGGTGAGGATGTAGCCGAGCAGCGCCTGCGCTTCGGGCGAGCCGCCTTCGGCGCCGCGGCGCGCCCATTTGAGCGCTGCGGGGAAGTCCGGCTCGTCCGCGGTGGGCGTGACGCCGCGTATGAACAGCGGGCTGCCGGGGGCCGCCTTGCTGCCCTTGCCGGCCAGACCGTAGAGGAACAGCGTCGCCAGCAGGGTCTGCGCTTCGACCCATCCGGCCTGGGACGCCCGCTCCAGCCAGGCGGCACCGTCGCGGCGGCTGACCGGAACGCCGGCGCCTTTCAGATACGCGCGGCCGACCCAGAACTGCGCTTCGGGCAGGCCGGCGCGGGCGGCGCGGCTGAACAGGGTGAAGGAACGGCGCGGCTGGCCGGCTTCGTCGAGCTGGATAGCACGCTTGAGGGCTGCGGCGGGCGACCCTGCCGAGACGATGCGGTCGATGAGCGTCAGCATACGTGTCGTCGGTCCTGCACTGCCTGTTAGGCGCCCCGCCTTGGAAACGCCCTACCTGGATACGCCGCCAAGACTACCCACCGGACATCGTAAAAGGAAGGTGCAGCCCGGCGTAGGAGGCACCTACGCCGGGGTTTACCACCGATCTGTTGCAGATTTGTATAGAAAACACGCATTGCTGGCGCAGAGTCGCAATCTTTGCCCTCAGCTCGGCTCCCGCATGCCTTCCTGGAAGGTCGGCAAGACGTGCTCAAGCAGGTACTCCCAAATCGTGCGCTCACCTACCTTGATGTCGGCCTGGACGGGCATGCCTGGTACGATGCGGGTGTCACGCGCCACGTGCTTCAGCGCCAGGCGGTCCAGCGTGACGCGTACGTCATAGAAATACGGGGTACCCGGCGACTGCCCGGTGAACACGGCGTTCGACGTGGTGCCCGCGCTGCCCCCGGTTGCGGCGTTGCCGGCCTGGGTGCCGGTCAGGAAACTGTCCGAGCTGACGAGACGCACCGCGCCGTGACCATCGCCGAACTGCGAGGACGGAAAGGTCTGGAATTTCACGTCCACCGGCTGGCCCACGGTCAGGAAGCCTGCCTCGTCACCGGTCGCCTGCGCGTCGATCTCCAGCGGCGCGTTGAGCGGCACCAGGGTGAAGAAAGTCTGGCCGGCCTGGAGCACGGAGCCTACCGAAACCGCGGCAAGCGAGAGCACCGTGCCGTCCTCGGGCGCGCGCAGGTCGATCAGCTTGTTGTTCAGCGCGGCATGCTCGAGCTGGTCCCGATATTGGGCAAGCTGCACGGCGTCGCTGGTGATGGTCTGCGACACGTCAGCGAACCATTGCTGGTTGTAGTTGTCCAGCTGGCCCTTCAGCGCGGCCACGGTCTGACGCGCATTCTCGGCCTGCTGCACGCTGGTCAGCACCTGACGTTCGGCCTCGAGCCTGGCGCTGATCGCCTGCGCCGTGTCGATCCGGCTGCCGACCTGATCGTGTTCCAACTGGACGCGCATCCTCTCCACGTCCACCGCCACGCCAGTCTCCTTGGCGTATTGGCGTATGTCCGCATCAGCCTGGGCCTGCAGGGCGCGCTGCGCGTCTATCTGGCCCTGGTAATAGCGCAGTTCCGCCTCCCGGGCGGAGGCGCGCTGGGCGAAGATCCCCTCCTGCACCATGGCGCCGGGCGACAATTGCCGCGGATGGTACTGGATCTGCTTGTTCTCGGCGTTCAACCGGTCGATCTCGGTGGAATAACGGTCCACCTGGTCCAGGGCGGCGGTGTTGTCCGCCTGGGTGAAGGTGGGATCGAGCTGGGCCAGGAGCTGGCCCTTATGCACCAGGTCGCCTACCGACACGGCGATCGTCTTCACGATCGATGTGTTGAGCGGCTGGACGACATCCTCCGTCGTCATCGAGATCACCTTGCCCTGTGCGGTCACGATGCGGTCGATGTGAACGGTGGCGAACAGGATGAAGATGATCGCGACCATGCTGCAGATGAGGTAGACCGTGTTGCGGGCGATCGCCTTGGCCGGCACGTTGGCCAGCGCCATGGACGGCGAGTAGAACTCCAGCATCTCCTGCGGCGCGCCGTCCCGGGCGGCGACGCGGCCGCGCGCCAGGAAGCCTGGTTTTTTGGGAGAGACGCCAGGCCCCGGACGGGTCGGCTGAGTGGTGGTGACGGACATGGCTTACTCTCCCTGCGCCAGGGCGGCGGCCGCGCGGGCCGGGTCGATGTGGCGGTTCTGCTGGTTCCACAGCGTGCGGTAGACCGAGCAGCGGTCCAGCAGCA
>CAXTVW010000276.1:0-3521 GCA_964247675.1 uncultured Acetobacteraceae bacterium
TTACGCGCCGGCGCCGACACCCCAGGCGCCCCGACCAGCACAGGCTCGATCACCGGCCCGGCCTTGGGCTCAGGCGCTATCTCCTCCGGCGGCTGCGGTGCTTCCGCGATCACCGTGGCCTCGGTCACCAAAACAGGCGCGGACGCCACCGGCACGTTGTCCATCTCCGCAGGCGGCTGCGGGGCTTCGGCGACCACGCGGTTGCCGGTGTTCATCTCGGCCTGCTCGAGCACGTCAAAGATGTCCATGCCGCCCATTGCGAACGGATCGGCGGGGGTGGGGCCGCTATACGGAACGTAGGCGGGCGCAGGCTGGAAGGCGGGCGCGTCGGCAGGTGCGTCGCCGGCCAGGCTTGCCTCGCCCTCCTCACCCGGCTTGCGGCGGCGGCGTCCACCGCGACGGCCGCGTTTGGCGCGCGCCGGCTCACCCTCGGCTTCGCTCTCCGGGGCTGCAGGAAGCGGGGCTGCCGGAAGAGCGGGAGAGGCTGCCGCCACGTCGGCCATTTCGGCCTCCGTGGCGGCTTCGCTCGCTTCGTCGTGGCCCGGGACAGAAATCGTGTCCTCGCTGGGGACGGATATCGCGTCCTCCGCCGGGAAGGGTAGCTCCGGGATGTCAGGCTGTTCGGCGCCGTCCAGCAGGGGAGCGGCAGCCTCCACGGTGCTGCCGTCCTCGCGCCGTCCGCCACGCCGCCGGCGCCGCCGGCGGCGCCGGCGCTGCTCACCCTCGGCCGCGGTCTCGCCTGGCACGTGGTCGGTATCGGAGGTGAAGTCGCCGGCAGGTTCCGCCGCGGCCGCCTCGGCGACCGGTGCCTCGAGGCGGGGCTGCAGTACCACGTCCTCCTCCTCGTCGGCGATGTCCGCCTCGCTTGCGTCCTCGTCCGGCATCGGCTGGGCGATGATCGCGGTGGGCGGCGGCAGGTCCTGCGGCACGGCGGCGCGCAGCTTGTCGATGCGGGTCTGTGCCGGCAGCAGGCTCTCGTCCGGCGCGAAGCAGACGCGCATGGCGTAGCGCGCCTCGATCTCGGTCAGCCGCTCGCGCTTGTTGTTCAGGATATAGAGCGCGGTGGAACTCGCCACATGCACCAGTATCTCGGCGGCCCGGCGCTTGCCGCCCTCCTCCTCGATCTCACGCAGCACGTGCAGGGCCGCGCTCTCCGTGCTGCGCACGTGGCCGGTGCCGCCGCATTGGGCGCACACGTTCAGGCTGGTTTCCGCCAAAGACGGCCGCAGGCGCTGCCGGCTCAGCTCCAGCAGGCCGAAATGGCTGATATGGCCGATCTGGATGCGCGCGCGGTCTGCCCGCAGGGCTTCGGCCATCTGCCGCTCGACCATGCCGTTGTGCTTCTTGGACTCCATGTCGATGAAGTCGATGACGATCAACCCGGCCAGGTCGCGCAGGCGCAACTGGCGGGCGGCTTCTTCAGCCGCCTCCATGTTGGTGCGCAACGCCGTCTCCTCGATGCCCCGCTCCCGCGTCGAGCGGCCGGAGTTCACGTCGATGGCGACCAGCGCCTCGGTCTGGTTGATCACCAGGTAGCCGCCGGAGCGGAGCTGCACCGTGGGGTTCAGCATGGAGTCGAGCATCGACTCCACCTGGTTGTGCGCGAACAGCGGCTGCGCGTTCTGCGGCCAGAGCTGCACCTTCTTCACATGCGTTGGCATCAGCATGCGCATGTAGTCGCGCGCCGCGCGCCAGCCCTCGATGCCGTCCACCAGCAGCTCGTCCACGTCGCGCGAGTACACGTCGCGTATGGCGCGCTTGATGAGGCTGGCTTCCTCGTGGATCATCGCCGGCGCCATGGACGCCATGGTCTTCTCGCGAATGTCGTCCCACAGGCGCAGCAAGTATTCGCCGTCGCGCTTGATCTCCGCCTTCGGGCGGGCGGCCCCGGCGGTCCGCACGATCAGCCCCATCCCGCGCGGGATCTCCAGCTCGGCGGTGACTTCCTTCAGACGGCGGCGGTCGGCGGCCGAGGTGATCTTGCGGGAGATGCCGCCGCCGCGCGGCGAGTTCGGCATCAGCACGCAATAGCGCCCAGCCATGGATATATACGTGGTCAGGGCCGCGCCCTTGGTGCCGCGCTCTTCCTTGACCACCTGGATCAGCAGGATCTGCCGGCGGCGGATCACCTCCTGTATCTTGTAGCTGCGCATGAAGCGCGGGGTCTGCCGCGGGGCGCGCGTCTCCTCGCCCGTGTCGTTCTCGCCGCCCAGCATCTCCGGCTGCGGCGCCTCGCCGGAGGCGACCTGGCGCACGCGATGCCCTTGCTCGGGCGCTTCGCTGTCGCGCGAAACAGGCTCTTCCGCGCCAGTCTCGCCTGCTCCAGTCTCGCCCGTCCCGACTACGGCCAGCGTCTCGGCCGCTTCCGGCGCGCTATCCACCCCGTAATCGGCCGCGGCCGCGGTGGCTTCCGGCGCGTCTTCCTGGACGACGTCGCCCTGCACGCTGTCCTGCGGAATGAGCAAAGGCTGCGTCTCGGCATCCGCACCCGGCTCCCCGGCCGCAACGGCGTCCTGCTGCTCCTCCCTCGGCGCGGTTGGCTCTTCGGGCACGCCATCTTCACCGGACGCCTCCGAGGTCTGCCCCATGGCTTCCGCTTCCGGGCCGGACGGCGCGGGCTCGTGCTCTATCGTCGGCGCCGCGGCCTCATGATCAAACACCGGAGTGTCGAAGGCGGGTGCCTCTGAAGCCGGTGCGTAAGAAGCGGGCGCGTCGTCGTCGTCCTCGTCCTCTTCCGCCCGCGCTTCCTCCTCCTGCATCGCGATCAGGCGCTGCCGGTCGGCCACCGGGATCTGGTAGTAGTCGGGATGTATCTCGCCGAAGGCCAGGAAGCCGTGCCGGTTGCCGCCGTATTCGACGAAGGCGGCCTGCAGGCTGGGCTCTACGCGGACGACCTTGGCTAGGTAGATGTTGCCCTTGAGCTGGCGGCGCGATTGGGTCTCGACGTCGAAATCTTCAAGGCGGTTACCGTCCAGCACCACGACGCGGGTTTCTTCCGCGTGGCTGGCATCGATGAGAAGGCGCTTGGTCATGTAGTGGGCAACTCCGGAGCCCCGGCGTCACGCGTCTGCTTATCACCTGTGAAGGATGGTCCTGCAAAGGGATCTGGCGCGCGGCCTGGCGGGCCGATTGGGAAGGGGGGAGCCAGGCGTGCACGAACTGACGGCGACGCAGGAGACCCGGCCGCATGGCGGCCGAAGCGGTAACCCAGAACTCTGTCGCGGCAATGCGGTGTGCTGCCATGGCCTTCAAGTAATCCGCCCCGGGCGAGCAATCGCGAGGGCGTGTGGGGGGTATCTGGCGCGCCCAGGGCGCGATCCGCGCACGCTTTGGGAGAGCTGCACGCGGGTTGACACATGCAGCAAAGCGTTGGGGGCCGCAAGGGTAAGTAAGCAAGGCCTTCTTTTTTGAAAAAAAGAAGCAAAAAACTTTTGCTCCCACGCCTGCACAAAAGCGCGTGGTGATGCTGCCAACACGCGTTCCGGCAGGACCGGCGCGCCCTGCGTGCAGCCGGGGGAGCA
>CAXTVW010000277.1:0-3450 GCA_964247675.1 uncultured Acetobacteraceae bacterium
CCGCCCACGCCACGATCCATCGCCAGCTTCACGCAGCGTATCGCGTCGATCACCACGCCGGCGGAGTTGGGCGAATCCCAAACTTCCAGTTTCAGCTCGCAGTTCAGCGGCGTGTCGCCGAACGTGGTGCCTTCGATGCGTATGTGGCACCATTTGCGGTCTTCCAGCCATGGCACGTAGTCGCTGGGTCCCACATGCGCGTCGCGGTCGGAAAGGTGTTCGGCAAGCTGGCTGGTGACCGCGCGCGTCTTCGACAGCTTCTTCGATTCGAGCCTTTCCCGCTCGAGCATGTTCATGAAATCGGTGTTGCCGCCGAAATTGAGCTGGTAGGTGCGATCCACGCGCACGCCGCGCTCGCGGAACAAATTCGCCAGCACGCGGTGCACGATGGTGGCGCCCACCTGACTTTTGATGTCGTCGCCGAGTATCGGCAGGCCAGCCGCCTCGAAGCGCGCCCGCCAGGCAGGATCGGACGCGATGAAAACCGGCACGCAGTTGATGAAGCCGCAGCCCGCCGCGATCGCCTGCTCGGCGTAGTACTGCGTGGCCTGTTCAGATCCCACGGGAAGGTAGGAGACCACGATCTCGGCGCCGGCGGCGCGCAGGGCAGCCGCGACATCGACAGGCGCCGCCGCGCTTTCGTGCACCACGTCGCGCACATAGCGGCCCAGCCCGTCCAGCGTGGGGCCGCGCTGCACAACGACACCCGTCTGCTCCACCTGGGCAAAGATGCGCGTGTTGTTGGGCGCGGCTGCTATGGCGGTCGTCAGGTCCTGGCCGACCTTATTGTCCGAGATGTCGAAGGCGGCCACCACCTCCACATCCGCCACATGGTAGCCGCCGAGCGTCACGTTCATCAGGCCCGGGACGCGGTCGGCGGGATCGGAAGCGGCGTAGAAGGTGAGGCCCTGAACCAGGGATGACGCGCAGTTACCAACCCCCACAAGCGCCACGCGTACCTTGGACAATGCTTCAACCCAACCCTACTGCCGGCTCTGCCCGACCCTCGGGCGGCTGGTGGAACGATTTCGCAAGGTAAGAAGTTGCTGGCCAACCACGAGACCGCGAGCGCCGGAACCGCCCGGGCCGGATGCTTGTTGTGGCCGGATCAATCTGATGGAGGAGCGACCGCGATGGACGAAGCAAAGCCGCACGAGATGCACCTGCCCGACCGGGCCGAGGAAGCGCGCAACCTGGCCAGCGAGGGGCTGGAGGAGCTGCAGCACGGCAACAAGGAAGAGGGCAAGTTCCTGATCGACGAGGCCAAGGCCCTGGACAAGACCGCGGCCGAGGAAGTCGTGAAGAGCAAGTAAACAAAGGCCTATGGTTTTCTAAAAAGGCGAAAAACGTTCGCTCCCTGTCGGCGGTCAGCTGGATAGCGCGCCGACAGCGGATTCTTTCTGCTTTGCCTGCAGGCTGAGCAGTCTTTCGAAATAGGCGATCGTTCGTCCCAATCCCTGCTCCAGGGCGACATTCGGCTGCCAACCGAGCGTGGCGCGGGCCAGGGTGATGTCGGGGCAGCGCTGAAGCGGGTCGTCCTGCGGAAGCGGGGCGTGGACCAGCCGCGAACGCGAACCCGTCATGGCGATGACTCGCTCGGCCAGCTCGCGCACCGTGATCTCGTGCGGGTTGCCCAGGTTCACCGGGCCGGTGACGCTGTCCGGCGTGGCCATCATGCGCACGAAGCCGTCTATCAGGTCGTCCACGTAGCAGAACGCGCGGGTCTGCAGCCCGTCGCCATACAGCGTGATGTCCTGGCCGGTGAGCGCCTGGATGATGAAGTTGGACACCACGCGCCCGTCCTGCGGGTGCATCCGCGGGCCGTAGGTGTTGAAGATGCGCACCACCTTCACCCGCGTGCGGTGCTGGCGGTGGTAGTCGAAAAACAGCGTCTCGGCGCACCGCTTGCCCTCGTCGTAGCAGGCGCGCGGGCCTAGCGGGTTGACGTTGCCCCGGTAAGTCTCCGGCTGCGGGCTGACCGTGGGGTCGCCATACACCTCGCTGGTGCTGGCCTGGAACACGCGCGCACGCGTCCGCTTCGCCAGGCCGAGCATGTTGATGGCGCCAACCACGCTGGTCTTCGTCGTCTGCACCGGATCGAACTGGTAGTGGATCGGGCTGGCGGGGCACGCCAGGTTGTAGATCTCGTCGATCTCGACATAGAGCGGGAAGGTGATGTCGTGCCGCATCGCCTCGAAGTTCGGGTCGCCCAGCAGGTGGCCGATGTTGTCCTTCGATCCGGTGAAGTAGTTGTCCACGCATAGCACGCTGTGGCCGTCGCCCAGCAGCCTCTCGCAGAGGTGGGAGCCGAGGAACCCGGCGCCGCCGGTGACGAGAACCTTCTTTTTCGTGATGCTCATGAGGCAGGTGTCGGCTTTCCGGATAAGGGCCGCAAGTCTGGCCCGATTCGGTTGGGGTGACAAAGGCAAGCGGTCCTTTTTTGTAAAAAGGATCCACGAGCGCTGTTTCGGCGCTGCGGGGTGGTCTGGGACGCTCGTCTGGTTCAGATGCGGGACAACCTTTCAGGACACCGCACATGGGCGCCGCGCAGACAAGCTGGGTTCACACCGCCAACGATCCGGCTTGCGACTTCCCGATCCAGAACCTGCCGTTCGGCGTGTTGAAGAAGGCCTTGCTTGCTTTTACTGCGCCGGCGGCAAGGACGGCAGATGCAGGTACCCAGGTTGCGGAGACATCTGCTGCGGCGGCGCCGGTGCGGCCGGATCCACATACCCGTTCTCGTCAGGCGCAGGCGGCACAGGGGTCAGCGCCTGGCCCTCCGGCGCGGCAGGCGGCAGCGGCGGCGGGGGTGGCACGTGCGGCGGTGTGCCGGGCACATCAAGGGGCTGCGCCACCACGGGCGCCGGCGCGCTGCCGGGCGTCACCAGCCAGGCGCCCAGGCTGCGGCGTATCTGGAACTCCAGCTCCACATTCATGGAGTCCATCATCTGCTTGGTCAGATTGTAGAGCGCGGCCGTGCCGTTCTCCGGGTCGGAGCCTGGGACGTATTGGCGGGACACCTGGGCCTCGGCGAACCCGCTGCGCACGCCGGTGTCGCTTATCAGGTCCAGGTGTATGGCGAGCCGGCCGCTCAACCCGCCGCCAGGGCCGCGTATGATGCTGGCCTGGTCGATGACGAAATTGGCCTGGCCCTGGGTTCCGGCGGCGAACAGCCGGTCATGCGCCATCTGCTGCAGCGCCTGCGCGGGTATCACGGGAGAGGAGCCGGCGATGTCCTGCGGACTGACCGGCAGGCTGCGGTCCTGCACCTGTATGCTGCCGACGTTCAGGCGGAGCTTGGTGAGGTAGCCGTATTGCAGCGGGGCGAATGTTTGCTGAAGGGGGGGTGCGTCGTCGGCGCAGGCGGTGAGTAGGAAGGCAAGCAAAAGAGAAGGAAGGAAGCAGTTCTTTTTTGAAAAAAAGAACCAAAAAACTTTTGCTCCCTGTCGG
>CAXTVW010000278.1:0-3446 GCA_964247675.1 uncultured Acetobacteraceae bacterium
ATGGCGGCCACGACGACGATGAGCTGGAGGTACCAGGGCATCCAGTCGGGGAAGGTGAAGGGGAGGGTCATGCGGCGCGTGGGTCCGGTGTGGCGCGGCGGCGCCGGTTGCGTTTGGCGCTGCCGCGCCGGATTGTGTTTGGCGCTGCCGCGCCGGGTTGCGTTTGGCGCTGCCGCGCCGATTGCGTTTGGCGCTGCCGCGCCGGGGGGGCGGGTATGGCGGTGCGGATATGGGGTCAGGTGGCGGCGGCTACACCGTCGGCGACGAGTTCGCGGAGTTTTGGGTGCAGGTGTGCGTTGCCGGCCACCACGTCGTTGTCGGGGCCGTCGGTGACGGTGAATTCCGCGCCGGCGGGGTCGGTTACGGTTCCGCCGGCTTCGCGGACGATGAGGAGGCCGGCCGCGCAGTCCCAGGGTTTGAGGCCGAGTTCCCAGTAGCCGTCGTAGCGGCCGGCGGCGACCCAGGCGAGGTCGAGGGCGGCGCTGCCGAAGCGGCGGATGCCGGCGGTGGCGGGCATCAGGGCGCCGAGGGTTCGGGCGAAGGCGAGGCGGTTGCGGGGGGTGACGGCGGCGAAGGGGATGCCGGTGGCGAAGAGGGCGTCGGAGAGGTCCCGCCGGGCGGAGACGCGGAGGCGGCGGTCATTGAGGTAGGCGCCGGCACCTTTTTCGGCCCAGAACATTTCGTTGCCGGCGGGGTTGTAGATCATGCCGGCGGCGATTTCGGTGGCGCCGTCCGGGGTGCGGCGCTGGAGGGCCATGCTGATGGCCCAGTGGGGGATGCCGTGCAGGAAGTTGGTGGTGCCGTCCAGCGGGTCGATGACCCAGCGCCAGGTCCAGTTGTCGCCGCCGGAGGCGCCGGATTCTTCCATGAGGAAGGCGTAGCCGGGGCGGGCTTTGGTGAGTTCCTCGCGCAGGGTGGCTTCGGCGCGCAGGTCGGCCTGAGAGACGAAGTCGGAGGGGCCTTTGATGCTGACCTGGAGCTGTTCGACTTCGTTGAAGTCGCGCAGGAGGCGTTTGGAGGCTTTCTGGGCGGCGTTTTGCATGATGGTCATGTGGGGGGAGAGGCGTAGGGCCATGGTGGGGCGGGTGCTTTCAGAGTTCGGGCGGGCCGGTGTCGGATTGGCCGGGGCCGAAGATGCGGACCAGAAAGACGTTGCCGGCTGTTTGCGTGTCGCCGGTGTCTGGCGCGATGCGATCGAGTATGACATGGCGCTGGCTGATCAGGAGTCGGGTTCCAGGTTTTGGGCCTGGCGGCCAGGCGTAGGGTCTGTCCACAAGGGCTAAGATCGACGCTTCGAGCCGGTTCAGTCGCTCCGCCGCCGCAGTACCCGCACCCGGTTGGTTGAACCACTTGCGGATGTTCTGGAAGTCACGTTGTGCCTGCCTCGAGAACCTGAGCGATCGCGGCACCGCCGGTTAGTCTTTCCTCGGGCGCGGCTCCGGCAGGGGGTGATCG
Source organism: uncultured Acetobacteraceae bacterium (assembly GCA_964247675.1). Lineage (GTDB taxonomy): Bacteria > Pseudomonadota > Alphaproteobacteria > Acetobacterales > Acetobacteraceae > BOG-908. The sequence continues at coordinate 1,456 of CAXTVW010000278.1, forward strand.
GTATCAAGGCTGTTCAGCCAGGCTTCGACTTCCTCATACGGAATGGAGCCTTCTGTTTCGAGGCTGAGTATTGCCGCTTCGATACCGGCGATCTCGGCTTCGCTGAAAGTCACCGTTTCCGGTGCGTATGGTTCGTGCTGGTCCATCGGTCGAGCATAAGCCTGCGCCGGCAGCGTCGCTATCCTTTTGCGCGTTCCACGTAGCTGCCGTCTTCGGTGCGGACGACGACGCGCTCGCCGGCTTCGACGAAGGGGGGGACGAGGGTTTTGACGCCGTTGGAGAGTTTGGCGGGCTTGTAGCTGCTGCTGGCGGTCTGGCCTTTGACGACGGGGTCGGCTTCGACGATTTCCAGGGTGACCATCTGGGGGAGGTGGGCGCCTACGGGTTCGCCTTCGACGAGGTCCACGTCGATGGTCATGTTGTCCTGCAGGAAGGGGGCCTGGTCGCCGAGGATGGCGAGGGGGATGACGGTCTGTTCGAAGGTTTCGGGGTCCATGAGGACGATGTTGTCGCCTTCGGTGTAGGAGTAGGTGAAGTCCTTGTTGTCGGTGACGAGGCGTTCGACGGTGTCTGCGGTGCGCCAGCGTTCGTTGGTTTTGTTGCCGGTTTTGAGGTCGCGCATTTCCACCTGGATGAAGGCGCCGCCTTTGCCGGGGGTGATGATCTGCTGCTTCAGGACCGTCCAGCGGCGGCCGTCGTGCTCGATGACCTGGCCGGCGCGGATGAGGTTGGCCTGCTGCTTCATGGGGGGTGGGGCTCTTTTTCGGGCTGACGGGTGGCGGGCTGTCTAACTTGCGGGTGGCGGGGGGGCAAGCGCGTGGGTGTTGCCTTGGGGGTCTCGGACGTGGCCCGGGCCGTCGAGGTAGGTGGGGCCGATCGGGACCTTGCCGTGGCCGCCTTCTATGTCGAGCACGTAGGTGGGCCAGGCGAGGCCGGTGACGCGGCCGCGCAGGGCGGCGAGGAGGGCCTGGCCTTCGGCGATTGGGACGTGGAAGCGGGCGGTGCCTGGGGCTGGGTCCAGCTGGTGGAGGTAGTACGGTTTGATGCGGTGGCGGAGCATGGTGCGGAAGAGGGTTTCCAGGGCGGGTACGGTGTCGTTTACGCCGCGGAGGAGGACGGATTGGCCGAGGATGGGGATCGTCTGGGCTTGGAGGCGGCGGATGGCGGCGGCGGCTTCTTGGGTGAACTCGCTGGCGTGGTTGGCGTGGAGGACGAGCCAGAGCGGGGTTTCGCAGGCGAGGGCGGCGGTCAGGGTTTCGGTTACGCTTGCGGGGTCGGCTACGGGGATGCGGGTGTGGATGCGGAGGAGTTCGACGTGGGGGATGGCGGATAGGGCGGCGAGGAGCCAGGCGAGGCGGCGGGGGGAGAGCAGGAGGGGGTCGCCGCCTGTCAGGATGACTTCGCGTATTTCGGGGCGGCTGTGGACGTAGGCGATGGCGGCTTCGAGCTCGGCCTGGGTGAGCAGGCCGCCGTCGGGGCCTACCTGCTCGCGGCGGAAGCAGAAGCGGCAGTAGAGGGGGCAGACGAGGAGGGGGGTGATGAGGAGGCGGTCGGGGTAGCGGTGGACGACGCCGCGTAGGGGGGAATGGGCGGCGTCGCCGATGGGGTCGGTGCGTTCGTGGGGGGCGGTTTGGAGTTCGTCGGCGTGGGGGAGGACCTGGCGGGCTATGGGGTCGTCCGGGTGGGTTATCAGGCTGGCGAAGGCAGGGGGGACGGCGATGGCGTAGCGGGTGGCGATACGGGCGAGGGCTTCGCGCTCGGACTCGGGGAGGAGGCCGGCTTCGATTAGGGCGTCGGGGGTGCGGAGGGTACCGTCTGGCATGGGCGGGGGTGGGTAGCAGGAGGAGTGGGGAAGGCAAGGGGTTGTTTTTTGCTGGGCGTTGCTGTGGGCCTGGGTCGGGCGCGGTCGGATCGCGGGTGTGCTTCCACGGCGGCTGGGTGGAGGTCCGAGGCGGGTGTCCATGCGCCGGATGGTTGGCCACATTCAGCGG
>CAXTVW010000279.1:0-3418 GCA_964247675.1 uncultured Acetobacteraceae bacterium
AAACAACTTGCCCAGCTCCCACCCAAGTTCCTACTATGTTCCCACAACCACCCCAGGCGCCGCGCCCGTGTCCACCACCACCATCATCATTCCCGAGACCGCCGCCGAGCGCGCCACCCGCCATTTGGGCCAGTGCCAGCGCCTCGCCGAACTCGCCATGATGCTCGCCGAAGCCGCCGCCGCCCGCGCCGCGCAAGCCTTCGCCCAACACCCGCCCGGCCCCGAGCAGGAAAACACCCCAACACGCCTGCCGCGCGCCCCACACCCCGCCACCCTCTTCGCCCACCTCTCCAGCGCCGTCCGCCAGGCCATTAAGCTGGAAACCCGCATCGTCGCCGGCCACGCCGCAACGCTGCCCCGCCACACCCAGGCAGACCCCCGCCGCGCCAAGATCCGCCGCGCCATACGCCAGGCCACGATAGGCCGCTTCTCCCGCGCCGAGATCCATCGGGACGCCGACCGGATGCTGGAGACCGAACTGGCCCTGGACCCGGACGGCACCAATTCCCTGCCGGACCTCCTCGCCCCGCTCTGCGAAGACCTCCGCATCGAACTGGACTACAAAAAACTGGCAGCCGACCTCGCCAGCCTCGACCTCGCCAGCCCCGCTCTGACCACCAACCCCGCCGCCCACCAGCCCGAACTGCCACACGCCCCCAGGCCGCCCATCCCGCCGCACTGACCCATCAAGCGGCCTGCCTGCTTTTCCGCTGCACGAGCAAGGCGTCCACGCTGGCCGACCGCGCCACGTGCCCGGTGTTCACGAACGCCTCGTGGTTGGCCTCGATGCTGCCCGGATCGTACAGGTAGTTCACCATGATCCCGTGCGACTCGCGTAGCCCGCGTGCCGAAAGATTGGCCAGCCAGTCGATACGCTCCAGCCTGGCGCCGTTGCCCAGATGGAAACGCGCCACCGGGTCGATCCGGGTGCCCTGCGCATTGCGCGTGAGGTAGGAGGCGGCCGCGCGCAGTATCGCCGGGCGCAGCAGCTTGGTCCGTTCCGCATCCTCCCACCACGCGCCCTCGGTCGCCAGGGCGAACGCTTCCGGCGCCGGCGTCGCGTGCTCCTGGCCGAGCTCCTCCTGGGCAAACGGCGGATGCTCGCCCTGCAACTGCGCGCGGAGCCAGGCGGCAAACCCCGGCACCGGCGAGAGCGTGGCGAAATTCTTCAGCTGCGGCATCTCGGCCTTCAGCTCCTCCACCACCTGCTTGATCAGGAAGTTGCCGAAACTGACGCCCCGCAGCCCCTCCTGGCAGTTCGAGATGGAGTAGAAGATCGCCGAGTCGGCGTTCTGCGCCGTGCAGGCCGCCTGGTCCTTGGGTTGCGCCAGCAACGGCTGTATGGCGCTGGCCAGGCCCGCCGTCAGCGCCACTTCCACGAAGATCAGCGGCTCGCCCGGCAGCGCCTGGTGGAAGAAGGCGAAGCAGCGGCGGTCCGGCAACAGGCGCCGGCGCAGGTCCTGCCAGCCCTCTATCTCGTGCACCGCCTCGTAGGTGATCAGCTTCTCCAGCGTCGCCGCCGGCGTCTGCCAGTCGATCCGCCGCAGCTCCAGGAACCCGCGATTGAACCAGGACGCGAACAGATGCAGCAGGTCGTTATCCAGCGCGCCCAAAGACGGGTCGGATTTGAGGTGTGCCTGCAACTCCGCCCGCAGGGCCACCAGCATGGCGGTGCCGCCCTGGGCCATGTTCATGCGCCGCAGCAGCTCCTGGCGCGGCGGCTCGGCCGCCTCGTGCAGGCGCGCGGCGGTCTCCGGCGCGGGCGTCTCCAAATAGGCGGCTGCCGCGGCGCGCAGCTTCGCCTCGTCCGGCGCAAAACCCGTGCTCGTGCTGCGCAGCACGGCCAGGCGGTCCTCCGGGCTGAGCGCGCGCAGGCACACGGTCAGCTCGCGCGAGAGTGCCGCGCCCGAAGCCTCGCCGCGTTCGGACAGCAGCGCCGTGGCCAAGGCCTGCGCGCGGGCCGGCCCGGACGCCTGGCCGGCGGGAACCCGGGCGAAAGCGCTGGCCCAGAGCCGGTCCAGCCAGGAACGTTGCTGTGCGGGTTGTGCCATCTGCTGCCTCCGCGCGTTGTCGTGCCGCGATAACGCATAAGGCAGCAAGGCAAGCAGTCCTTTTTCGCAAAGGACCAAAAAACTTTTGCGCCCTGTCGGGTGCTGGATGCACCGGGAGCCGGCAGGGCTGAAAACTAGGGAGCACAAAATTGTCCGATGCGAATCCTCGTCTGCTCGCCGGCCCGTTGTCCGGTGCGGTCATCCTGGACCTCTCGCGCATCCTGGCCGGCCCGTACTGCACGCTCCTGCTGCACGAACTGGGCGCAAGGGTCATCAAGGTGGAACCGCCGCAGGGCGACGACTCGCGCGCCTACGGTCCGTTCAAGGATGGCGAGTCGCTGTATTTCGCGGCGATCAACCGCGGCAAGGAATCCATCGCCCTCGACCTGAAGAACGACGGTGACCGCGCGGTGTTCGGCACCCTGGCTTCACGCGCGGACGTCGTCCTGGAGAACTTCCGCCCCGGCACGATGGAGAAACTCGGCCTGGGCTGGGACACGCTGCACGAACGCTTCCCGCGGCTGATCTACGCCGCGGCCTCCGGCTTCGGCCACACCGGCCCGGAATCCACCAGGCCGGCCTACGACATGATAGTGCAGGGCCTGGGCGGCATCATGTCGGTCACCGGGCATCCCGGCGCGCCGCCGGCGCGCATCGGCGTGTCCATCGGTGACCTGGGCGCCGGCATATACACCGCGCTCGGCATCGCCGCCGCGCTGTATCACCGGGAACGCACGGGAGAGGCCACCAAGGTCGATGTGTCCATGCTAGACTGCCAGCTCTCGCTTATGGAGAACCCGGCAATGCGCTATCTGGCAACCGGCATCGTCCCAGGGCCCATGGGCGGTCGCCACGCGACAATCACCCCGTTCGCCATCTTCCAGACGAAAGACCGCCCGGTCATCATCGCCGCCGGAAATGACGGGCTGTTCCGCAAACTATGCGCGGCCCTGGACCAGCCGGACTGGGCGCAGGACCCGCGCTTCGCCACGAATGAGACACGGCGCGCGCTGGCCAGCGAACTCGCAGCCCTGATCGAGGGCGTCCTGGCGCGCCACACCGCCGACCATTGGTTGGGCGTAATGGAGACGGCCGGGGTGCCGGCCGGCCCGATCAACACGGTGGCCGATGCGCTGGCCCATCCGCAGGTGGCGCCCCGCCACATGGTGGTGCAAGCCGGCGGCATGCAGATGATCGGCAACCCGGTGAAAGTGTGGCCACACGCCGCCAACGACGATGGGCAACGCACACCGGCGCCGGCGCTGGATGGTGACAGGGCGCGGCTGCTGGCGGAGTTCGGCCTGTTGTAAGAAAGAAAGGCCTTCTTTTTTGAAAAAAAGAAGCAAAAAACTTTTGCTCCCCCGCCT
>CAXTVW010000280.1:0-3416 GCA_964247675.1 uncultured Acetobacteraceae bacterium
CCAGCCGGCGCTCGAGCAGCTCGATCAGGTTCTCCGACGTGTCGCCACGGCGGCGCACCGCTTCCTCATAATACTTGCGGAACTGCTTCTCGCCGATGTTGCCGTAATAGCCCTTCAGGCGCTGCTTGGCCTTGAGCTGGATGTTGAAGTCGCTGGGCTTGCTCTTGCGGCGCTGGCCGTGCTGGCCGGGGCCGTATTCCCGCTTGTTGATCGGGCTCTTTGCCCGGCCCCAGAGGTTCACGCCGAGGCGGCGGTCGATCTTGAACTTGCTCTCAGTCCGCTTGGTCATGCGGAGTACTCCTGCGCTTATGTGCCTCGCGGGTTATCCCGCTGATGGCTTGTTGCACCGGTAGGCCCTACGCAAACACGTAGCGCGGGAGCAGGCCCCGAAGGCCCGTCCACGTTCCCGGCAATCCGAAGTGGCGTGCTTACCACCATCCGGCGGGCCGATGTCAAGTCGTCAAACTGTCACACAAGCTGTTACGGACAGCCGGCGTTGTTCCGCAAACAAACCAGGCAGAGGCCCCATGATCGCCCATCTCGCGCCGTTTTCCGGTGCGCTCGTCGCCATGCTGGTGGCCTGTTTCGTCCTGGTCCTGGCGTTCGAGGCCACGAACGGCTTCCACGACACGTCAAACGCGGTCGCCACCGTCATCTACACCAACGCGCTGAAGCCGATCCCGGCGGTTATCTGGTCCGGCTTGCTGAACTTCCTCGGCGTGATGGTAGGCGGCATAGCGGTGGCCTACGCGCTGGTGGAGATCCTGCCGCCGGACGTGCTCACACCTCCGGACGGCGCGCCGGCGGTGCCGATGCTGGTCTCCATCTTCGTCTCGGCCCTGTCCTGGAACGTGCTGACCTGGTTCTTCGGCATACCCAACAGCAGCAGTCACTGCATCATCGGCGCGCTGATCGGCGTGGCAGTCGGCGACGCATTGCTGCATTCGCGCGCCTTGGGCCAGGGCGTGGACTGGCACCAGATCATCACGGTCCTGGAAGCCCTGGCCGTATCGCCGATCCTGGGCCTCCTCGGCGCCGGCGGGCTCTACCTCGCCCTGAAGAAAGTGGTGCGCACCGGCCATCTGTTCGAGCTGCCGGAGGAGGGCCGCCCGCCCGTCTGGTGGCTGCGCGGCCTGCTGATCCTGACCTGCACCAGCGTCAGCTTCAGCCACGGCACCAATGACGGCCAGAAGAGCATCGGCCTCATCATGCTGACCATCATCGGCCTGATGCCAGCCACCTACGCGCTGAACCCGGAGGTGCCGAAACAGCTCGCCGCGCTCAGCACGCATGCCGGCGAAGCCATCCCGCTGATCCAGCGATACGGCGACGACCTGAAGGACCATGCCATCCAATCCGCCAGGGCGCTGCAGGCGGCCGGCCCCGACCTGGACGGCCAGGCCAGTCTGCCGAGCAACGGGCCCGCCGCCGCCGCCGCCCGCGCCACCCGCGCCCAGCTCCGCGGCGACGTGTATTTCGTGCTGAGCGAGCTGAAGCACACGGGCGAGTCGGCCAACGCCGCGCCGGCCGACAAGGCGCACGCCAGGGCGCTGATGAAGGAGATGGGCCCGCCGGTGCAATACGCGCCCTACTGGGTGCGCATCCTCAGCGCGCTGTGCCTCGGCGCCGGCACGATGGTCGGCTACAAGCGCGTGGTGAAAACGCTGGGCGAGCGGCTGGGCAAGCAGCACATGACGCCCGGCCAGGGTGCCAGCGCGGAACTGGTAGGCTCCGTGCTGATAGGCACCGCGGGGTTCACCGGGCTGCCCGTGAGCACGACGCACATCATCACCAGCGGCATCGCCGGCACGATGATCGCCGGCGGGCAGGGGGTGCAGGGCGGGATGCTGGTGCGTATCGCGCTCGCCTGGGCGTTCACGCTGCCGGCTACCATCGTGATGTCGGGCTTGCTGTTCTACATATTGGATTGAGGAAGCAAGAAAAGCCTTCTTTTTTGAAAAAAAGAAGAAAAAAACTTTTACTCCCCCGCCTGCATCCAGGCATCGCTTGGTTCTGCGAGATGGCGATTGGCAGAACCGGCGCGTGCGCCCGTGCAGGCGGGGAAGCAAAAGTTTTTTGCTTCTTTTTTTCAAAAAAGAAGGCCTTACTTCCTCCCCCATGATCACCCGCGGCGACATCCTCTGGCTAGGCATCTCCTCCGGCGTCACCGGCGGCCTGGTCGGCGGCATGCTCCTAGGGATCGGCCTCGCCATGGTCATCGAGCATTTCAACATCGGCCTGCTGCTCATCATCCCGGCCGCCCCCGCCTCCAGCCTGATCGGCTGGCTGCTCTCCCGCCGCCTGGCGCGCCAACTGGAGCCCTGAGCGCTGCGCTGGGTCTTCGTCGTCGGGCGGCCCTGGCTGCCTGATGGAGATCCGTTTGCCGCCGGCCTGGGCGGCACCGAACAGGCGGTGATCCACCTGACCTCGGCGCTGGCCGCCCGAGGGCACACGGTCTGCGTGGTGGGTGCCGTGCAGGTGGCGCGTGCGTTTGCCGGCGTGCAATGGTTGCCGGCGGACACGTGTGCGTCCGGTGATGTGTGCGTGGCGGTCAACGATGCCCGGCTGCTGGCTGGCCAGGCCGGGCATCCAATCGTCTGGTTCCACAACGAGGTCGGCGCCTGGCGGGAAGTCCGCAAAGGGCGGCTTGCCGCGTTGTGGCGGTACCGGCCGGTTGCGGTGTTCATCGGCACCGAGCAGGCCCGCAAGGCAAGCCGGCTGCTACCGTTCCGGCGACGGGTGGTGATCCCATACGGCCTGCCGCCGGCCATCTTGGCGGCCACGCCCGGGGTGGAAACGCCTGCGCCCCACGCGGTTTTCACCAGCCAGGCCTATCGCGGGCTGCGCGAGGTGATAGCGATGTGGCGGACGATGGTCTCGCCTGCGATAGCCGGAGCGCGGCTGACCGCCTACGTCGGAAGCGGCGACGTGGCAGCGTACGCGGCCTTGGCTGACGGCGATGCGTCGATCGCGATACGCAGACGCATCGGCAATGCCGAGATGCTGGACGTGCTGCGTGCGTCCCGGGTCTTGCTGGCACCGGGCCACATCTCCGAAACCTTCTGCCTTGCCGCAGCGGAAGCCGTGGCGATGGGCGTTCCCGTCGTCACGTTGGGGATCGGCAGCCTAAAGGAACGGGTCGTCGATGGCGTGACCGGATTTGTGAGCGGCGACTGGAAGGGCATGGCCGAAAGCACGAACCGTATCCTCTCGGATGACGCGCTATGGGCCGGGATGCGGTCTGCCGGCCTGCGCACGCGAGACGGCCAGGATTGGACGGAGATCGCGGCGCGCTGGGAGGCGGTGTAACCCCGCACTGGCAGCGTGCGTGTTCATCAGGACATGGGCGACCGTTGCAAGTGCGGGGAGACAAAAGTTTTTTGCTTCTTTTTTTCAAAAAAGAAGGCCTTGCTTTC
>CAXTVW010000281.1:0-3400 GCA_964247675.1 uncultured Acetobacteraceae bacterium
TATACCCAGGGCATGGTGGCCCGCGACTCGGCGGCTGACATCTCCGGACAGACGCGGGATGTGCTGGCGCAGATCGACGAGGTGCTGGAGCTGCACGGCACAGACAACACCCGCATCTTGCAGGCGCAGATCTGGCTGAAGGACATCAAGGATCGTGACGCGCTGAATGAGGTCTGGTCAGCCTGGCTGCCGGACGGACAGGCGCCGGCCAGGGTTTGCGTGCAGGCAGAACTTGCCGATCCGGCGCTGCTTGTGGAGATCATGGTCACCACCTGCAAGTAACCTAGTGATAGTTGCGCAACGCGACGGTAAATTAATCACAGGTAAATTACACACTGTTTCAAAAGCGGAAAAAATCGGCTATTTAGGAATACGCGCCTAAATATGGTGTGTGCGCACATCTCTGTTTAGGTTAATGTCGGTGAAAGTCGCCGAGCTGTGATCAAAGTGGTTGCCAGGGTTGCGCACAGGTTGTTACCGCCTGTGTCAGTTTGATGGCTTCCACGGAGGGCGCATGTTCGCTGGCGAGAAAAAGATCGCGGTTTTGAGCGCGCTGGTTTCAACGGCGGTTATCGCCTGTGGCAGCCAGGCTCAGGCCCGCGGCGGCCGGCATCACTCCTACCGCGCCCACCATGCCGCCTCAGCCATCTATGCGGCCGTGCAGACGCCGCACGTCATTCAATGCGTGGCGTTCGCCAAGGCCGATGCGGGCATCGAAATCTCCGGCAACGCGCGCGATTGGTGGACGAATGCCGCCGGCGTGTATGAGCGCGGCAGCAGGCCGGAGAACGGCAGCGTGCTGAGCTTCCGCCCGAACGGCCGCATGCCGCTGGGCCACGTGGCCGTGGTGACTGGCGTCGAAGACAGCCGCACCATCGTCATCGACCAGAGCCACTGGAACAGCAACGGCATCGCCCGCGACGTCGAAGTGAAGGACGTGTCCGAGGACAACGACTGGAGCGCGGTGCGCGTGCAGCTCGGCCGCGGCAACGGCTTCGGCAGCATTTACCCGACACACGGCTTCATCTATCCGAGAGCCGACCGAGGCGTGATGCAGGCGAACGTGACGCACGCGCCGATGCCGGTGTTGGACCCTGCGCCGGCGGATCTGCGGCAGACCTACAGGGCGCGCCATGAGGCGGCGCTGGAGGTGGCGGAAGCGCCGGAACGGCCGCTTGATCTCAGTGTAGGCGGACTGACTTTCGACGCGCCTAATCGGGGTTTGCAGTAAGTAAGCAAGCAGTCCTTTTTTGAAAAAAAGGACCAAAACTTTTGTTCCCCCTGCATTTGCAGCAGCCAGCTAGTTCAGGAAAACAACGGACGTTGCAAATGCGAGGGGAGCAAAAGTTTTTTGCTTCTTTTTTTCAAAAAAGAAGGCCTTTTCTTGCTTCTCCAACGACAGCCTAAATAAAACGCGCGTTCCGGCTTACCGTCTCGCGTTACGCGATATCCGGCCGGAGGACGCTGCGGCGGTTTCCGCCCTGATGACCCCGGCAGTCAGTCGATGGCTGCTTTCCTGGCCGATTCCTTTCACGCCTGGCATGGCGGCCGACCGCATCGCACAGGCGCGCATCGGGCTGGCGGACGGGACGATGTTGCCGTTCGCCATCGAGCGCCTGTCGGACTTGGCGCTGCTCGGCTGGCTCAGCGTAACGCGTAGCGGCGCCTGCCGCGCGCTCCTGAGCTATTGGCTGGGCGAGGCATACCAGGGCCAGGGATACATGCGCGAAGCGCTGGCGGTTGCGCTTCCCGCTTCGTTCGGCCTGCTGGATGTGGAGGCTATCGACGCGGAAGTACAGGCGGAAAACGCAGCATCGCTGGCCTTGCTGCGCGCCCACGGCATGAGGCCGGTCGGCGAGCGCATGGCTTTCGCACCAGCTCGCAACCGCCACGAGCCTTGCCTTGCGCTCGAACTGCAGCGGCCACGACCCTAAGCTCGGGCGGACCTCGTCTGTTTGCCCGAGCGCTATGCCTTCGTGTCGAGTCCAGCCGCGCCTTCGGATTTGGCGACCACGACCATGGCCGGGCGCAATAGCCGGCCATTCAGCGTCCATGCCCTGCTCCAGGACTGAACCACCGTGCCCGGCGGGTGCTCGGCCGTCGGCTGTTCGGCCATCGCCTGGTGCAGATTGGCATCGAACGGCTTGCCGACCGGGTCATCCGCCTGGATACCGTTGCGCTCCAGCAGCGCCACGAAGCTGCGCTCCACACCTTCGAAGCCGTCGCGCAGCTTAGTAACGATCTCCGGCTCGCCTGGCGTGGCAGCAGGCAGGCTGGAAATGCCGCGGCGCAGGTTCTCGGCGGCTTCCACCACATCCTTGGCGAATTTCTGCACTGCGTATTGACGGGTCTCGTCCACCTCGCGGCGGCTGCGCGCCTTGATGTTCTGCGTCTCGGCTTCGGCGCGCATCCACTTGTCGCGCATTTCGTCGCGCTCAGCTTCCAGCTCGGCGATGCGGCGCGCGGCCTCGCTCATCAGGGCGTCGGGGCCGGAGGTGTCGGCTGTCTCGGGCTGTTCGAACGTGTCACTCATGTTGCCGCAGGTAGGCGATCCGGGTGGGCGGGACAAGGGCGCGCGAGGGGGATCCGCGTCAGCCGTTAGGCTGTTTTCGTGCGCACCCTGGCAATGACGAGCTGGCCGGGCACCCGGTAGGCGACCCGCCAGCTGAGCCGGACCGGCCGCCCTGGCCCGACCGCCTGCCAGAGCAGGAACAGCATGGCGCAGATTGCGGCCACAACGAGCAGCGGGACCAGCACGCGGATGATCTGCTCCTGGAACGAGAGCGGGGGCGGCGGCGGCGCGTGGGTGGGCAACGGCGTGGTGGCGCCATGTGGCGGGGGCGGTGCCACCCGGTGCGGGCCGCGCACCAGTTCCGGCGTGCTGCTCGGCCACAACAGCCATTCGGCGCCAAGCAGGGCGGTGAGCGCCGTGAACGCCGCGATCACGGTTCCCATGCCGGCCTGCAGCGAGAAGCGATCCGTGCGGCCGCCTTGTCTCCGGCGCCGGTCCGGGCCGGACCGGACCGGTGCGGGGCGCTGGCGATAGCCATCCCTTATGCGGCCGACGGTGGGTACAACGATGTAAGCCGGCACGGCCTGGTTGGACGCGGCGGCTTCCAGCGCCGCGGCTTCCTGGCCGCCGCGATACGCCAGGCTGGCGGCGTAAGCACGCAGCGCTTCGTTGCCTTCCACGATGATGAAGCGCGGCGAACGCTTCAGCGCGGAATCCAGCTCGTCCCGCGTGCGGACGCGGGCGGCGGCGAAGAAGCGGATCGCGTGCCAGATCTGGCGGAGCATCAGGTAGCCTCTGGCTTTTCGGACTGGGCGCGCATCTAGCCTAGGAGAAAGGAAGCAAGCAGTCCTTTTTTGAAAAAAAGGACCAAAAAACTTTTGCTCCCTG
>CAXTVW010000282.1:0-3374 GCA_964247675.1 uncultured Acetobacteraceae bacterium
GCAAATGCGGGGAGATAAAAGTTTTTTGGTTCTTTTTTTCAAAAAAGAACTGCTTCCTTACACTGCGTCCGCAGCCAAGGCCTGCGCCACCCGCGTGCCATCGATGGCGGCAGACAGGATGCCGCCGGCGTAGCCTGCGCCCTCGCCGGCCGGATAGAGGCCGGCGGTGTTGAGGCTCTGGAAGTCGGCGCCGCGGGTGATGCGTATGGGCGAGGAGGTGCGGGTTTCCACGCCGGTCATGATGGCGTCCGGCATGTCGAAGCCGGGGATCTGGCGGGCGAAGACGGGCAGGGCTTCGCGTATGGTGGTCAGCACGTAGTCGGGGAGGCAGGCGGCCAGGTCGGTGGGGGTGACGCCTGGCTTGTAGGAGGGGATGACCTCGCCGAGGGCGGTGCTGGGGCGGCGGGCCAGGAAGTCGGCGACGCGCTGGGCGGGGGCGGCGTAGGTGCTGCCGCCGGCGGTGAAGGCGGCGGATTCGAGGCGGCGCTGGAAGGCGATGCCGGCCAGGGGGTCGCCTGCCTCTTCGGGAGCAAAGTCGGCGGGACCTACGCCTACGACTATGCCGGCGTTGGCGTTCCGCTCGGCGCGGGAGTACTGGCTCATGCCGTTGGTGACAACGCGGTTCGGTTCGCTGGTGGCGGCGACGACGGTGCCGCCCGGGCACATGCAGAAGCTGTAGGCGGAGCGGCCGCCGCTGGCATGGTGGACGAGCTTGTAGTCGGCGGCACCCAGGCGCCTGTGGCCGGCGAAGGTGCCGAAGCGGGCGCGGTCTATGACGGATTGCGGATGTTCTATGCGGATGCCGACCGAGAAGGGTTTGGGTTCCACGTGGATGCTTGCGGCGATCAGGGCGGCGAAGAGGTCTCGCGCGGAGTGGCCGGGGGCGAGGACGACGTGGCGGGCAGGCAGGGTTTCGCCGTTGGCGAGTTCCAGGGCTTCGATGCGGTTTTGGCCGGTGGAGGAGCGGCCGGTGATCAGGGCGGTGACGCGGGTGTTGAAGCGGTATTCGCCGCCCAGGGCTTCGATTTCGGCGCGCAGGTTTTCGACGACGGTGACGAGGCGGAAGGTGCCTATGTGGGGCTTGCTGGAGACGAGGATCTCCTCGGGGGCGCCGGCCCGGACGAAGGTTTCGAGGACGCGGCGGCCCAAATAGGCGGGGTCTCGGACGCCCGACCAGAGTTTGCCGTCCGAGAAGGTGCCGGCGCCGCCTTCGCCGAACTGGACGTTGGATTCCGGGGTGAGGACGGATTTGCGCCATAGGGCGAAGGTGTCCGCGGTGCGCTCGCGCACCACGCGGCCGCGCTCGAGGATGATTGGGCGGAAGCCCATCTGAGCCAGGGCAAGGGCGGCGAACAGGCCGCAGGGGCCGGCGCCTATGACGACGGGGCGGTGCTGCAGGGGGGTGGGGGCGCGGGCGGCGAGGTGGAAGGTGGTGTCCGGCGTGCGGGTTATCTGCGGGTTGTGGGCGTGGCGGGCGAGGAGGGTGGCCTCGTCGGGGACTTCGACGTCCAGGGTGTAGATCAGGTGGATGGCGCTGCGCTTGCGGGCGTCATAGGCACGGCGGAAGATTTGAATGGATGTGGGTGCGACGCCGAGTTTGGCTTCGGCGGCCTGGGCCAGGGCTTCGGGGGCGTGGTCCAGGGGAAGTTTGAGTTCGGTGAGGCGGAGCACGGGGGGCGATGGGTCCTGTCGGGTGGGCTTGCATATGGGTGGCGGTGCGGCGGGCGTGGTGAAAGGAAGCGAGGAAGCGGTTCTTTTTTGAAAAAAAGAACCAAAAAACTTTTATTCCGTTCGGGCGCGTGTTGTTGAAGCGTGCGCTTCGACGGTCCGCACCAGCGCGGTTGAACACTTTTCCCGAAAAACGACGCGTTGCTTATGGCTTTTCCAGGCCAGCGTGGAAATCCTGCAGGTTGCGTATCATCAAGGCCAGGCCGCCTTCCTTGACGAGATCCGCCGCCGCGTCTCTCGGAAACCAGGCGCGCGTGCGCTCCGCCTGTTCGCGCCAGGCTGACGCCTCCTTGGTCACCAGCATCAGGAAGACAATGCACTCGCAGAGGCGGGTTTCGGTGCCGGTGATGGATTTTGTGTAATGGTAGGAGCCGATCGGCTTGCGGCCGATGATGCCTTTTATGCCGGCCTCCTCGCGCGCTTCGGTGCGGGCCACCACGCGCGGTTTCCGGCCGATCATCGGCCAGCCTTTTGGGATTACCCAGCGCCCGACGCCGCGCGATGTCAGGAGCAGTACTTCCGGCATGTTGTCCGCGCCGGTCCGGTAGGGCAGGGCGCCGTATTGGATGTTACCTAGGCGGTCTGACTTGGCCATGGACTGCTGTTGATTGCCAGGATTGTTGGTGCAATTGCATACTCCTGGCTGCCAGTAGCATGGCGCGGGGTGCGTGACATCCCCTGTCGGGCCTGAGCGGAATCGGGAAGGCATGATGCTTACGCTGTTCAGTCTTACCGGCCAGGGGCTGCTGCAATTCGAGGAGTTGCTGCTCGCCTTTGTGCTGTCGGCGCTGGTGGGGCTGGAGCGCGAGATACGTCAGAAGAGCGCGGGGTTGCGGACCTACACGCTGGTGGGCGTCTCGGCAGCGCTGTTCATGCTGGTTTCGAAATACGGCTTTACCGACGTGCTCGTCACGGGGCGCGTGGTGCTCGACCCGTCCCGCGTGGCGGCGCAGATCGTGTCCGGCATCGGCTTCATCGGTGGCGGCGTGATCTTCATGCGGCGCGACATCGTGCGCGGGCTGACGACGGCGGCCTCCGTGTGGCTGACGGCGGCGCTCGGGATGGCGTGCGGCGCCGGCCTGCCAGTTCTGGCACTCACCACGACGGCGATCCATTTCATCGTCATGCTGGTGTTTCCGCGCCTGGTTGTGCATCTGCCGCGATCGAAGCGCACGGCGACGCGGATACGCGTGTTCTACCAGGGCGGGCGCGGGCTGATGCGCGATATCCTAGTCGTTTGCACGCAGCTTCGCTTTTCGATCGATCGCGTGGAGGTTCAGGGGGAGAGTGCGGAGCAGGCGCAGGACCTGGCTGACGTGGAGGGGACCGAGGCTGACGGTGCGCGGCGCGGCCTCGTGTCCTTAAGCATGCAGGTGAAAGGCAAGCGGCCGGTTTCGCATCTTATTGCGCGATTGAGCGAGATCGACGGGATCGTGCAGGTGGGCGATCTGTCTGAAGATGCGGAGCTGGATTAGCCAAGGAAGCAAGGCCTTCTTTTTTGAAAAAAAGAAGCAAAAAACTTTTGTCCCTGCGCTGGTCGGCGGCTTCGATCTATCATGAAAAAGCCCGGCAGTTTCAAATGCGGGGGAGCAAAAGTTTTTTGCTTCTTTTTTTCAAAAAAGAAGGCCTTGCTTCCTACCCTTCAC
>CAXTVW010000283.1:0-3355 GCA_964247675.1 uncultured Acetobacteraceae bacterium
CTCGTCCACGCCCGCGCGCAGCAGGTGGTCGCGCTGCTCCTCCGTCTCCACGCCTTCGGCCGTCACCTCCAGCCCGACAGCGTGGCCCATGTCGATGACCGCCTTGATGATGGCCGCAGCTTCCGGACTGTCCGACAGGCCGAGCACGAAGGACCTGTCGATCTTCAGCCGGTCAATCCGGAAACAACGCAGATGGCCGAGCGAGGAGTAGCCCGTGCCGAAATCGTCCAGGGCGATCCTTAGCCCCGCCGCGCGCAGCGCCGCGATCGTCTCCGCCGGGTCGTGCGCTTCCTCGAGTAGGGCGGTCTCGGTGATTTCCAGCTCGATCTGCCCGGGCCGTATCGGCGCGGCACGCAGGGCGGTCAACGTCTCGGCCAGAAAGCCCGGGGCGCGCATCTGTGCGGGCGAGATGTTCACCGCGACGGACATCTCCGGCCAGCGGCGCGCAAAGGCGAGCGCTTCTTGTAGTATCCACGCGCCGAGAGGCAGGATCAGACCGGTTTCTTCCGCCATGCCGATGAAGCGGGCGGGCGGGATCAGCCCCAGCTGCGGGTGCTGCCACCGGACCAGCGCCTCCACGCCCGTCGGCGTGCCCTCGCGGCCGAACTTCATCTGGTAGTGCAGCACCAGCTCGCCCGTAGTGTTCAGCGCCGCGGCCAGTTCGGCGCCCAGCAACGTGCCGTCACGCACGGACGCATCCAGCCCGTCGTCGAACAGGCGGTAGCCATTCCGGCCCCGTGCCTTGACGGAGTACAGCGCCACGTCCGCGCGGCGCAGCACCTCGTCCAGGCAGGACTCGTTTCCGATCGGCGCGGCGCCCACGGAGGCGCTGACATAGGCGACACCCTCGGCCAGTTTGAGCGGCACCCGTGCGGACGCGACGATGGCCTCGCAAACGCGCGCCACATCGTCTGCCGAAAGGCCGCATTCCAGCAAAACGGCGAACTCGTCGCCACCCAGCCGGGCGGCCGCCGCGCCTTCGCCCACGGCACCGGCGAGGCGGCCGGCAAACGCGCGGAGCAGCGCGTCGCCTGCCAGATGGCCCATCGTGTCGTTCACCAGCTTGAAGCGATCCAGGTCTATGAGCAGGACCGCGCTTCCCGCCGCCGAAGCCAGCGCGCCGGACACCCGCCGCCGGAACGCCGCACGGTTCAGCAACCCGGTCAGCGCATCGAATTTCGCGTCGTTCTCGATAGCGGCCGCCAGACGGCGCAGCCTGTGCACGGCGCGGTTTCTCTCACCAAGCGCATTGTTGGCCGGCACTGCGGCCAGGAACAACGACACGACATAGGGCTGCATCATGTCCCGCGTGAGCAGCGTATTGCCATGCTGCAACGCCACCAGCGGGCCATGACCGTGCGCCGTCATCGCTGACGCGATCAGGCTTGTCAGCAGGACGGAACCCAGCACCCACGCGGGCCCGGCGCGGAACGCCGTCAGGATCAGCAGGGGGTAGATGAGCAGGAAGGTGGGTGCATGGCCAAAGCTGAAAGCCAGGACGGCGAGTGCCGCCGACAGGACAAGAAGCAGCAGGCGTTCACCCAGCACGGCATCGCAGACCAGGAAGACCAACGAAGTCCGGGTGGCCAGCAGGATCGCCGGCGCCGCGAGCAGCAGGCCCAGGCCGTCACAGAGGCTCCACCGCAACCAGTTGTCGAAGCGGCCCTCGAACGTCGATGCCTGCTCGAAGACTTCGCCGGCAGCGGCCTCCACCGCCGCCGAGACGAAGCAGATGCAGGCGAACACGAACAGCCGCCGGAACCGCGTGAGGTCTATGGTGGCGCCGCATAATGACCTGGTCAGGAAGGCGGCCAGCAGGCTGAACGCCACGTTCAACCCGGCCGACAGCAGGTTCTCCGATGGCGAGTAGGCGGTGACCTTGTTGACGAGGATGTTGGCCGCAAAGCAGGCCAGGCAGCTAAGCCAGCCGAGCCTGGGGGGAAGCACCAGCAGGGCTACGACCATGGCCGCGTTGGCAGGCCAGAACGCGGAATTTTCGTGCGCATCCATGCACAGCAGCCGCGTGGTGAACGCCAGCACGACGAAAGCCGCAACAAGGGCTGTGGCCGTTCCTGCCGAGCGCTTTGGTTCGGCGCTCCTATAGAGATGCCAACGGTGAGCCATGGCCTCCATCATGCCGGTGTAGCCCGAATAGTGAAGGCAAATGATTGACGAGCCGTAAGTTGTTGCACGCGGACGGCTGCTTAGTTTCGGATGGCGTAATGACATCCTACAAGTCGGCCCGCGTCTGCAAGCCCCGCGAAGACGGCCCCGGCTGTTGCCGGACACATGCCCGGCGCTACCGCATGAAATGCGGCGCCAGCCCAAGTATCCCGATCGCAATCAGATACAGCGCCACGATGAGGTTCAGCAGCCGGGGGATCAGCAGGATGAGAATGCCGGCGAGCAGGGCGACGAGCGGCGTGATCTCGACTGCGTGGAAAGCCATCGGTTTGCTCCTGATTGCGCAACGAAGACGCCGGGCGCCTCACGCAGTTGCGCGCGGCCTGCCAGCAAACCGCCCCGGGCGGCGCGCGTGAGCCAATCATGAGAAAGACAGAAGCAGCACTTGCCGCCACCGCCGCCGTGATGACGGCCCAACTCCTGGGCGCGCAGTGGAACCCGGGGCCGGCTCATCCCCGCACCGCGGCCTGGTACGCCGCGTTGCGCAAGCCATCCTACACGCCGCCCGGCCCGGTGTTCGGCATCGCCTGGACGGCGCTGGATACGCTGCTCGCCTATTCCGGCTACCGGCTGCTGACCGCGCCCGCCTCCCCAAAGCGGAGCGCCGCCCTGGCTGCGTGGTCGCTGAACCTGCTCGGCATCGCAGGCTTCTCCTGGGTGCTGTTCGGCCGCAAGCGGCTGGGCGAAGCGCTGGGCGTCACTGCCGGCATGGTGGTGACCGCCTCGGCCACCGCCGGCACCGCCGCTTTGGTGGATAAACGCGCCGCATACGCGGACGCGCCGCTGCTGGCCTGGGTGGCGTTCGCCACTTTGCTGCAGGAAGAAGTCTGGCGTCGCAACTGACTCTACAGCCCATTCCAGTAGAACAGCTCGTACGCCATCGGCGGTTATCCTGGGGTGATGTTGGCGTAAGCAAGGAAGGCCTTCTTTTTTGAAAAAAAGAAGCAAAAAACTTTTGTCCCCGCGCAAGCTGAGCTGCCTCGATTTATCCGTGGGCAGCCGGCTGTTGCAGATGCGGGGGGATAAAAGTTTTTTGGTCCTTTTTTTCAAAAAAGGACTGCTTGCTTTCTTCCTCTGCCAGACTTGCGTTCCGGGTTCGTGGCGTCTAGGTAGGCCGCGCTTCGTTGCCCCGGCGCTGCTGTAGCTCAGTGGTAGAGCACTCCCTTGGTAA
>CAXTVW010000284.1:0-1969 GCA_964247675.1 uncultured Acetobacteraceae bacterium
TCATTCCCGAAGGAAGGAAGGCCTTCTTTTTTGAAAAAAAGAAGCAAAAAACTTTTACTACCGCGCCTGCATTGCTGCGCGCTCAAGCTGTGCCGCTGCGCGCATTGGCGGAGATAGGCACCGCCTGAGTGAAGGCGGGGGAATGAAAGTTTTTTGCTTCTTTTTTTCAAAAAAGAAGGCCTTGCTTCCTTATTTAGGCGCCACCGCCGCCACCGACTTCATGATGATCCCGCAGGCGTCCTCTAGCGAGCCGAAGCCCGTCACCTTCACCCACTTGCCAGGTTCCAGATCCTTGTAGGTCTCGAAGAAATGCGTGATCTGCTGGCGGACGATCTCCGGCAGGTCGGCCGTGGTGCGCACGTCCTTGTAGAGCGGATGCACCTTGTCGTGCGGCACGCAGATGATCTTCTCGTCCAGCCCTGCCTCGTCCGTCATGTGCAGCACGCCGATCGGGCGGCAGCGTATCACGGCACCCGGCACGATGGCCGAGGGGACCAGCACCAGCGCGTCCATCGGGTCACCGTCATCGGCCAGCGTCTTGGGGATGAACCCGTAGGCTGCGGGGTAGCTCATCGGGGTGAACAGGAAACGGTCCACAACCAAGGCACCGGTGCTCTTGTCCACCTCGTATTTCACCGAGGAGCCCTGCGGGATTTCGATCACCACGTTGATGTCGTGCGGCACGTCGCGGCCGGTCTCAGTGTCGGTGACGTTCATGCGGTCCTCATCGTAACGGTGGCGGTAGCGGCGGGTTAATGCAGGCTTGCGGCGTTGTCCAACGACACGCCCAACTGATGCGCCGGACAGCGCGGAGGCGGGGCCGCAACCTGGTCTTCGGTGTTCCGCCCGCCGCGCGCTGCTGTTGCATCCGGCGCCGATTTGGTGTTTTTGCCGCACTCCGGGCCGTAAGGCCTTGGCCAGAAGCGCCTGTAGCTCAACTGGTTAGAGCGGGCCGCTCATAACGGCTAGGTTGCGGGTTCAAGTCCTGCCGGGCGCATTCAGGACGATAGGATGGTTCCGCCTGATGCGGGACACCCGGCCTCGGCGGCGCTCGCTGGCCTGAAATCCTGGGCAAACGGCCTTTCCTGAAACGCCCTCCTTCCTGCCGGGAGTTTTGAATGCTCGAGCTGCTCACATGCGCGCAGATGGCGGCGGCTGACAGGCTGAGCGGCATACCGCCAGAGCGGCTGATGGCGGCGGCGGGCCAGGCGGTGGCCGCCGAGATCATGCGCCGATACGCGCCCTGTGCTGCCGTGGTGCTGTGCGGGCCCGGGAATAACGGAGGTGACGGGTTCGTGGTGGCCAGCGCGCTTGCGTCGGCGGGATGGCCGGTCCGGGTGGGCGTGCTGGGGGAGATCGGACGGGGCTCGGCGGACGCCGCGCATTTCTCGCAAGCCTGGCGGGAGCCGCCCGAGGCGGTGACACCTGCGCTGGTGGCGGGTGCAGGGCTGGTGGTGGACGCGCTGTTCGGGGCGGGGCTTTCGCGCAGGCTGGATGAGGGCGTGGCGGCGGTGCTGCAGGCGGCGGTAGCGGCGGGGGCGGTGCTGGTCGCCGTCGATGTGCCGTCGGGCGTGGCGGGCGATAGCGGCGCGGATCTGGGGGCCGTGGGCGCGGCGCTGACGGTAACGTTCTTTCGCAAGAAGCCGGGGCATCTGGTGTTGCCCGGGCGCGGGCTGTGCGGCGAGGTGGTGGTGGCCGATATCGGGATTGCCGATGCGGTGCTGGGGTCCCTGGAGGTCGCGGCTTGGGAGAACGGGCCTCCGGTCTGGCAGGCGGGGATGCCGCGGTTGGCGGCGGAGGGGAACAAGTTCTCGCGCGGGCATGCGCTGGTGCTGGGCGGCGGGGTGATGACGGGAGCGGCGCGCATGGCGGCGCGGGCGGCGGCACGGGCGGGGGCCGGGCTGGTTTCCGTGGCGGCGCCGGCGCAGGCGTGGCCGGTATATGCGGCGGCGCTGACGAGCATCATGGT
>CAXTVW010000284.1:2069-3355 GCA_964247675.1 uncultured Acetobacteraceae bacterium
CTCGCCACGCGCATGTTTCGAAGATGCCCGGAAAGAAGGAAGCGAAGGTCGTCGGCAGTGGTGGATTCTTTTGTGAGCCGCCGATAGCGGAAACGCTTTTTGGTTTCTTTTCGAAAAGAAACTGCTTCCTTGCTTTGTGAAACCAAGTACGGGGTGTGCGCGCTGACGTGCCATGCCCCAGCCAATTCTGTTCGATCCTTCCTACGAAGTTCTTCTGCCGGATGAGGCGGAGGTTGAAGCCGGGTTGCGCGACGCGATGCTGGACATCAGCGCCCGCACGTTTGCCGATACGGGACGCGGCTGGCGTGCGGTGCATGCGAAGAGCCATGGTGTGGTGACAGGGACTTTCGAGGTTCTGGCGGATTTGCCGGCGCCGTATGCGCAGGGCGTGTTTGCCAGGCCGGGCACGTATCCCATGGTGATGCGGTTCTCGACGACGCCTGGGGATGCGCTGGACGACAAGGTATCCACGCCGCGGGGCCTGGGGCTGAAGGTCCTCGGGGCGGAGGGGGAGCGGCTGCAAGGCGCCGAGGGAGCGGTGACGCAGGATTGGGTGATGGGAAACTCGCCGTCTTTCCAGATAGCGGATGCGTCGGGGTTCCTGCGCCAGTTGAAGTTGCTGGCGAAAACGACGGATAAGATGGAGGGCGTGAAGATCGCGCTGTCGGCGGTCAGCCGGACGGCGGAGCGCGCGCTGGAAGCGGTGGGCGGCAAGTCGGCGACTTTGACGACGCTGGCCGGGCAGGCGGAGACGCAATTGCTTGGCGACACGTTCTACTCGCAGGGGGCGCTGCTGCACGGGGCGTATTTCGGGAAGTGTTGTGTGTCGCCGGTGTCCGGCGAGCTGGTTGCGCTGAGCGAGCAGAAGCTGGATCTACGCGGGCGGCGGGACGGGATACGCGAGGAGGTGGCTTCGTTCTTCCGGGTGCATAATGCGGTTTGGGAGTTCCGGGTGCAGTTGTGCACCGATGTCGAGAAGATGCCGGTGGAGGATGCGGCCAAGATGTGGCCGGAGAGCGATAGTCCGTATGTGACGGTGGCGCGTATCTCGGCGCCGGCGCAGGACAGCTGGAGCGCGGGCAAGCAGCAGGGCGGCGATGTGGGGCTGGCGTTCAACCCGTGGAACGGGTTGGCGGCGCACCGGCCGCTGGGCTCGGTCATGCGATCCCGGAAGCTGGCGTATGCAGCTTCGCGGCTGTTCCGCGCGGAGAAGAATACTGTGGCCATAAGCGAGCCTTCTCGCGCGGAGGCGCTTCCGGCTTAGGGCTCGTGTTGATGCGCTGAAG
>CAXTVW010000285.1:0-3341 GCA_964247675.1 uncultured Acetobacteraceae bacterium
AAAAAAGAAGCAAAAAACTTTTGTCTGCGCTGTCGCGGACTGTCCGGTGAGGTGCGCGACAGCGGAGTAAAAGTTTTTTGCTTCTTTTTTTCAAAAAAGAAGGCCTTTCTTCCCTAATCCACTTAGGAGACCAACGCGTGCCCGAACAAACGCTGGACGAGACCGTAGCAGACGGCGCCCGCATACAAGGCACCTACGACCCCGCCTTTGCCGCCGTTGCCGACACGTTCCGCGCCAACTTCCAACAGCGCCGCGAAGTCGGCGCCAGCGTCTGCATCACGCATCACGGCCGCCCGGTGGTCGATCTCTGGGGCGGCCTGGCGGATCCCAAGACGCAGCGCGCCTGGGATCGCGACACGGTCAGCATCGTGTTCTCCTGCACCAAGGGTGCCACCGCGCTGTGCGCCCACATGCTGGCTGAGGAAGGTCGCCTGAACCTCTATGAGGACGTGGCCAGGCTGTGGCCGGCCTTCGCGCAAGGCGGTAAGGAAGGCACCACCACGGCGATGATGCTGGGCCACGCGAGCCCGGTGCCGCATGTGCGCGAGCCGGTCCGCCCGGGCGGCTTCAGCGACTGGGACTACATGGTGGAGCGCGTGGCCGCCGAGCCGGCCTGGTGGGAGCCGGGCACGCGGCAGGGCTATCATGGCGTCACCTTCGCCTGGACGGTGGGCAACATGGTGCGCCTCGCCGCGGGCCAGCCCTTAGGCGCATATTTCCAGGAGCGCGTGGCAGGACCGCTCGGTCTGGATTTCCACATCGGCCTGCCGGAAAGCGAGGAGGGCCGCGTGGCGCCGATGATCGGCAGCGATCCGGCGGAAGCCGACCTGAACTCCCGCTTCCTGCAGGCAGTAATGGGCAAGCCCGGCAGCCTGCCGCAACTCTTCCTGGGCAACAACGGCGGTGCGGACTTCAACTCCCGCGAAATGCACGCGGCCGAGCTGGGCAGCGCGAACGGCATCAGCAACGCACGCGGCCTGGCCGGCATGTACGCCCCGCTAGCGAACGGCGGCGGCGCGCTGCTGAAGCCGGAGACGGTGGCCCGCATGGCAACCTGCAACTCTGCCACACACATGGATGCCACGCTTCTGCAGCCGATGCGCTTCGGCATGGGCTTCATGGTCCGCATCGACAATCGCCAGGCCGGCGGCCACAACCTGCTGATCGGCGACCGCGCGTTCGGCCATGTCGGCATGGGCGGCAGCGTGGGTTTCGCCGATCCGGCGGCCGGGCTGTCGTTTGGTTACACGATGAACCGGATGGGTGCGGGCATTCTGTTAAGCGATCGCGGCCAGGGTTTGGTGGATGCGGCTTATGCGGCGGTAGCAAGGAAGTAAGGCCTTCTTTTTTGCAAAAAAGAAGCAAAAAACTTTTACTCCCCACGCATTTGCCACGCCGGTGCTTTCCAAATAAACCGAAGTGGCGGACACGGCGTCGGAACTAAAGTTTTCTGCTTCTTTCTTTCAAAAAAAGAGGGTCTTGCTTGCCTTAGGCCTGCTTCAACTCGATCAAGGACCGCCGTATCTTCCGGCCCCGCCCGATCCGGTCCTCGATATACCCCGCATCCCCCCAACGCACCGCACGCGCCATAGCCTGCGCATCCTCGGTGAACCGCGCCAGCATCTCCAGCAGCGCCTCGCGGTTGTTTAAAAAAACATCGCGCCACATGTCCGGATCGCTCGCCGCTATCCGGGTGAAATCCCGAAACCCCGTAGCCGCGAACTGCAACACCTGTTGCCGAGTCTCGTCAGCCAGGTCGTCCGCGGTGCCGCAGATCGTGAACGCGATCAGGTGCGGCAAATGGCTGACGATCGCCAGCACACGGTCGTGGTGCGCCGGTTCCATGATGCTGACCGTGCTGCCCATCGCGCGCCAGAACGCCTCGATGCGCGCCACGCTGGCCGCGTCCGTCCCTGGCGGCGGCGTCAGCAGGCACCACCGGCCTTCGAACAGGCTGGCGAACCCCGCATCCGGCCCGGAATGCTCGGTGCCGGCCAGCGGATGCGCCGGCACGAAATGTATCCCCGCCGGCACCAGCGGCCCCACGTCGCGTATCACCGACTGCTTGGTGCTCCCCACGTCGGACAGGATCGCACCGGCCGCCAGATGCGGCGCGATCGCGGTTGCCAGGTCCGCATACGCGCCCACCGGCGTGCACAGGATCACGCAATCCGCGCCAACCACGGCGCGCGCCGGATACAGCTCCACCCGGTCCGCCAGGCCCAGCTCGGCCACCCGGTCGCACAGCGCCTGGGTGTGCGCCGTGGCCACGATCTCTTGGGCGAGCCCATGCGCCCGCGCCGCGCGCGCGATGGAGCCGCCGATGAGCCCGCAGCCGATCAGCGCCAGCCGGCGGAAAGGCGTCATTGCCGTGCTGCGGCGAAGCCGGTGAGCGCGTCGATCACCAGGTCGCACTCCTCGGTGGTGCCGATGGTGATGCGCAAATGCGCCGGCAGCCCGTAGCCTCCTACCCGCCGCACGATCAGCCCCCGGCTGCGCAGATGCGCGTCCGCCGCCTCGGCCCCCGCGGCCGAGCCGAAATCGGCCAGGATGAAATTCGTCTCGCTCGGCGTCACCGGTATGCCCAAATCGTGCAGCGCCTTGGTCAGCCGCGCGCGCTCGGTGCTGTTATGCCGGCGGGACTGCTCGATCCAGCCGGCTGCCGCCAGCGCCGCCAGCCCCGCATCATGCGCCACCAGCGAGACGTTGAACGGCCCGCGCACCCGGTTCAGGTTGGCCACCACGTCGGCCGGCCCATACGCCCACCCCAGCCGCAGCCCGCCTATGCCGAACATCTTGCTGAACGTGCGCGTCATCACCGTGTTCTCGCCGCCGGCATCCACCAGCGCCGTCCCCGGATCGTAATCCGGCCTGTCCACGTATTCCGCATAGGCCGCGTCCAGCACCAGCAGCACGTCGGGCGGCAATCCCTGGCGCAGCCGCTGCAGCTCGCGCGTCGGCACGAACGTGCCGGTCGGGTTGTTCGGATTGGCGATGAACACCATGCGCGTGGCCGGCGTCACCGCCGCCAGTATCGCATCCACGTCGGTCGTCAGCGCCCGCTCCGGCGCCTTGATCACCCGGCAGCCGGCCAGCTTGCCGGCGATCTCGTAGATGGAGAACCCGTGTGCCGTCATGATCAGCTCGGTCGGCGCGCCGTCCGCCAGCGCGCCGCCGTAGATGTGGCACAGCAGGAACAGCAAATCGTCCGACCCGGCGCCACAGACGATCCTCGCCGGGTCCAGCCCGAAACGCGCGCCTATGGCGTTGCGCAAAGTGGCGGCGTCACTGTCCGGATAGCGGTGGTGCTTCGTGGCAAGCGCCGCCACCGCCTCTGCCAC
>CAXTVW010000286.1:0-3303 GCA_964247675.1 uncultured Acetobacteraceae bacterium
GGACTGACCCAACCTGCGCCGCGTTTGGCTCACAGCCGCCTCTGTGAAGCGATCGACGAGCTACCGCTATCAGCAAATCAAGATCGGTGCAGGCCACCGAAAGACGCCGGGTCGCCTCTCATGACAGATGGCGAAACATCCAAATCTCGCACGTAGAACCATCTTTGATGTCTTATCGATACCTAACGTTTCAGCGGAACGTGAGCTTGTAATGTTGCCGCTGATGGCGAGCGGACTGGTAGCGCGGACCTACGGGTGGTAAGGCTCGCATTGTCCATCACTCTGTCTGACTGAAATCTGGAGTTGACCCGGTTTGGGTGGAGCCTTTCTAGCTTTTGCCGGAGGTCTCCCCGATGCGTCGCACCTGCGCTCCTTACTCGCCTGATTTTTCGTCGTCAGATGGTTGATTTGGTCCGGGCCGGCCGCGATCCCGCGGATTTGGCCCGGGAGTTTGAGCCATCGGCGGAGTCGATCCGCGCCTGGATGGCGTTGGCTGCGCGCGAGGAGGGCGGCCGGGAGGAGAAAGAGCAGGCTGATGGCTTGTCGGCCGGCGAGCGCGACGGGCTCGGCCGGCTGCGCCGCGAGAACAAGCAGCTGCGCGTGGAGCGCGACATCCTCTCTCGAGCTGCGGCCTGGTTTGCACGCGAGACCGGAGCCGTGCCGTCCGGGTCTTCGAATTCATGATCGCGCACTAGGCCACTTTCCCGATTGCCACAATGGCCCGTGTGCTCAGCGTGTCGGAGGCCGGCTACTACGCCTGGCGCAAGCCGCCGCCGAGCAAGAAGCAAGAGGCTGACACGGCGCTGCTGAAACGTGTGCGCACCATCCATGCCAGCTCGCGTGAGACATAGGATGCGCCGCGGGTGCATGCCGAATTACGGGCAGGAGGAGAGAAGCACGGCCGCAAGCGCATTGCCCGCGTGATGCGCGCGGCGGGTCTGGTCGGCGCCAGCCGCCGCCGAGCCGGGGTGACCACCACGCGTCGGGATCGCGCGGCGCGACCGGCGCCGGACCTGGTCGATCGCAAGTTTGCAGCCGACAGGCCGAACCGGCTGTGGGTGGCCGACATCACCTTCGTGCCGGCAGCGAGCGGGTTTCTCTATCTTGCAGTCGTGCTGGACGCGTGGAGCCGCAAGATTGTTGGCTGGGGCTATGGCAAATCACATTAGTGCTGCGTTGGTTGTGGACGCGCTGGAGATGGCAATCGCCAGCGGCGGCCGGGCGATGTCATCCATCACAGCGACCAGGGCAGCCAACTTAGGTTCACCGGTCGTCGCAACGGTCATCTGACCTAGCCGCAGGTGCTCGTCAAACGCCTCGGCTGGCGTCTTCCAGCCGAGGGTCTTGCGCGGCCTTGTGTTGAGAGCCAACGCCACTGCCTGGAGAGCATTCTTGCTGTAAACGCTCAGGTCGGTGCCTTTTGGAAAGTACTGGCGCAGCAGCCCGTTGGTATTCTCGTTCGTTCCCCGCTGCCACGGACTGTGTGGGTCGCAGAAGTAGACAGCCAGGCCCGTCTCTATCTTCAGCCGTGCGTGCTGCGACATCTCCGCTCCCTGATCCCAGGTCAGCGATTGTCGAAGCTGTTTTGGTAAGCCAGTGATCGTGCATGCGATGCTGTCGCGCACGGCCTCAGCACCATGCCCAGCCAACGCAGGACCGTTCTTCATGCGAGCGTCCACACCGTGCGCCGCCATTCGGGGCAAATGCAGCAGCATCGTGAAGCGCGTCGTGCGCTCCACCAGCGTGCCGATCGCGGAACTGTCCAGCCCCAGGATGAGATCCCCTTCCCAGTGGCCCGGCACCGCCCGATCAGCTACTTCAGCCGGGCGCTCGCTGATCATGATCTCCGGTACAATGAACGACTTGCCGCGTCCGCGGGTGCGCGCACGCGGCATGCGCAACGCCCGCCCAGTGCGCAGACAAGTGGTCAGCTCACGACGCAAAGCGCCGCGGCCTTGCACGTAAAGCGATTGGTAGATTGCCTCATGGCTGATGCGCATCGCCTCATCATCCGGAAAGTCGAGCCGTAGGCGATGAGCAATCTGCTCCGGGCTCCACGCCGACGCCCATCGTCGATCCTTTCGAGGTCCGTGTCGGCGACCCTTCCAAGATATCGTCGGCCCAGGAACGGCAACACCGCTAGGTGCGACGACCATGCCGGCCAGCCGATCCTGCACATAGGCCCGCAGCGTCGCGTTCTGCGCCAACTTTGCAGGCTTCGGTCGCCGGGCAGCCCGCTCAGCATGCCACTGCGCGGTGCTGGCCCGATAATCCAGTTCGCCGCCGCGCGTCGCAGCATTGCGTCGCAGCTCGCGTGAGATCGTCGATCCCGACCGCCCCATCTGCCGAGCAATCTGCCGAACCCCCAAGCCCTGGGCATGCTGGATTGCAAGCTCCTCCCGCTCGGCAAACGACAGGTATCGCCCGGACAACGGCTTCGATGAAGGCGCAAGCGTCGATGGTGGCATGCCGCCTGCCTCCCGAAACCATCGTGCTCCTACCGGCGCCGACACGCCCGCACCAATCGCCGCGGCCTCGCTCGACAGGCCACCCGCTATCAATGCCCAGAAACGACGCCGGTCCGTCTGCTGCGCGACCGGAGGTCGCCCCGGCGAACACAGCTTGCTCCGCAACGCACGATCCGACCGACGCCGACCCGCCATCCCAACCTCCTGCCAAAAGTGTTGCGACGATCAGTTGAATCCACCCAATACGCATCCTTGACGTTCGGCAATCGCTGCCGCGAGGCGAGCGTGCGGCCGTCCATGGGTTCAGTGGGCGACGCTTACGACAATGCCATCTGCGAGAGCTTCTTCGCGACGCTGGAATGCGAGTTGCTGAACCGGCGCCGCTTTGCCTCCCAAGCCGAAGCGAAGATGGCCTGCTTCAGCTTCATCGAAGGCTGGTACAACCCGGTCCGGCTGCAATCCGCCCTGGGCTACCGTTCACCCATGGCCTACGAAGCCGAAATGGAGGTCGCCATCGCAGAAACCGCGTAACCCAAGTCCCCCAACACGCCACGAAAACGGGGCAGCTTCAGAGCGCCACCGACCACGAGAGCGGTCCCGACAGGACGCGAGCACGCAGGGCGACGTCGCGGCAGGTCGGATCAATCGGGACACAGTGGGCGACATGAGCGGTGAATGACCCTGGGTGAGCCATCCGCGTGATGGCACCAGGACGCGCCGGCGGCCCATATGCGTGAGGCGCCCGCTCCTGGCACCTTTGGCCGCCGCGCCCACCTGCTACATGGACAGGAGGTCGGTATGGGCGGAGTGGCGGTAATCACCGGAGGCAGCGCGG
>CAXTVW010000287.1:0-3300 GCA_964247675.1 uncultured Acetobacteraceae bacterium
ACCCGCTCGATCTCGCTGCGCACCAGCCGCTCCACCATCGGCGCCAGGTTCTCGTCCAGCCAGGTCTTCACCAGCGGGCGTATCTCCTCGCGCACCATGTCCTCCAGCGTCGGGCCGCCGCGGTAGACGGGCGCGTTGCGCTGGCCCACCACGCGCACCAGCGCGCCCAGCGACGCGCTGGCGGCCGCCGCCGTGCTGGCGGCCAGCAGCGGCTCGTCTGGGGGCTCGCCGGCGTCGAGATGGCTGTAATCGTGCGCGGGCTCGGCCGGCCGGACAGGCTCGTCGGGCTCGATCAGCGATGAGCGCGGGGGTTCGGCTGGCATGGGGGCAGGCTCCTCGATGAGCATGGTCTGGTCCAGCAGGAAGACGTCGTCCGCCGGCAAGGCGGTGTGCCGCGTGGACGTCTCCGGCCCCGGGGCGTCGGCCGGCACGCTGCCGGGCTCCGCCTCGCCGTCGTTGAGGATGCGGCGGATGGAGGCGAGGATGTCCTCCATCGATGGGTCGGCGCTTGGCGGTTCCTCCGGCTGGCTCATGCGGCGGGCGAGCTCACTACCGGCCGGGCTGGCGGACGGCGCGGTCTCCGGAGCCCCAGAGCAGGTCCTTGACGGCCTTGTAGTAGGCGGTTTCGTCGTAGAGTGGCACCTGCAGGCCGAGGTCGCTGGCGGTGAGGCGGCCGATCGCCGAGGCCACGCCGTAGCTGGCGGTGACCAGGCTGGTGATGTTCTGCACGAGGGTGATTTCGGCCGACAGCAGGTTCTGCTGGCCGATCAGCACTTCCTGCGTGGTGGCGCTGCCGACGAGGGCTTCGCGCTCGAGGCCTTCCAGCGCGATCTCGCTGGAGCGCACGGCGACGCGCGAGCTGGCGATGGAGTCACGCGAGGCGATCAGCGTCTCGTAGGCCTGCACGGCCTGTTCGCGGGCGGCGCGCTGGGCGTCCTCCGTCTGGCGGACGGCTTGCAGGAAGTTCTGCCGCGCCTGGCGGATGGCCGCGTATTCGGAGCCGCCCTGATAAATGGGGACCGTCACGTTGATAGTGGCGGTGGCGCCATAGGTCGTCTCTCGTTCGACCGACGTTCCCGCTTGATCGAACGCCGTTCCCTGCAAACTGACAGTGGGCCCGATGTTGCTGAAGGCCACGTCGACAGCATCCCGCATCTGAGACTCGTTGAACTTGGCCGCCAGCACGTTCGGATTGTTCAGCGTCGCCAGGCTGGAGGCTTCCTTCTGGGTCTTTACCGGAAGCTGGAGCGGCTGCGGATCAGCGAGATCCTTGGGCGGCAGCACCCCAACTTCGCGCACAAACGTTGCGTCCGCCGTCTCGAGCGTGCCTTCGGCAGTCTGCCGCGTCGCAATCGCCTGGGCGAGCGCCGCCTCGGCCTGTGCCACGTCGGTGCGGGTGAGTTCACCAACCTTGAAGCGGTCGTTGATGGCACGCAGTTCATCACCCAGCACCTGCTCGTTGGCCTGGTCCAGCTTCAGCAACTGGCGGTCCTCGATCACGCCGACATAGGCGTTGATCGTATCGGAGAACACCTGCTCCTCCTCTGCAATCAGCCGCGCTCGTTCTGCGTAGACGCTGTTGACAGCTTCGTGGGTCGTCGCCTCTGTCCGTCCACCGCGATAGAGGTATTGCGTGACGGTGGCCTGCGCCGCGAGTTCGGTGCGGTTGTTCTTGGTTGTGACCTCCTGCCCTGGCGTACCCACTCCCGCGGAGGTTTGTCCCGAAGAACCACCTGTTGTTCCACCAGCCACAAGGCCACCTGGCGAGACGAATTTGCCTGCGGCATAGCCGTAGCTGGTCGTCACCGCGATCGTCGGCCGCCAGCCGGCCAGCGCCGTGGGTACGTTCTCGTCCGTGGAGCGCACATGGGCGCGCTCGCCGGTCAGCTGGGGGTTGGTCTCGTAGGCCAGGCCCAGCGTTTGCGCCAAGGTGTGGGGGATGGTGTCCGGCTCGTCGGTGCCGATCGTGCGCGCCATGCCCGGCCCCGCCGGCTTGTAGTGACGCTGGCCCGGCGGCGGCGTCTGCGCCCAGGTTGGGGCGGCCAGGGCGAACAGCCCTGTTGCCACGCCGGCAGTCAGGATGGCGCGCGTGCTGCGCATACGGCGAACTCCAGTTGATAGCGGTTCCAGTCTGGCACACGAAGCCGTGCGTCGCCAACGGTGTGCACGGCCGCAGCGTGCCTCGTGTTGCACTCGCGCAAGCAAAGGCAAGGCAAGCAGTCCTTTTTTGAAAAAAAGGACCAAAAAACTTTTACTCCCCCGCATCTGCAACAGCCGGCTAACCCCGGACACACAGAAGCGCGGCAAATGCGGGGAACAAAAGTTTTTTGCGTCTTTTTTTCAAAAAAGAAGGAGTTCCTTGCCTTTGCCCCGCCTTAGAAGCTGAACCCAGGCGCCGGCAGCAGCCCGGGCAAAAGCGGCGCAGAGGCGTCGAACTGCGCATGCGCCCGCAGGCCGCCGATGCTGGGCTCGGCCAGCACGGCCACGCCGCTGCCGCCGGGCGGGCAGATGATGGCCACGAGCCGCCCGTGCTCGCCCACCTGGCGGCCGATCACGTCGGGGATTTCCCGAACCGCGCCCTCGATGAGCACGAAATCATACGGCGCGCCTGCGGCATGTCCTTCGGCCAGCTTGCCTTCCACGAGCGTGACGCTGCCGGGGCTTTCCGGCGCCGCGGGCGCGGCGTGGGCCAGCGCCAGCAAGGCCGGATCTTCTTCCAGCGCGGTGACGTGCACGCCGCAGGCGGCCAGGATGGCCGCGCCGTAGCCGGCGCCGCTGCCGACCACCAGCGCCGCCTCGCCGGCGCGTGGCCGGGCGAGCTGGACCAGGCGCGCGATCACCAGAGGCTTCAGCAGCACGCGGCCGCCGCCGAGCTTTACGTCGTCGTCTATGTAGGCGAGAGCGGCCAGCGCCGGCGGCAGGTAGGCTTCGCGCGGCAGGGTGCGCATGATCTCCAGGAGGCGCGCGTCGTTCACCCGCGTGGGCCGGAGCTGGCCATCCACCATGAGGTTGCGCGCCAGGGCGTAGTCGGCCGGCGACATGGTGTAGGGGGCGGACGGGGGCATGGTTCCAGGCGGCTCCGCTAGCATCGGCGGTGTCTTACCGGCGGGGGCTGGGGCGGTCCAGATGCCGTGTGCTGCGGCGCGGGATGCTGGGCCGGCCGCGGTGCTGGACCAGGCGCGCGAGGCGTTCTATACGGCGCGTCCCGCAGGGTCCGATGTCAGAGCGGTTATGTAAGGGACTGCAAATCCCTGTAGCCCGGTTCGACTCCGGGTCGGACCTCCATTTGCCTGGTGATCA
>CAXTVW010000288.1:0-3297 GCA_964247675.1 uncultured Acetobacteraceae bacterium
TTCGATGCACAGCCGGACAGCATCGCGCGCTTAGGCGACGTCGTGTTCACCGGCCTCGGCGCGGATGTGGAAGCCGCCGGCGCCTGGGGCGCCTCCGCGCTGCTCAGGTCATCCCGCATCGCCATCGATGCGCGCGGGCTACCGGCGGACGACGCGGCGCGCCTTGCGGCCGGCGCCTGCCTGCGCGCCTGGCGCTACGACCGGCTGCGCACGCGACCGTCCGACGACGACTCGCCACACCTGGCCGAGATCGACCTGGTGTCCGACGCGCCGGACGCCGCGGCAGCTTGGGCCAGGCTGGCGGCCGGGGTGGAGGGTGCCACGTTCGCCAGGGACCTGGTGACGGAACCGTCGAACACACTCATACCGGCGACCTTTACCGACCGGCTGGCGCCCTTGGTGGAAGCCGGGGTCGGTCTGGAGGTGATCGGGGCGGACGAACTCGGTCGCCTGGGGTTTGGCGGGCTGCTCGCGGTAGGGGGCGGTTCTTCGCATCCACCCTGCCTGATCGTGATGCGCTGGAACGGCGCCGACGCCGGCGCGCCGGTGGCGTTCGTTGGCAAGGCGATCACGTTCGATACTGGCGGCATCTGCATCAAGCCGGCGGACCGCATGTGGGAGATGCGTGCGGACATGGCCGGTGCGGCGGCTTGCACGGGTGCGATGCTGGCGCTGGCGCGGCGGCGCTCACCCGCGGCGGCCATGGCCGTGCTGGCCGTGGCCGAGAATGCCACCGGTGCGGGGAGCTACCGGCCAGGCGACGTGCTGCGTATGTTCGACGGCAGCACGGTGGCGGTGGTCGATACCGACGCGGAAGGCCGGCTGGTTCTGGCCGACGCGCTGGCCTGGACGGCGGCACAAAAGCCGGCTGCCATCATCGATCTGGCGACGCTCACCGGCAGCATCGTCACCGCCCTGGGCCACGAATGCGCCGGCATGTTCGGCACCGATGACACCCTGGGCCGCGCCGCCGCCACAGCTGGCGCGGCGGTGGGCGAACGCCTGTGGCACATGCCGTTCACCGAGGCCGATCTGCGCGCGCTGGACAGCGACATTGCCGACATCCGCCACTGCGTGGACGCGCGCGGCCAGCCCGATGCGAGCCAGGCGGCGGCCTTCCTGCGCAATTTCGTGGGCGAGACGCCGTGGCTGCATCTGGATATTTCCGGTGTCGAGTCGCGGGAGGAGGCAAGCGGCCGCCATGCCAAGGGTGCCACAGGGTTCGGCGTGCGCCTGCTGGACCGGCTGGTGGCCGAACGCTTCGAGGGTCCGCTTGGCTGACATCGGCTTCTACCATTTGACCCGCACGCCGGCGGACCAGGCGCTACCGGCCCTGCTCGGCCGCACGCTGAAAGCCGGGGAGCGCGCGGTGGTGATGCTAAGCTCAGCCGCGCGTGTGGCCGAGCTGGATGCCGCGTTGTGGGCGTGCACGGACCCTGACTGGCTGCCGCACGGCACGGCCGCCTCTGGCGACCCGGACATGCAGCCGATCTGGCTGACAACGGAGGACGAGCAGCCGAACGGCGCACGCTACGCGTTCCTGCTGGACGGCGTGCAAAGCGGCAGGCTGGACACGTTCGAACGCGTGTTCGACTTGTTCGACGGGCGGGACGAGGCGGCCGTGCAGGCCGCGCGTCTGCGATGGTCGGCCGCCAAGACGGCCGGGCATGCGCTGACATACTGGCAGCAGGGGGCGAAAGGGTGGGAGAAGAAGGCGTGACCGCGTGCCCCGAAGCCAGAAAGGCTGCATGACCCACATTGGCCGTCTCTAACGCATCCTGGTCGGTGCGTAGGCGAGCAAACACCCCCTCACGGTTTGCGCCATGCCTACCGCCAACGCCCCGACAGCAAAGTCAAAGTTTTTGGTGCTCGCAAAAACGACTTTCGTATTTAGGCCGCGTCCTCCCGGCGATCACGACTCTTGACGTAAGCCAGCGCCGAATGCTCCGCGCAGTAAGGCTTGCCGCCGATCGAATCCACATCGCAGAAGCGGAAACTGCGTGTGCCCGGCTCGCCGATCGGCCAGCAGCACGGGTTCACCCGCGCGCCCGGGCGGGACGCCGGCACGGCGCGCAACACCGGCGCGGCCCGTTCCACAAACGGCCGGTCCGCTACGCGCTGCGACTCGGCCGCGGGCATCGGCGCAAGCGAGGCGGCCAAAACCGGCAGGGTGGAGCCGGACGCACGGCGCGGCTGGCGGCGACGCGGCGTCTTCTCGCCGTCGCGGCGTATCGGCGACGGGCGGGAGGCCAGGTTCAGCCGGTGCGCCTTGCCAACGACCGCGTTCTTGGAGACGTTCATCCGGCGGCCGATCTCAGCCGTGGAATGGCCTTCGGCCCATAGCGCGCGCAGGCGGTTGATCGAGTCGTCGTTCCACTCCATCTTGCGTCTCCTTCCCGGTTCAGCCACTAGATGATGTAGCTACCGTGACGCAGATTTCGGCCAAGCTCAACCGTCGAACCACAAAAAGTTGTGGACAACTTGCGCCGGCTACACAAAATATGGGGTGAATGACGCAAACCCGCTTCGTTAGCCGATGCGGGAGCGCAACTCCGTAAAATCGAGGGCCACAGGGTGGCGCTTGGAAGCCATCGTCCCGTCCTGCAGTCGCGCGAGTTGCATTGTGCCCAGCCCGGCTTCCAGGGCGGCATCCAGCTCGGCCTCGATGTCCGAGAGGAACAGCATCTCGCCAGGCGGCAGGCCGACCGCGCGCGCGATTGCACGATAGCTGGCCACATCGCGCTTGGCGCCCGCCCGCGTGTCGAAAAAGCCGCTGAACAGACCGGCCAGGTCGCCGGCGTCCGAATGGCCGAAGATGAGCCGCTGCGCCGCTTCGGAACCCGACGAATACACGTAGAGACGTATGCCGCGCGCATACCAAAGCCGCAGTACGGGCGGCACGTCGGGGTAGATGCGGCCGAGCAGCTCGCCATTGGCGTAACCCTCGTCCCAGATCAGCCCCTGCAACGCCTTCAGTGGTGTCACTTTGGCGTCCTCGTCCATCCACGCGAGCAACGCATCCAGTACCGGGCGCCCGCCGGCCAGTTGCGCGGCTTCGGCCAGCAGCGCGACTATCGCAGGCTCGGCGCCGTGGGATGCGAGGAAGGCGGGCAGCCTAGCGCGGGCGTAGGGGAAGAGTTCGTCGCGCACGAAGGCGATCGGGGTGGTGGTGCCTTCTATGTCGGTGAGGATGGCGGTTGGCTTTAGCAAAGGAAGGAAGGCCTTCTTTTCTGAAGAAAAGAAGCAAAAGACTTTTGTTCCTGGCGCTTGCATGACCCAGCGCGCGGGTTCTGAAAA
>CAXTVW010000289.1:0-3240 GCA_964247675.1 uncultured Acetobacteraceae bacterium
GGTAGTAAAAGTTTTTTGGTCCTTTTTTTCAAAAAAGGACTGCTTGCTTCCTGCTAGGAATCAACGTCAACAACTCAGGCACAAGATCGCGACACCCCGCCCCGGCCGCAGCCGCGCACGCTCCTGACGCAGGAAGCCAGGGAACCCTGTCTTCGCTTTAACCGAAGCGACACCTCCCACCCGGAACCCGCCGCGCAGCCTCACGTATGCAAGACATAGTCTGCAGCGGCAAATTCCGCGTCTGCGGCCATCCCAGAGGAGAACACCATGCGCACTCCCGCCCCCAACACACGCAAGACTTTCATCCTGCCGGCGCTGTCCGTGGCAGCATTCTCCGCCATGCTCGCCGCCGCCCCGATCGGCACGGCCAGCGCTCAGTCCGCCAACGACTCTGCGACGACCGGCGGCAGCGCGATGCAGCACCGGGAATCGCACGCCGACATGGCCGCCGACACGATCGAACAGCGTATCGCCAGCCTCCACGAATCCCTCAAGATCACCCCGGCCGAGGAGACCGACTGGAAAGCCGTCGCCCAGACCATGCGTGACAACGTGGACGCGATGCAGAAGCTCGCCGCCGAGAAAGAATCGCAATCCACCAGCATGACCGCGCTGCAGGACCTGCAGACCTACGCGGCGTTCGCGCAGGCCCATGTGGATCACCTCAAGAAACTCACCAGCGCGTTCACCACGCTGTACAACACCATGCCGGAGCAGCAGAAGAAGCTGGCCGACCAGGTGTTCGCCCGTTCGCACCATGACGAGCAGGGCGCCGAGCAGCACAAGCAGGGCTGAACCCGCCGTCCTTAAGGAGATCACATCATGCTTCGTCGAACCAAGGCGTATTTGACGCCTGGACTGGCCGCGTTGACGGCGGCCTGCATCCTCGCCGCGATGGCGCCCGCCTCCGCCCAGCCGCGGCGCGATGATCGTGGCTACCATGGCGGCGACCGCTATCACGACCACGAACACTGGCATCATCATCATTACGGGTATGGAGGCGGCTATTACGCGCCGCCGCCTGTCGTGTATGCGCCGCCCTATTATGCGCCGCCGCCCGTGGTGTATGGGCCGGGTATTGGGCTGAACATCCATATTCGGTAAGGAAGAAAAGGCCTTCTTTTTTGAAAAAAGAAGCAAAAAACTTTTATCTTCGCGCCTTTCCAGCAGCCTCGATCCTTCCGCAGGCATCCGGCTGTTGCACAGGAACACGGCACGATTTTTTGCTTCTTTTTTTTCAAAAAAGGCTTTGCTTAAACCTTTGGCGGAGGCGGATGGGAATCGAACCCACCGCCCGCTTCAGGCGGGCCGCTGGTTTTGAAGACCAGGGGGGCCACCAGACCCCAATCGCCTCCACGAACACTCATGCCCCGTTCAGCGCGGCGCCGCCAGCACCCGACGCTCCGCCAGCCGTTTCGTGAAATGCACGCTGTCCAGATGCTCCAGCAGCGGCACGCTGAATTTTCGCGATATTCCAAGTGCCGCGCCGATCTCCGCCACCAGCAGGCCCTCGCCGCCGAGCAGCGGTGCCAGCGTGCGGCGCGCCTGGTCGACCGCGTCGCGGTGGAACAATATCTCGCGCTTCTGCACGCGGTCCGGCGCGCGTATCACGATGCCGGCACGCACCAGCTGGTCCAGCAGACGGCGCGTCGCCACGTCCGGCGCCAGGCTCGCCTGGTCCGGCGGTGTCAGCCCGGCCTCGCGCAAGGTGATCGCCAGCCTTGCGGCGCGTGCCGCCATGTCGCGGGCGCGGCTGGCGTCCTGCTCCGGCCGGCTCACGCGCAATAGCGCACCGTCGCGTGCCAGCGTGCCGGCGGCGAGCAGCCGGTTGGCAGCCTCCTCCAGCAAAGCCGGCGGCGTGCCGGGGACCAGGCCCGGCAGGGAAGCGCGGGCCACGCCGTCCGGGTGCGCCGCCAGCGCGCGCGTCAACCCGGCGAGCACGGCGGCAAACGCGTCCCGGCCGATCGCCACGCCGATCTTCGTCAACAGCGCGCCCTGGTCCGCATCCGCCAGCATGGACGCGGTCTGCGCCGCCCCCAGGCCGGACAGCCGAGACAGTCGCGCCAGCGAGGACCCTGCCGCCCCCGCGCGCGCCAGCTCGCCCGCCACGATGGCAGAGGGCGGGACACCAGCCAGCCCGGCCAGCCGCGCCAGAACACCCGGCGCGCGGCGCCGCTCCCGGGCAGTCTGCGGATCCAGCACCACGCCACCCGCCACGGTGCGCAACGGAGAAACCGTGCGCAGCACGAAACAGGCGCGCGCCGGCAGGCTTACCGCCACGTCGCAGCGCAACTGCGCGAAAGCCGTCGCGCCAGGCTCCAACAGATCCGTGTCCAGCAAGCGCAGGCGGGCGCCGGTCTCCTCCGTCCCGAACAGCAGGCGCAACCGGGCCGAACTGGCCAGCGCCGGCGCGTCCGCCACGGCGCGCACCCGCACGGACAGCCAAAGACTGGGCCCCAGCAGCCCAGGCGCGGCCAGCGCCGCACCCCGCGGCACCTGGGAAGGCTCGATGCCGCGCAGGTTCACCGCCACCCGGCCGCCAGGATGCGCCACGGCCACCCGCCGCCCATGCACCTGCAGCGCGCGTATGCGGGCCGGCGTGCCGGCCGGCACGATCTCGACCGTGTCGCCCGAAGCCAGCGTGCCGCCGCGCAACGTGCCGGTCACCACCGTCCCATGCCCCGCCATGGAGAACGCGCGATCGACCGGCAGCCAGGGCGCCCCCTCGTCCGGCTGCGCCTCCGCATGCGCCAGCTCGCCCCCGATCGCGGCAAGCAGCTCTTCCAGCCCCTCCCCCGTCACCGCCGAGCAGGCAACCGGCGCCTCAGCCCGCAACCCGGCGCCCGCCGCCAGCGCCGCCACCGCGCGCGCCGTCTCCGCCACCTGAGCGCCCTCCGCCAGGTCGATCCGCGTGACCGCAACCACCGCGCGCCGCACCCCCAGCAGCGACGCGATGTCGACGTGCTCGCGCGTCTGCGGCATCACGCCTTCGCGGGCGTCGGCCACCAGCAGCACCGCATCGATGCCCGTCGCACCGCTGACCATGGTGCGCACGAAGCGCTCATGGCCGGGCATGTCGATGAAATCCACCTCGTCGTCGTCGATGCGCAGATGCGCGAAACCCAGCGCGATCGAGATGCCGCGCGCCTGCTCCTCGGCCAGGCGGTCGGTTTCCATGCCGGTCAGCGCACGCACCAGCGCGGTCTTGCCGTGATCTACGTGGCCTATGACGCCTAGGAC
>CAXTVW010000290.1:0-3204 GCA_964247675.1 uncultured Acetobacteraceae bacterium
CTTCCACCACAAGGCCAAGAAACATGAGCTTGCCCGAAGGCACCCAAGCCCCCGATTTCGAACTCCCCGCCAGCAACGGCCGCACCGTCAGTGCCGCG
This sequence comes from uncultured Acetobacteraceae bacterium, assembly GCA_964247675.1. GTDB lineage: Bacteria > Pseudomonadota > Alphaproteobacteria > Acetobacterales > Acetobacteraceae > BOG-908. The sequence continues at coordinate 99 of CAXTVW010000290.1, forward strand.
GCGCTGAAAGGCCGCCCCTACGTGCTGTATTTCTACCCGAAAGCCGACACGTCCGGCTGCACCAAGGAGGCGTGCGCGTTCCAGGAAGCGTTGCCGCAACTGGGCGAGCTCGGCCTGGAGGTGATCGGTGTTTCGCGCGATCCGATCAAGGCGCTCGATAAATTCGCCGCGAAATACGGCCTGGCGTTTCCGCTGGCGTCGGACGAGGCGGGCGTGTTGACGGAGGCGTACGGCGTGTGGGTGGAGAAATCCATGTATGGGAAGAAATACATGGGCATCGAGCGCTCCACGTTCCTGGTGGATGCGAGCGGGCAGATAAAACGCGCGTGGCCTAAGGTGAAGGTGGAGGGCCATGCGGGCGAGGTGCTGGCAGCGATGGAGCGTTAAAGAAAGCAAGCAGTCCTTTTTTGAAAAAAAGGACCAAAAAACTTTTACTTCCCCCGCATCTGCAACAGCTTTGTGCATCAGGATAAATCAAGACCGCTGAAATGCGTGGAGATAAAAGTCTTTTGCTTCTTTTTGTTCAGAAAAGAAGGCCTTCCTTCCTTTCCTCAAGGAGCAAGCATGAAAACCACAATAGCCGCCCTGGCCTGCACAGCCGCCATTTCCACCGCCGCGGCCGCCCCCGTGCAGCACGAATTCGTCCTGCATGATTTCGTCACCGAAAGCGGCGCCGTGCTGCCGGAAGCACACATCACCTACGGCACCTACGGCACGCTGAATGCCCTCGGCGACAACGCGGTGCTTCTGCCGTCTCACTATATGGCGGACATGACGGGCTATGAGTGGCTGATCGGCCCGGGCCGCGCGCTCGATCCCACCAAGCTGTTCCTGGTCACCAGCGAGCTGTTTGGCAACGGCCGTTCCTCCTCGCCCAGCAACACGCCGGCACCGTTCCACGGCCCGCATTTCCCCGTCACCACGATACGCGACAACGTGGAGGCCGTGCACCGCCTGCTCACCGGGCCGTTGCACGTGAAACATCTGCGTGCAGTGATCGGTTTCTCGATGGGCGCACAGCAGGCGTTCCAATGGGCGGTGAGCTATCCGGATTACATGGACCGCATCGTGGCGACGTCCGGCACCGCGCGCACGTACGGCCACGGTATCGTCCGGCTGGACGGGCAGATCGCCGCGCTGACGCTGGACCCCGCCTTCCACGGCGGCGACTACACCACCGAACCGGTTACCGGCATCGAGACCACCGCCCTCGTCTGGCTCGGCTGGCTGTATTCCCAGGAATGGTGGCGGCGTGAGCTGTGGCGTGCAGACGTTCCGCAGGGCACCACACTGCAGCAGGCGGTCGACAAGTACAAGACCGAGTTCTTCAAAGGTGCTGACGCAAACAACCTGATCTTGCAGATGCGCACCTGGCGCGCGCATGACGTGGGCGGCACCAAGCCGTTCGGCGGCGATACCGAGGCGGCGCTGCGTTCGATAAAGGTGCCGGTGCTATATATGCCGTCTGCGACGGATTTGTATTTTCCGGTCGAGGATGCGGCCTACGAGGCGAAGTTCATTCCGCATTGCACGCTGATGCCGATCCCTTCGCTTTGGGGACATCCGGCGGGCGCCGGGGCCAGTCCGGAAGATGCGGTTTTCATAAATACGCACGTCGCGGCTTTTCTCGGGAAATAAGTAAGCAGTCCTTTTTTGAGGAAACCTGCAACCTTCTGGTCCCCGCATTTGTGGCGTCTGCGTGCTCCCGGGTGGATACGCACGCCGCCAATGCGGGGAGGTAAAAGTCTTTTGCTTCTTTTCTTCAGAAAAGAAGGCCTTTCTTGCCTTCCTTCCGCTTAAGCACCAAAAACAACCCCCCAATCGTCACCACCGTAAGCGCCCCAAGCAGACGAAGCAGCTTCATCACCGCCAGCGTGTAACGTCCCGTGGTAGAATCGAAGTGGAAGCACAGCAGCAGGATCGGCAGTGCCGCGCGCGCGATGCCGCCGTCGCCGGCCCGCAGCACCGCGGCGCGCATGTCACCCGCCGTGTAGCCCACGCCCAGCAGATAGGAGCTGATCTTGCCCGTGCGGGTGAGCACCACGATCCCAGCCGGGTGCATGAACTGCTTGAAGCGCGCGTCCCAGCTCGCGCGGAACCCCACGGCTTGCGCGAGAGCGGCGATGCCGGCCGGCGCCGCGGTCAGGTAATGCACGCCGCGCGACCAGGCCGGGGGAAGCGCGGCCAGGTCCGCGCGCTTCGCGGCGGCGGCATCGGCGGGCTGCTCGGCGGGGTCTATGGAGACGGCGACCACCGAGACGTCCTGCCCGGGCGAGAGGCCGCCGGCCTGCAGCGCCGTGAACAGGTCCGCGCGGGTAACGCCGCAGAGCGATGGGCAATGGAAGTAGCCGAGATCGAGGATTGCGGGGGTCCCGCCAAGCGCGCTGACCAGGGGCGCCTGGCGGCCGGCCTCGTCACGCAGCACGGTCTCCAGCGGAACCTGCACGCCGGGGTGCTGATCCCAGGCAAAGCCGTCCGGCCCGGCGCTGGCCTGGGCGGCGGCGGGCAGGAGCATGGCGAGCAGCAGGGCGGGTGTGCGCTTCACGATGTGAACGTGGCACGCGCACCGCCGCTAGCAACCGCCAAGCGCCGCCTCACGTTCGCGGGTGTAACGCAAGGAGCCAAGGCATGGCGGACGAGACCGACGAGACCTACGAAAAGGCGCGCGACCTGGCGGAGGCGGCGCTGGAGAAATACGCGCATGGTGCGCCGAAGGAAGGCGACAAGCTGGCCGAGAAGGCAGTGAAGATCGACCGCCACGCCGTAGAAGAGCTGGTCGAAGAGATGGACGAGGACGCGGCCGCAACCGGGAAGGACAAGTGATGGATGGCAAGGAGCACGATCCGGGCGATGCGGTGCCGCCTGGCGTGGCGGTGCAGACGCCGGAGAAGTTGAGCGAAGAAGACAAGAGGGTGCAGGAGAAGCTGGAGCATTTGGGCGACGGGAAGACGCCTGGGTAGGACGCAAGCAAGGCCTTCTTTTTTGAAAAAAAGAAGCAAAAAACTTTCGCTCCTGGCGCCTGCACCTGTGCGCGCCTTCCCTGCAACTACGGCGGCTTGCAGAACCTGCACGCGCCGTGTGTGCAGGCGGGGGAGTAAAAGTTTTT
>CAXTVW010000291.1:0-3195 GCA_964247675.1 uncultured Acetobacteraceae bacterium
AGCCGATGTTCCGCCGCATCCTCTTCCAGATCCTGGTAGAAGAACTGCTCGTCGATGATGTTGTATCCGTCCACACTCCGGACGCTGCCGCCGGCCAGTTGCACCGCCGGGTTATCCGCTGAGCGCAAACTCCATGTGGCATTGCCGACCGTCCTGTTGCGCGTGGTCGAATTGTCCGCCTGCACGTCAAGTCCGGAAACCGCTTCGAAGAAGCCGACGCCGAGCGTGTAGCGTTTCGGCACATCGCCGGATGTGCCCTCCAGGCGCGCCTGGAGGGCCTGCCGCAGCAACTGGCCGGACCGGTTGGGGATGATGTTCACGTAAACGGCGGCCAGCGCCGCCTTACCAGGCTGACCTTCGCCATAAACCGGGTGGAAGCCGCAGCCGGCGGTCATCCCGGCCAGGGCCAGAACCAGAACGCGGCGGGCGATCATCCCGCCACCACGAAGTTGACGATGCGGCCCGGCACGTAGATGCGCTTGAGGATACGCTTACCCTCCAGCAACCGTGCGACGTTCGGCTCGGCCTCGGCCGCTTTTGTTACCGTCTCCGCCGGCGCATCCGGCGCCACCTCGATCGTGCCACGCAATTTACCCATGACCTGAACCGCGATGGTCAGGCTTTGTGCCGCAACCAGGGCTGGGTCGGCAGCCGGCCAGGCTTCGTCGGCGAGCAGCACGCTGTGCCCGAGCAGGGCGAAAAGCTCCTCGCCAAGATGCGGCATCATCGGTGCAATCAGCCGTGCCGCCGTCTCGACCGCCTCGAACCGGGCATATGCCATTCCGTCCCCCCCGGGTTCGCGGTCCGCGTCCGAAATGGCGCCGGCAAGCTCATAGATGCGGGCGACGGCCACGTTGAAGGCGAAATCCTCCAGCGCCTGTGTCACGCTGGCGATCGTCCTGTGCGTGACACGCCGGAGCGTGAGCGCTTCAGCGCCGAAACGCGTTGGTGCGTCAGGGGTGGCGCCGGCGCTCGCTTCGGCCAACCGGTAGAGCCGCTGCACGAAACGGTAGGCGCCGACCACGCCCGACTCGGTCCATTCGATATCGCGTTCCGGCGGGTTGTCGGAAAGTATGAACCACCGTGCCGTATCGGCTCCGTAACGGTTAATTATGGAACCGGGATCGATCGTATTCCTGCGGGACTTGCTCATCGCCTCCACGCGGCCAACCGTCACGGCACCGCCGGTTGCGCGCTCGACGACGCTCCCCTCGCTGACGACCGTCTCTTCGGGATAGAGCCAACGGCCATCGGCCGACTTGTAGCTCTCGTGCGTCACCATGCCTTGGGTGAACAGACCGGCAAACGGCTCGGCGACGTCCAGGAACCCAGTCGCCTGCATCGCGCGCGTTACGAAACGCGCATACAACAGATGCAGGATCGCGTGCTCGATGCCGCCGATATACTGGTCCACCGGCAGCCAGCCGTCCACCGCCGTCCGCTGCACCGGCACCGCCGCCTCCGGACTGCAGAACCGCGCGAAATACCACGAGCTATCGACGAACGTGTCGCAGGTGTCGGTCTCCCGCGTGGCCGCCGCACCACAGCGTGGGCACGCCACGTGCTTCCAGGTGGGATGATGGTCCAGCGGGTTGCCCGGCTTGTCGAACGTCACGTCATCGGGCAGCAACACCGGCAACGCGCTGTCCGGCACAGCCACCACGCCGCAGGCGCCGCAATGGACCACCGGGATGGGGCAGCCCCAGTAACGCTGCCGGCTCACCCCCCAGTCGCGCAACCGCCAGTTCACCACGCCGGCACCCCAGCCACGCTCTGCCACCGCGTCGATCGACGCGCGCTTGGCCGCCTCGATGCTCAGCCCATCCAGAAAACCGGAGTTGGCTATCACGCCAGGCCCGTCATACGCCCGGTCCGCCACGCTGAAGGCGGACGCATCCTCGCCGGCCGGCACCACCACCGGCACCACGTCCAGTCCGTATTTGCGGGCGAAATCCAAGTCCCGCTGGTCATGCGCCGGACAGCCGAAGATCGCCCCCGTGCCGTATTCCATCAGCACGAAGTTGGCGATCCACACTGGGAACACCTGGTCCGGCAGGAACGGATGCCGCACCACCAGGCCGGTGTCGTAGCCCTGCTTCTCCGCGGTCTCCAGCGCCACCTCGCTGGTGCCCATGCCGCGGCATGTGGCCACGAACGCCGCGGCCCCCGCATCACGCATCGCCACCGCGGCCGCCAGCGGATGCTCGGCGGCCACCGCCACGAACGACATGCCATACAGCGTGTCAGGCCGCGTGGTGAAAACCTCCACCTCGGCGATCCCGGCTTCTTCCCGCACCAACGGAAAACGCAACCGTGCTCCCTCGCTACGGCCGATCCACTTCGCCTGCATCACCCGCACGCGCTCGGGCCACCGCTCCAGCGTGTCCAACTCCGCCAAGAGCGCAGGCGCGAACTGCGTGATACGGAAAAACCATTGCGACAGCTTCTTCTTCTCGACCAGCGCACCGGACCGCCAGCCCCGCCCGTCGATCACCTGCTCGTTGGCCAGCACGGTGCCGTCAACCGGATCCCAATTGACGTAGCTCTCCCGCCGCTCGACCAGACCGGCCTGCAGGAACGCCAAAAACAGCCGCTGCTGCTGCCCGTAATATGCCGGATCGCAGGTCGCAAACTCCCGGCGCCAGTCGATCGACAGCCCCATGCGGCGCAATTCCGTGCGCATCGCCGCAATGTTGGCCCGCGTCCACACACCAGGATGCACCCCACGCTCGCGCGCCGCGTTCTCCGCCGGCAGGCCGAACGCATCCCATCCCATCGGATGCAAAACCTGGTAGCCGCGCGCCCGCTTGTAGCGCGCCACCACGTCACCCAAAGTGTAGTTGCGTACGTGGCCCATGTGGATCTTGCCGCTGGGATAAGGAAACATCTCCAGCACGTAGTATTTCGGCCGCTCGCCCTGCGGCACGTCGTCGGCGAGGAAGCAGCCGGCTTCTTCCCAGGCTTGCTGCCAACGCGGCTCTGCGTTGGCGAAGTCGTAGACCGCTGGTGGGGATGTTTCGTTCATGTGCCGCAACTAACAGGGAGAAAGAAAGCAGTTCTTTTTTGCAAAAAAAAACCAAAAAACTTTTGCTCCCCGCTGGGGCAAGCACGCGTATTGCCATACGAGCGCACGCCGTGCGGCAGGCGGGGGAGCAAAAGTTTTTTGCTTCTTTTTTTCAAAAAAGAAGGCCTTCC
>CAXTVW010000292.1:0-3180 GCA_964247675.1 uncultured Acetobacteraceae bacterium
AGATACTTGTTCACCTGCAGGGCCGCATCGGATTCCTGCTGCGCGTTGCTGCGGCTCTTGCCCGGCACGATCGAGGGCGGCGTCAGCCCGGTCGGATCGGCGTATGAGGCGTCGGCGAGCGGCTTGACGGACCCGTTATTGCCGCCGCCGCAGCCGGCCAGGGCCGCCACCGGCAGCAGGAGTGCTAACTGGGCGAAGGTGCGGAAGACGGAGCGGGCCATGGTATCCTGACGAACACAGGCCGGCGCGATCGCGGGCCTTGGCTTGTCTAGCGCCGGATGGTGGTTGCGCCAAGCGGTGGGGCCAGGAAGAAAGCAACACCTTCTTCTTTGAAAAACAGAAGCAGAAAGCCATGGGTCCGGCGCGCGTGCCTGCTTGACCGGCTTGCCCGGGGCACCCATGCCTGACGCATGGACGCATCGGATCAGGACATTGCCTCGGCGCTGCGGGTCATCCGGGCCCGCATTGCGCAGGCAGCCCACCAGGCAGGCCGCAACCCGGACGAGATCACCCTTGTCGCCGTCTCCAAAACCCACCCCGCTGCCGCCGTGCAGGCGGCGCTCGATTGCGGCCAGCTCACCTTCGGCGAGAACCGCGTGCAGGAAGCGGACGCCAAGTTCGCCGGCTTGCGCGCCGCCAAGCCGCAACTTCGCCTGCACCTCATCGGCGCCTTGCAGACGAACAAAGCCGCCGACGCAGTGCGCATCGCCGACATAATAGAGACCCTGGACCGTCCGCGCCTGGCGGACGCCATCGCCGCCGCCGCCGAGCGCGCCGGCCGCGTCCCGAACCTGCTCGTCCAGGTCAACATCGGCGACGAGCCTCAGAAAGCCGGCATACCCACCGCCGACGCACCCGCCTTTATTGCCGAGTGCCAGGCCCGCTTCGGCGCCGCCTTGCAAGGCCTGATGTGCATCCCCCCGGCGGACCGGCCACCCGAGCCCTTCTTCCAGGCGCTTGCCCGTCTTGCCGGCACCCACAACCTGCCTGTCCTCTCGATGGGGATGTCCGGCGACTTCGAAGCTGCAATCGCCTGCGGCGCCACCCAGATACGCGTAGGCAGCGCAATCTTCGGCCACAGAAACACCCCGTAATCGTGAGTCGCCGCAAGGGACAAAAGCTTCTGGCTTCTTTCAAAGAAAGAAGTGATTTCTTGCTTTACTGCCGCTGCGTTGCACCAAAGCCGCAACGGGCGTAAATCCCGCCTAAATGAACCAGCTTACCTATGCCGACTCCGCCAAGCTCCAGCGCGGAGTGCCGAAGCTCGGCGCGCTCGTAGGGGTCCTGGGCGTCGTCTATGGAGACATCGGCACAAGCCCGCTTTACGCCTTCAAGGCGATCCTCTCGCTCTTCGGCGGCCGCGCCATAAGCAATGGCGAGATCATCGGATGCCTGTCGCTGATCTTCTGGTCGCTGATCCTCATCGTCACCATCAAATACGTCATCCTCGTTATGCGGGCGGACAACCGCGGCGAGGGCGGCATCCTCGCGTTGATGGCGCTCGCCCAGCGCGTGGTCCACAATCCAAAGCTGCACTGGGCCGTGGCGCTGACCGGCATAGGCGGCGCGTGCCTGCTGTTCGGCGACGGTGCGATCACTCCGGCGATTTCCGTGCTCGGCGCGATCGAAGGGCTGGAGGTCTCCATCCCGCAGGCCAGCCAGTTCGTGGTGCCGGCCTCCGTGGTCATCATCATTGCGCTGTTTGCCATCCAGTCGCGCGGCACCGGTGCGGTTGGCAAGATCTTCGGCCCCGTCATGGTGGTCTGGTTCGTGACCATAGGCATCCTGGGCGCCATCGGCATCACGCGTAACCCGTCCGTGCTGCAGGCGATGGCGCCGCAGCACGGCATCGTCTTCTGCCTGCATCACGGCTGGCTGGCGTTCGTGGCGCTGGGTGCCGTGGTCCTGGCCGTCACCGGCGCCGAGGCGCTGTATGCGGACATGGGCCATTTCGGCGCCAAGCCGATACGCTTCGCCTGGCTGTTCCTCGTCCTGCCCTCGCTGGTGCTGAACTATTTCGGCGAGGGCGCGCTCGTCATGTCGGACCGGGCGGCGGTGGAGAATCCGTTCTTCCTGCTCGGCCCGCTCTGGCTCCGCCTGCCGCTTGTGGTGCTATCCACAATGGCCGCGGTGATCGCCAGCCAGGCGCTGATTTCCGGCGCCTTTTCCATTGCGCGCCAGTGCATGCAGATGGGGTTCCTGCCGCGCCTCACCGTGCGCCACACCAGCACGACCGAAGAGGGTCAGATCTTCGTCCCGCAGGTCAACACCGCCCTGCTGGTAGGCGTGCTCATCCTGGTCCTCACCTTCCGCGGCAGCGACGCACTGGGCTCCGCTTACGGCATTGCGGTGACCGGCACATTCCTGTGCACCTGCTTCCTGGCCACGATCGTGTTCCACCGCCAGTTCGGCTGGCCTACCTGGGCCGCAATCGCCGTCTGGGGCGGCTTCTTCGTCATCGACTTCGTCTTCTTCGCCGCCAACACTTTGAAGATCCTGGACGGCGGCTGGGTCCCCCTGGCCGTGGCCGCCGGCCTGATGGCGATGATGACCACCTGGAAACAGGGCCGCGACCTGATGTTCAGCCGCTGGAAGCAGGACAGCCTGCCGCTTGCCAGCTTCCTCGCCCGCCTGCCGCAATCGCGCACCGTGCGCGTGCCGGGTATCGCCGTCTTCCTCACCGGCAACCCGGACTACGTCCCCGCCGCCCTGCTGCACAACCTCAAGCACAACAAGGTGCTGCACGAGCGCGTGCTGTTCGTTACCGTCACCACGCTGGACGAGCCGGAAGCCGGCCCCGAGCGCCGCACGGAAGTCATCGAGCTCGCCCCCGGCATACACCGCGTGCTGCTGCGCTACGGCTTCATGGAAAGCCCAAACGTGCCGCGCGCCCTGGAGGATCTGGGCTCTCGTGGCATACCGTTCGAGCCGATGCAGGTCAGCTACTTCCTGGGCCGCGAGGTGCTGGTGCGGGCGATGGCTCCCAAGCTGTCACTATGGCGGCTGTGGCTGTTTCTGCTGATGGCCCGCAATGCCGTGCCGGCGACCGAGTTCTTCCGCATACCGAGCGACAGGGTGGTGGAGTTGGGCGTGCGGGTGGCGATCTAGCGTCAGGCGCTTTTATAGTAGAAGAAAGCAAGGCCTTCTTTTTTGAAAAAAAGAAGCAAAAAACTTTTACTT
>CAXTVW010000293.1:0-3134 GCA_964247675.1 uncultured Acetobacteraceae bacterium
AAGGAAGGCCTTCTTTTTTGAAAAAAAGAAGCAAAAAACTTTTGCTCCCCCGCCCGCGGCATGGTCGCGCCAAATCCTGCAGATGCGCGCTTTGGCAGAACCGGGCTGGGATTTTGTGCAGGCGAGGTAGAAAAAGTTTTTTGCTTCTTTTTTTCAAAAAAGAAGGCCTTGCTTCCTTTCATCACTCCGCCGCCGCATGCCGGTGCTTATGAGGCGCCGACCCATCGCCACCCTGCGGCCGGGACCCAGGCAGCACCACCTTCGCCCCGTCCCGCAGCCGGTCCGAACCATCGACCACCACCGTGTCGCCCACGGCAAGCCCGCTCACGATCTGCGTCTTTTCCGAATCGGCCACGCCCAGCTTCACGGCGCGCACGGCTACCGTGTCGGCCGGCGCATGCGGATGCTGCCCGCCAGCGCCGCTGGCGTCAGCAGGCTTGGCATCCGCCTCCCTGGCCTCCGGTTTTGCCTCGTCCGCCGGCTTCGCCGCCGTTCCAGGCGGCTGCACCATATAGACGAAACTGCCAGGCGCGCCGGTCTGCAGCGCCGCGTTCGGCACCACCACCGCGTCATGCACAGTACTCACGATCAGCCGCAGGTTCACGAACTGGTTGGGGAACAGCGAGAAACTCGGATTGTTGAACAATGCGCGCAGTTTCACCGTCCCGGTTGTCACGTCGATCTGGTTGTCGATGGTCTCCAGCGTGCCGTCGGACAGGTGCACCGTGTTGCTGCGGTCGTAGGCCTGCACGACAAGCTTGGCACCGGCGTGCAATTGCGCCTGGATCGCCGGCACGTCGTCTTCGGGCAAGGTGAAGATCGCGCTGATAGGATCAAGCTGCGTCACCACCACAAGGCCGTTGGTCAGCGAGGTGGGCGTGATGTAGTTGCCGGCGTCCACCTGCCGCAGGCCCACACGGCCGTCCACCGGCGAGGTGATGTGGCAGAACGCCAGGTTCACCAGCTGCGTCTGCACCGTACCCTGGTCCGCCGCCACCGAACCGATATACTGCTCGACCACGTATTGCTGGTCTTCGGCTTGCTGGCGCCCGATGCTGTCCTGCTTCTGCAGCAGCGCGTAACGCTTGGCGTCCATCTGCGCCTGGTGCAGCAATCCTTGGTCGTGCGCCAGCGTGCCGCGCGCCTGCGCCAGCAGCGCCTCATACGGCCGCGGATCTATCTGCGCCAGGAAATCACCCTTGTGCACGATCTGGCCTTCACGGAAGCCGATCGTCTGCAATGTGCCGGCGATCTGCGTCTGCACCGTCACGCTCGCCAGCGAGGTCACGGTGCCTAGCCCGGCATCGACCACGGACATGTCCGCCGTGCTCGCCTTGGCCACACCCACGGCCTGCGGCGGCACCACCTGCGCGTGCTTGCCCGCGCCGCCGCCCAGCCGGGAGACGAGGAACACCACGCCGCCCAGGATCAGAAGCAGGATCAGCCAGGGCCAGAGGCTGCGCCGGCGCGCCGGCCGCTCCGCCTGGGTTCCCGGCTGATGCACGATCGGCTGGGAACGCGGCGTGGGTATCGTCTGCAGGTCATCCATGGTGACGTCTTCCGGCTTGCAGGGAACGTGCACAAGTCAGCCCCTTGTGGGCTTGCCGTACTGGTCTAATCATCTTGGGCATCTGAGTTTCTACGGTGGCCCGTCCAGGCCAGGGCCGCCAGCACGTATCGTGTAAACCTGTGTAACGCCTTTGGGCGGGTCGGAAGATCAACATGCATCGCCTCCTTGCCACCGCTCTTCTGCTCGGCTGCCTCGCCGCCTGCAGCGCCAAGCCTGATCCTGCGCTGCGCAACAGAGACACCAGCGACCTTGGCAGGCTTCCGAAAGAACACCCGCTCGGTATCATCTTGGCCTTTCCACCTGCGGATAGCAGCTTCACGCCGCTCCGATGTTTGCCGAATGGGCCCGGGTATGAGTGTTCTCGCAGTAATTAGGAAAGAAAGGCCTTCTTTTTCGCAAAAAATAAGGCCTTCCTTCCCTTGCCTGACATAGACTGCGTAGTCGCCGGCGCCGGCGTGGTAGGCCTGGCCATAGCCCGCGCCCTGGCCAGAGCCGGCCACAGCGTGCTCATCCTGGAGGAAGCCACCGCCATAGGCACCGGCACCTCGTCGCGCAGCAGCGAAGTGATCCACGCCGGTTTCTACTACGCGCCGGGCACCTGGCGGGCCAGGCTTTGCGCCCCAGGCAGGCGGGCGCTCTACGCCTATTGCGCCTCCCACGGCGTGCCCGCGCGCGCCTGCGGCAAGCTGATTGTGGCCGCCGACGCCGCGGACCGCGTGCAGCTGGACGAGATACAGGCGAAAGGCGAGCGCAACGGCGTCGAGGGCCTGGTCAGGCTAACGGAAGCGCAAGCGCGTGCGTTGGAACCGGCGCTCGCCTGCACCGGCGCCCTGCACTCACCGATGACCGGCATCGTCGATAGTCACGCGCTCATGCTGTCTTTGCTCGGCGAAGCGCAGGACCAAGGCGCCTCGCTGGCCCTGGGCGCGCCGTTGCAGCAGGCCGAAGCGGTGCCTGGCGGGTTCGAGGTGCTTGCCGGCGGCGCCGAGGCGCTGCGCCTGCGCTGCCGCGTGCTGGTGAACGCCGCCGGGCACGGCGCCTGCGCGCTGGCGCGCCGCATTGCCGGCCTGGACCCAAGGCACGTGCCGCAAGCCTACCTGGCAAAAGGCAGCTACTTCGCGCTGTCCGGCCGCGCACCGTTCACCCGGCTGATCTATCCGGTGCCGATCCCCGGTGGCGCCGGCATACACCTGACGCTGGACCTGGCCGGCCAGGCGCGCTTCGGCCCGGACGTGGAGGCGGTGGACACGCCTGACTACATCGTGGACCCTTCCCGTGCGCCCGTCTTCGCCGCCGCCATACGCCGCTACTGGCCAGGCTTGCCCGCGGAGCGCCTGGTGCCGGCCTATGCAGGCGTGCGGCCGAAGATCGTGCCGCCGACACAGACGCAGGACTTCGTCATCCAGGATGCTTCGGTGCATGGCGTGCCGGGGCTGGTGAATTTGTTCGGGATCGAGAGCCCTGGCCTTACGTCTTGTCTGGCATTGGGCGACGTGGTGCTTGCGGCTGTGGCCTGAAGAAGAAAGAAAGGCCTTCTTTTTTGAAAAAAAGAAGCAAAAAACTT
>CAXTVW010000294.1:0-3118 GCA_964247675.1 uncultured Acetobacteraceae bacterium
CCACCTGCATCGCCTGCTCCTGGAACAGCGGCACGCCCAACGTCTTGCCCAGCACGCGCTCCAGCTCCGGCTTGGGGTAGTGCACGGGCTCCAGTCTTTCACACGGCCGCAGGTGAGGATGCACCATGCCGCCCTGGATCGGGCCCGGCCGGACGATCGTCACCTGCACGACCAAGTCGTAGAACTTGGTGAGCTTCAGCGTCGGCAGCATGGCCGTCTGCGCCCGGCTCTCGATTTGGAAGGTGCCCAGCGTGTCCGCCTTGCGGATTAGTGCGTATGTCGCCGTGTGCTCGGGCGGGATGGACGCGATGTCGATGGTGATATTGCGGTGCTCCTCCAGCAGCTCGAAGGCGCGGCGCATGCAGCCCAGCATCCCAAGCCGAGCACGTCGACCTTCATGAATTTGAGCGCCTCGATGTCGTCCTTGCCCCACTCGATGACCTGTCGCCCCGCCATCTCCGCGGGCTCCACGGGCACCAGCTCATCCAGGCGGTCGCGGGTGAGCACGAAGCCGCCGGGGTGGGGAGGGGATCATCTTGCTGAGAAAGCCGCCTCGCGTATCGTTGGCGATGGGGAATTCGCCCGGGAGGATGCTAAACTCCGGATAGGTGGCGATCCGTCCGCCAGGAAGCGCCGGCGGGTCGTAGGGGGCGATCAGGACGGACGCGATCCGGATGTGGCCAACGAACACGGTCGAGTGGGTCGTGTCGGTCAGGGCGACAGGACCGACCTTGGAGCCAGGGCGCTCGCGCGGAGGCTACTTCCACATGCCGCGATGGGCGGTGCGGGCGGAGTCGGCCTGCGTGCGGTAGTCTTCGCTGGCGTCTTCGGAGATGCCGGCTGCGCCGTTGAACAGGGCGGAGCGGCCGATGTCCTGGCCGTCGGGCAGGGTGCAGAGGTAGCGGCCACTCTTCTGCACGGTGCAGGACAATTTCGACCCGCGCCGGTCGATGACGGATTGCAGTTGGGCAGCGTAGGGCGCGCCGCTGCCCGCCAGGCCGTCCAACGGGACTGTCTGGCCGTCCACGAGCAGGGTGGCGGTGTCGATGACGCGCGCCGCACCAGAGACGATGTCCGACGCCGGCGCATGCGGGGCGCGCGAAGGGTCGTAGGGGCCGAGATCGGCCGAGGGGAGGAAGGCGGCGCGGCCATCCGCCGTCATCGCCACGGTCCAGGCGCCATCGGGCGAGCGGGCGGCGGAGATGAGCGGGGTTCCGGCTTTCAGCGGGTAGAATTGCGGCGCGTTCTGGCTGGCCGCGACGTAGGCGGCGCTGTCGCGGATGAGCGAGAAATTCTGCTTGAGCGGGACAAAGGCGATCGCCGGCGGCAGCGCCCAGTCGGCCTGGGGTGCCGCGTCGGGTGCGGTTGTTTGCGCAGTCTGAGGCGGAGGGGAGGTGGCGGCTTGCGGCGGGGCGGCGATCTCCAGCGTGCGGGAGGGTGCGGCGGTCCGGTGCGGGCTGGCGGTGAGGAAAAAGGCGACGGCGGCGCCGGCGGCGAGCAGGCCAGCGGCGCCCAGGACGATGGCGAGGGGCTTCAAGGCGGCGTTCAACGTGGCGCGGGCGGGGTGGCCCAGCCGTCGCCCTGGCTGGCGCCGGCCGCGCCTCGCGCGGCGGCGGGTTGCGCGGACGCGGGTTGCTCGGACGCGGACTTGGCCGATACAGACTGGGCGGACGCGGGTTGGGCGGCGGCGCTGGCTGGCGGCGGGGTCTGCCAGCCGTCGCTCTGCTGGGCGGCCGGGGTCGCTCCCGGCTTGCGGTGATGATGGCGCGTCGGCTGCGGCGGGGGCGCCTGGGCGGCCAGCTCGCGGGCCTGCTCGGCGGCCAGCGCGTCACGCGAGGCCTGCACCAGCACGGGGATGGATGTCGCAATGTTGACGCCCTGGCAGGAATCACCGCCGCCCACGTGGTTGTCCTCGCAGCGCAGCAGGGCGTTGCCGCCGCTCGCCACCGCATAGGCATCGTTGTAATAGGCGATGGCGGCGTCGTGGTATTGCAGGCCCTGCGCCGACTGGCCGAGATAGTAGTAGGCGAGATCGCTGCCGTAGCCGATCTGCATGACGCGCACGGCCAGTTCGGGCCAGCGCTCGGCAATGTCGAGCTGGTGGATGACGGGCGCCTGGTTTTCCCAGGTGAGCTTGCACTTCAAGCCGCAATCGAGGGTCGGCTTGCCGGCGCGCAGGTCCGACATCATGCTCGCCTGGAGCTCGGGCGTCAGCGTGTCGTATTTGTTGGCGCAGCCGGCGAGCAGGCAGGCGACGGAAATGGCGGCGAGTGTCGTGAGCTTCATGGCAACTCCGTCCAGCGGAAACGGGCGGCGATCATTCACCGGGCATCGGTGCATTCTGCACCAGCGCCCAGTTGGAGGTGCAGCTATCCAGGCCCGGGTAGTAGCCGCCGGGCTGGTCGCAGCGGTACCAACCGACAGGAGCTGCGGGCAACGGGGCGATGGCGCCGGGAGACGGCTGGTCTTGCGCCATCTCCTGCGGCAGGTCCGGGGGCGCCTGGCCAGGTGCCTCGTCCTGGGCGGGGCCGAGCTCGGCCTGCGCCATGTCGGGGCCGTCGACCGTCTCGGTATCGTAGGCGACGAGGGGCGCGATATCTTCGGGGTAGGGGAAAATCGGCTCCGGATAGCCGTACCAGACACCGCCCACATCCCACCACCAGCCGCGGCGGCCGTAATGCCACTCGTTACGCCAGGCGCCGGTGCGCCAGCGGCCGAGCTCGCGGGCATCAAGGGCGGCGACGCGGCGAGTGTGGAAGTCGGCCTCGTGGCTGCGGACGAAAGCGTGGTCGCGCGCGGGGTCGCGATGCGCCTCGTGGCGCAGAAAGGCGCTGGGCGCGGCGCGGCGCACGTCGGCGCCGGTGACGCCCACGGTGTGCAGCGTGGCGGGATTGCCGAGACGGGCGTCCAGCGTGGGGCGGCGGGGGCCAGCTTCGGTAGAGCCGCGGGCGTCACCGGAGGGGCTGCGGGCGGTGGCTTCGTGGCCGGGCGGCGCGTCGCGGCGGGGGTCGCGCTGGGCGTGGGCGGTGTCGGGACGGGCTGGCTGGGCGTTCGCGCGGTCGGCTTGGGCGGGCTGGTGACCGGGGTGTGCGGCGGCCTGTAACGCGCGGTCGTGGGG
>CAXTVW010000295.1:0-3081 GCA_964247675.1 uncultured Acetobacteraceae bacterium
ATCGCCCTCCTCCTGCCGTTCTACGTCATGACGCTATACGGCGGCGTACGCTCGCTCCGCGCCCTCTGGCCCGTATTGCTGATCGCCGGCCTCAGCTTCGCCGGCGCCCAGTTCGTCAGCTCGAACTTCCTCGATTACGCCCTGACCGACGTGCTCTCCTCGCTTACCGCCCTGATCGTCACCATCGGCTTCCTCCAGGTCTGGCAGCCCGCGCACGACCCAGCCTTCGCGGTCGGCGTGCGCCCGGCCGCCGCCACGCGCGCCGCCCGCGCCGTGCCCGCCTGGCAGGGTTGGATGCCCTGGATCGTGGTCAGCGTCGTCGTCATCATCTGGACGCACTTCAAGGTGCCCGCGAACGGCGCCAAGGCGATCCCGTGGCCCGGCCTGGACAAGCTCGTCTCCATCACCCTGTACCACGACAAGCCCTACGCCGCGATCTACAAGTTCGAGCCGCTGGCCTCCGGCACCGCCATCCTCCTGGCCGCAATCATAACCGCCGCCCTGGTGGGCGTAGGCCCGGCCGGCTTCTTCCGCGCCGCCGTCGCCACCTGGCGCCAGGCCCGCATCGCCATACTCACGGTCATGCTCATCATCGCACTCGCCTACCTGATGAACTACTCGGGCATGACCTACACGCTCGGCCTCGGCGTCTCCAAAGCCGGCCTGCTGTTCCCGCTCGTCTCGCCCTTCCTCGGCTGGGTGGCCGTGTTCCTGTCCGGCAGCGACACCTCCGGCAACGCCCTGTTCGGCAACCTCCAGGTGGTCGCCGCCAACCAGCTCGGCCTCAACCCGGTGCTGATTGCCGCCACCAACTCGTCAGGCGGCGTGATGGGCAAGATGATCTCGCCGCAGAACATCGCCACCGGCGTGTCGGTGACCGACCTGAAAGGCCAGGAGGGCGTGGTGTTCGCGCGCACGTTCAAGCATAGCATCGTGCTGACGTTGCTATTGGGCGGGCTGGTGTTGCTGCAGCAGTACTTCTTCCAGGGGATCGTTCCGAAGTAAGCAAGCAAGGCCTTTTTTTTTGAATAAAAGAGCAAAAAACTTTTGTTCTGATCGCTGCGGTGAGGGCTCGCCATTCTGACGAGGTTCGTGCGCTGATGGAGTCCGCGGCAGCCGCCGTTCTGAAACGTCAGGTCCGCTGCGCTCTCATCATCGCTCAAGCGGACGCTGTCGACAGATTACAGGCCAGTTCAAGCCGTAATGTTATGGAAAGTCTGCACCTTTCCGGACCAGCAAGTTCGTGCGCCGAGCTCAAATTGCGGAGGCAAAATCAGATTTGATTATACGGAGGCAGAATCAAATTCGATGCGGAAAGGTTCGTAACGCCGTAAAGCTCGATCTTGTCGGTGCCAGTGTCGATGGGTACGTTAACATACGTGCTGCCATTGACTATGGAAACGTCGTTCGCGAGGAACGATGCCGCCGAGCCATAGAAGGCCGAACCGCTCAGGTCGAGGTAATCGGAAGCTGTGTCGAAACCTACCACGAGGTTCGAGCCGCCACCTTGAAAGGTGCTATAAACGTCATGGCCAGTGCCGCCGAAGATCGTACTATTGCCGGTGCCCAACTCGAAATGCTCGTTACCAGTCCCGGCAACAACGGTGTCGTTGCCAGCACCCAGCGTAAAATCGACTGATCCGGTAGCATTCGCGGCAAATAGCGTGGCATTGCCGTCACTGGCGCTGAGTGAGGTCGTGCCCGCGCCGTTTGCCACCAGAAGGTCGTTATTGCCGCCGCCGACCAGGGCGGAATTGCCCGAGCCGGAAACCAGGACGTTGTTGCCGGCTTGGCCACCAAAAACCGCGACATCACCAGTTCCGCCGTAGACAGTTACTGACCCTGCGCCTCCAGTGACGTCCGTCTTTCCGGCACCAGCAACAGTGCTGGCAACGATCAAAGCCGTACCGCCGGCGCCGTCATATTCTATGGAACCAGTGCCGGCGAAAATTGTGGCAGCACCTGCGCCGTTTACAGTAGCGGCGCCGCTGCCAACGGCGATAGTGTCGAAGCCTTCATTGGCCACCAGCGCCGTACCGCTGCCCAGAAAGATGTGGTTGAACCCAAGTCCAGCGGCGATGCTCGCGTCGCCGCTGCCAATCGCGATGTTGTTTCCCTCTTGCCCGGTCGCGGACGCCAGAGCCTGTAGCTGGTTTGGCCCTGCCAGGCCGGCAGCAACTTCATAGGTGCCGCCACTTACAGTCGGAGTGACGAACGTGTTGCCGAAGCCAACCAGCGCCGCGTACTCGGTACCTACCCCGGCGTATACGGTCTGATCGCCAGAGTCGCCCTGATAGACAAGCTCGCCGGCAACGCTGTCAGCGCCTGCGAGAATGACCGGGGAGAGATCGTTTACGTCCTCGATGGCACCAAATCCCGTGCCGACAAAAAGATCGCTTGCCGGCGTTTCGCCAGGAAGCGTGTCGATGGTCAAATACGTATCCGCTTGTGCCGACACCGGGTTCGTTGCGCCGTTAGAAAGCTGCATGGTCGAGTAGTTGAAATCTCCAACACCCGACAATGCGCCGACACCGAAGAAAACATCCGAGCGTACCTGCTTGCCGGCGGTCAGTGTTCCAGACATTTTGCGTCCTGTGTTCGGTGTGAGAGCCTGATCGACAGTAATCGCGCCAGAGGCGCCTTCTGACAGAACGAACGAAATACGCTGCCGCGATCTGCAAAGCTTCTAACGTTCGCAAAATACGCTGACAACCGTGTGGACGCAAGCGACTCGGCCTCCACGTCAACGATCAACTCGTTACTATTGGTAACTGCACACGATAGTCCGGCAACAGTGCGACATTACTCGTAACGCCGGTTCCGGACGTTCGAGCAGTCAGCGACAATGCTTCGATTTGCAGCGAAGCCGTCCAATACACCGGCAAGCGCACCCCGCCAGTGTCAAAGCAAGCAATGAGCTTGCGGCCAGAGTCTAGGACGGACCAAAAGCAGGCGTCGTAAAGCTTCAGCTCACCACCGAACAACACCGACCGCTGCTTCAGACGATGGCAGCCTGAGTGGTTGCTGCTGGGCAAAAGCTACCAGAAATCCGGACGCGAGCGCCCGGCAGTCGGGCCGCCT
>CAXTVW010000296.1:0-3071 GCA_964247675.1 uncultured Acetobacteraceae bacterium
CGTGGCGCCTGGTGGCGCAGCGCCGCGTTCGCCGTGCTGCTCGCCTGGCTCGCCGGCCCCACGCTGGTGCAGGAGACGCGGCAGGGCCTGTCGGACATCGCGTTGCTTGTGACGGACGGGTCCGCCTCCATGCAGGTGGGCGACCGGGCCGCGCTGGCGGCAAAGGCCGCGGCTTCTCTCACCGCGCAGGCGGCGCACATGCCGGGGCTGGAGCTGCGCCGCGTCACCGTGCCGGAATCCGGCCATGACGGCACATTGCTCTGGGCCGGCGTGCGCCAGGCCCTGGCCGACATCCCCGCCGACCGCCTCTCCGGCATCGTGGCCATCACCGACGGCCAGATACACGACCTGCCATCCGACCCCGCCGCCATCCCCGCGCCGCTGAACGTCCTCATCCCCGCGCAGGGCGAGGAGTGGGACAGGCGCGTCCGCGTCATCGAGGCGCCCGGCTACGGCATCGTCGGCCGCACGCTGATGCTGCGCGTGGCCGTCGAGGACCTCGGCCCGCCCGGCAGCGCCCCGCCCGGCCCGGCCACGCTGGCCGTGCAGGTGGACGGCCAGCCGCCTGACCACATCCAGGTTACCCCCGGCGAGGTGCAGAGCGTGCCGGTGGAGATCACCCGCGAAGGCCGCACGCTGGTAAAACTCTCCACCGATCCGGTGCCAGGCGAGGCCTCCCCGCTGAACAACCAGGCGGTGGTCGAGATAAACGGCGTGCGCGACAGGCTGCGCGTGCTGCTGGTCAGCGGCGAGCCGAACCAGGGCGAGCGCACCTGGCGCCGCCTGCTGAAATCCGACCCCGCCGTGGACCTGGTGCACTTCACCATCCTGCGCCCGCCGGAGAAGGACGACACCACGCCGCTCAACGAGCTGGCGCTGATCGCCTTCCCCACGCGCGAGCTGTTCCAGGACAAGCTGTCCGGCTTCGACCTCATCATCCTGGACCGCTTCACCGACCGCGGCATCCTGCCGCACATCTACCTGCGCAACATCGCCGACTACGTGCGCCACGGCGGCGCCCTGCTTCTGGTAGCCGGTCCCGAATTCGCGGGCGCCCGCAGCCTGGACCAGACGCCGCTCGGCGACGTGCTGCCCGCCCACGCCCCGCAAGGCGGCGACGACAAGCGCGACGACCAGGGCCAGGGCAACGGAGGCCAGGGCCTGCTCACCGGCGCCTTCACCCCGCAGGTCACCGAACTCGGCACCCGCCACCCCGTGACCCAGGGCCTCGCCCCGGACCCGAACGCCCCCGGCTGGGGCCCGTGGTACCGCGCCATCCAGCCGGAGGACGTCTCCGGCCAGGTGCTGATGACCGGGCCCAACAAGGCACCCCTGCTGATCCTCAGCCACGTGGACCAGGGCCGCGTCGCCATGCTGATGAGTGACCAGATCTGGCTGTGGTCGCGCGGCCAATCATCCCTGCCAGGCGGGGGCGGCGGCCCGCAGGCGGAGCTGCTGCGCCGCGCCGCGCACTGGCTGATGAAGGAGCCGGACCTGGACGAGGAGCGCCTGACCGCCCGCATCCAGGCCGGCCGCCTGCAGGTGGAGCGCCAGTCCGTCTCCGGCAGCGCCGCGGGCACGGTGACAATCACCCCGCCCGAAGGCGCCAAACGCAGCCTGGTGCTGGCACCCGCCGGCGCCGGCCGCGCGGTGGCAAGCCTCGATGCCGCTTCCCCCGGCGTTTGGCAGGTCAGCGACGGCACACGGCTGGCCTACGCCGCCGTCGGCCTGGACAACCCGCTGGAATACGCCGACCTGCGCGCCACGGCGGACCGCGTGCGCAAACTCGCCGTGGCCACGGGCGGCGGCGTGTCCTGGCTGGGGCGCGGCACCCCGGAACTGCGGCGTGTCGGCGCCACGGACGTGGCTTATGGCGCCGGATGGATCGGTCTGCGGCACCGGGACGCGCACTTGGTGACAGGGGTGGATTCCGTGCCGCTCCTGCCAGCCTGGGCGGCTTTGCCGTTGCTGCTTGGCCTTGTCGTGGCTGCTTGGCGGCGGGAAGCTAAGTAGGCAAGCAAGGCCTTCTTTTTTGAAAAAAAGAAGCAAAAAACTTTTATCTCCCACGACGCTGCAGCTTTTCGGGTTCGTCCGGAGGCACCCGGCTGCTGCAGATGCGAGGTGATAAAAGTTTTTTGGTCCTTTTTTCCAAAAAAGGACTGCTTCCTTTCTTCAGCCGGCGCGTCTCCCGGACACCAGAAATGCGAAAGTCGGCTGTTCTGCAAAAAACAGCTTTTGGTTGCTTATGTTCTGCAACTTTCCTGTGCTACACAGGACACCATGAATCGCCACCTGCTCGCCGTCCTCCTCTGCTTCGCAGCAATCCCGGCCTACGCCCAGGTTGGTCCCTCCGTCGGCGGCGCTGGCGGCTACGGCGGCAGCTCCTATGGCGGCGGCTCCGGCCTGCCTAGCCGCAACCGTAGCCAGGATGACGAATCGTCCAAGAAGCCCGAGGACAAGCCCGTGCCCCCGCCGCCCGCCATCCCGGGCGCCCAGCCCGATGCGGACGCAGCCGTGATCCCGGCCGACAAGGTGGCTGCCGAATTGAGCCCGAACGAGGCGTTGTTCGACGCCATCAACCGCGGCGACCTCGGCGCCGCCAAGGACGCCGTCAACCGCGGCGCCCAGCTGGACGCCCACAACGTGCTGGGCCAGACGCCCACCGACGCCGCCATCGACCTCAGCCGCAACGACATCACCTTCCTCCTGCTCTCCCTGCGCGGCTCCGTGAGCAGCGGCAAGCCGGTGCAGACCGCCGCGGCCAGCAAGCCCGGCAAGCCGGCCAAGGGCGGCAAGGTGACCCGCGTGGTCGCCCAGCACGCAGCCCCCGTGCACGTGGCCGCCACGGATCGCGGCACGCCCAACCCGGCGGTAGGTTTCACGGGCTTCTAACTGTCTGCCTGAAAAGGCGCCCCGGCGGTCGTCTGAGGCGCTGTTCCTGTGCTCCGGCGTCCTGAAATGCGCGCCAGCTGACTCGCCGCCGTGTTTTAGAACAGACACTAAGCAAGCAGTTCTTTTTTGAAAAAAAGAACCAAAAAACTTTTGCTCCCCCGCATCTGCACCAGTCGGTT
>CAXTVW010000297.1:0-3036 GCA_964247675.1 uncultured Acetobacteraceae bacterium
CCGCCATGGACATCTCCGCGGCCCAGGGCTCCCACATCATCACCGTCTCGCGCGCCGCCTTCGCCCGGCCGGACACGGATTTCCTCTGTTTCGGCGAGAGCGACGTGGCCGCGCCGCGCGTGGCGCATGATGCGCTGGCCGCCGCCATGGCAGCCGGGCAGACGCGGTATTCGGACGTGCGCGGCCTGCCGGCGCTGCGCCAGGCGCTGGCGAACTACCTGAGCGGCCAGCATGCACTTCCTGTGGAGGAGGCGCGCGTGCAGGTGACCGGCTCGGGCATGGCGGCGGTGCACGTGGCGATGGCCGCCGTGCTGCGGCCCGGCGACAGGCTGGTGCATCTTACACCGGCCTGGCCGAACTCGATGAACGCCGGGCGAATGCGCGGCGCCGAGGTGGAGGAGCATCCGCTGACGCCCACGCCGGAGGGCGGGTTTGTGCTGGACCTGAACCGGCTGGCGGCGCGGCTGGTGGGTGCGCGGGCGGTGTGGGTGAACAGCCCGAGCAACCCGACCGGGTGGACGGCTTCGGCCGCGGACATGGCCGCCATTCTCCAGATTTGCCGGGCGACGGGCACCTGGCTGATCGCCGACGAGGTGTATAACCGGCTCGTCTATGACGGGCCGCGCGCCGCCTCCATCCTGGACATCTGCACGCCGGAGGACCGTGTGCTGGTTGTCGGCAGCTTCTCCAAGGCGTGGGCGATGACGGGTTTCCGGATCGGCTGGCTGATCGTGCCCGCCAGCACGCGGGACAGCTTCTCCGAGCTGGTGGAGATCACCCATTCCGGCGTGGCGGCGTTCGTGCAGGCGGCGGCACTGGCCGCTTTGGCCGACGAGGATTTCGTGGAACGGTTCCGGGCCTACTGCGCCGAGGGGCGTGCGATGACGGCGGCGGCGCTGGGTGGGTTGCCGCGCGTGCGCTGGGCGGCGCCGCCTGGGGCGTTCTACGCGTTCTTTGGCGTGGACGGGCTGCAGGACAGCCTGGGTTTCGCGTTGCGGCTGGTGCATGAGCATGGCGTGGCGGTGGCGCCTGGCTGCGCGTTCGGCGCCGGCGGGGAGGGGCACCTGCGGCTGTGTTTCGCGCAGTCGCCGGCTGTGTTGGGGCGAGCGCTGTCGCGGTTGGGCGAGGCGTTGCGTTGAACACAGGGGGATGAAGCAAGCGGCAACGGACCAGAGGCCGCAGGACAGAAAACACCGACAAGGCAACGCCGGGACCAAAAGTTTTTTGCTTCTTTTTTGCAAAAAAGAAGGCCTTACTTTCTTACCTCTCAGGTTTATGTCGCACATGACAACGTTTCGGGCACGCGTAATCCTGTTAACGACGGTCTGCCTGCTCGGCGGCACGCGCCTGCACGCCGCATTGCCGCCCGGGCCGGAGACGGAGCCCGCGGCCGAGCCGGCTACGGCACCGCCGCTCTCGTCGCCACTTGCACCGGAGCCGCCGAAGCCCGCGCCCTTGCCGGCGGCCGTGGTTGCGGCGCCGGCCAAGCCGCCCGCGCCCCCGCCCGCCGCCGCTGCCAAGCCTGAGGCGGCTCCGCCCGCGCCGGTGCAGAAGATCGCCGCGGGAGGCATTCTCGGGCGTACGGTTGTGGGGCCGGACAACCAGGCGATCGGCCGGGTGGTGGACGTTCTGGTCGATGCGGGGAGCAACCCGCGCGCGGCGGTGATCGATTTCGGCGGCTTCATGGGCGTGGGCTCAAGGCGGATCGCGGTGAACTGGTCGGACCTCAGCTTCCCGCCGGTGAGTGCCGACGGAACGGACAGCACCATCAAGCTGGACCTTACGTCGGAGCAGATCATGACGGCGCCGGAATACACCGACCAGACGAAGCCGGCGGCCGTGGTGGAGCCGCCCCCCGCGGCAAGCACGCTGGCGAAGCCTGGGCACTAAAGGCAAGGAAGCAGTCCTTTTTGAAAAAAAGGACCAAGAACCTGAAGCATTCGACGCGGAAGCGCGCCTTTCCGGATGAGGCCGCCCGGTTTTGCCAGCGCCGGGAGAAAAAGTTTTTTGCTTCTTTTTTTCAAAAAAGAAGGCCTTCCTTCCTTGCTCCCCCGTCATGACCGACCGCCGCAGCGCCGCCGGACTGGACTGGCTCAACTTCTTCACCGCCAACCTGCAGACCGCGTTCGGCCCGTTCGTGGCCGTCTATCTGACCCAGCGCGCCTGGACGCAGGGGGACATCGGGCTGGCGCTCGGCGTGGGGTATGCCGCCAGCATGGCGGCGCAGGTGCCGGCCGGCGCGCTGGTGGATGCCATGCGGCGCAAGACAGTCGCGGCGGCGGCGGCGATCGTGGCGATCATCGCCGGCGCGCTTACGCTGGCGTTCCTGCCCGAATTGCTGCCGGTGCTGCTGGCGGAAGTCAGCCATGCTTTCGCGAGCTGCATGCTGGGGCCGGCGATCGCCGCCATCAGCCTGGGGCTGGCGGGCCAGGCGGCGGGTGCGGCCGGCGAGCGGCTGGGCCGCAACGCGCGCTTTGCCAGCATAGGCAACGGCACGGCGGCCGGGCTTATGGCGGTGGTGGGGACCAGCTTCGGCGCGCGTGCCGTGTTCCTGCTCGGCGCGGGGCTGGCGCTGCCCGGGCTATGGGCGCTGCGGCTGATCAGCACGCCCGCCGTGGCGGCAGGCAAAGGCGGGCGGATGCCGCTCACCGGGCTGGCGGCGTTGCTGACCGACCGTCGGCTGCTGTGGTTCGCGGCCAGTTGTGCGGCGTTTCATCTGTCCAACGCCGCGATGCTGCCGCTGGCGGCCGGCGCCGCCACGACGAGTCTCGGCCGCCGCGCCTCGCTGGTCATCGGCGCCTGTATCGTGGGGCCGCAGATCGTGGTGGCCGTGCTGTCCCCGTTCGTCGGACGGGCCGCGGGGCGCTGGGGCCGGCGGCCGGTGTTTGCCGCCGGCATGCTGGCGCTGCCCGTCCGGGGATTGGCGCTGGCGCTGATCGCGCTGAACCCGTCCATCCCGGCGTGGCAGCTGATCGGCGTGCAGTTGCTGGACGGGGTGAGCG
Source organism: uncultured Acetobacteraceae bacterium (assembly GCA_964247675.1). GTDB lineage: Bacteria > Pseudomonadota > Alphaproteobacteria > Acetobacterales > Acetobacteraceae > BOG-908. The sequence goes on from CAXTVW010000297.1 coordinate 3,003, forward strand.
GCGCGGCGTTCGGGGTGCTGCTGCCGCTGGTGGC
>CAXTVW010000298.1:0-3010 GCA_964247675.1 uncultured Acetobacteraceae bacterium
GAATTACCGCTCTAGGCAACACGATGGCAGGCCCGAAGACACCCCATCTTCGCGCCGCCGCCGCCATAATCTGCCTTGCCGCGTTCGCCGTTGCCGCAGCCCACTCGCCCTTCCCTAAAGGCGCCATGAGCCCGCCTGCTCACTCGTGCGGGTGCGCCACGCGAGGCACCCAGCGCGCCGGCGACAACCGGGTCGTCATCGCGTCGAGCTGCCGTGCCCGCTCCACCATGCCCTCCAACGCCCTGCTGCCCGCCAACCCGTCTTCCGCATCGCCAAACTCCGCATCCAGCAGGCCGAGCAGCATGTCGTGGAATTCCCGCTCCGCCGCCAGCGGCATGTCCGCCTTGCCGATGATGTAGTCGGGCAGCGAAGCAGGCGGCCCCGCGGTGATGTCGCGCTGGTTGCCGAAATGATGCAGCAGCTTTCCCTCCAGCGAATACACCGGAGAAATGAACAGCAGGTTCCAGAACATCTCCCCGTCCCGCCGGTAGTTCACGATCCACTCGACGCAGCCGCGCCCTTCGGCAAGGCAGGTCCGTATGCGTGTGTGCGTCTGCGGATCTGTCCTGTCGCCCTGCAGGAAACGGCAGTTGCGCCCGACGGTCTCTTCGCGGGAATACCCGGTCATCCGCTCGAACGCCGCGTTCACCGCCACCATGGGTTGATCCGGCAGGTTGGGATCGGTCAGCACCATCGGTTCGGTGCTGTGCATCATCGCAGACAGCAGCGCGCGCGTGATCGGGTTCTGATCGGCCATGGCTCAAATACTCACCGCAATAAGCCGCCAGTCTGACCGAAATCCCGCAGATGGCCATAGGCAAGGCCGCGCGCCGCAACCCGAGCCCCGGCCGGGTGCCCCAGAATGCACCGAGGCGTCCGAGCGTCGGGGAAGCAAAAGCCTTTTGCTTCTTTTCAAAAAAGCAGGCCTTTCTCCCCCCTCGATGCGCGGAACCACCAGAACCCCAGGCGCCGACCCCACCAGACTCCCCATAGGCCTGGACCTGCGCGCCCTGAGCATAGCCGAAGGCGTACGCGCCGGCCTGGCCGCCGCCCTTCCGGTAGCCGCCTCCGTCTGGCTCCACGAACCCCTCCTGTCCCTGGCCGCCCTGGGCGCCCTGCTGACTTGCATCTGTGACCCGGGCGGCCCCCTGCGCCGCCGCCTTCCTCTCCTGCTCACCTTCGTCATCGGCGGCGCTGTCCTCCTGTCCGGCTTCGGCCTGATCCGCGCCGCCGGCATCCCCGCCACCCTGGCCCTGGCCTTCCCGGCCCTCTTCACCACCGCCTACGCGCGCATCTGGGGCGCGCCGGCCGCCGCCATCGGCAACCTCCTGGCCGTCGTCCTCCTGCTGGGCACGGACGAGCCGCTCCCCTTGGCGCAAGCCCTGGCCGTAGCCGCCACCTTCGCCGCCGGTGGCGCCTGGGCGCTCCTGCTCACGCTGGCCCTCTGGCGCATCTACCCCTACGGCCCCGCCCGCCGCGCCGTGGCAGACGTCTGGGACGCGCTCGCCCGCAAGACGCAGGACATGCTGCGCCTCGTCGAAGCCGAAGCCGCCGGCCACCCCCACACGGACCGTGACTGGGAAGCCCACGCGCGGGCCACCCGCGGCAACGTGCGCAACGCCATCGAACGCGCGCGAACCATCCTGATGGAAACGCTGGACACACGCGGCCCCGCCAGCACCTCGGCCGCCCTCAACCTCATGCGCCTGGAAGCCGCCGACCAGGTCTTCGTCGTCCTCATCGCCCTGTCGGACCAGCTCGAGCACGCCCCCGTTGCAACCCACCTTGCCGCCCTGCCTTTGCTGCGCCGCCTGCGCGCCCTGTTGCGCGTCCTGGCCATCGCCACCGAACGCGAGCACGCCAACCGCGCCGACCGCCTCGCCCGCACCATCGCCGCCATCCAGGCCGAACCCGCCCCAGCCCTCCGCCCCATCGCCGCCCCACTGGCCGAACGCCTGCGCACCGCCACCCGCCTCATCGCCCCCGCCCACCTCCTGCCAGGCACCACCGCCCAGCTGGAAGCCGGCATCCCCCTGCGCCGCCGCCTCATCGCCCCAGCCAGGGCCAACCTCACCTGGCGCAGCGCCACCCTGCGCCACGCCGTGCGCGTCTGCCTCGTTACCACCGCGGCGCTCGCCTTCACCCTGGTCCGCCACGGCGCCTACACGCACTGGCTCACCATCACCCTGGTCCTGGTCATGCAGCCGTTCTTCGCCACCACCTGGCAGCGCACCCTGGAACGCGTCGGCGGCACCTTGTTCGGCGGCGTGGTCGCCGGCGCCCTGTCGGCCGTCACCCACTCCCGCCTGCACCTCGCCGGCCTGCTGCCCGTCCTCGGCGCCCTGGCCCTCGCCGTCCGCCAGGTCAGCTACGGCGTCTACATCGCCGTCTACACCCCCGTGGTGATCCTGCTCGTCGAACAGATCCGCCCACATGAGAGGCAGATAGACATCGCGCTCGCCCGCGCCGGCTACACCATCGCCGGCGGCCTCATCGCCATACTCGCCAACCTGGTCCTCTGGCCCGCCTGGCAACCCGCCCAGGTCGCCCAGGACCTGCGCACCGCCATCGCCGCCCACGCCGCCTTTGCCCGCGCCGTGCTGCTGGCGGGCGGCGAGGACCTCGCCGCCCGCCGCCGCCAGGCCGGCCTGGCCAGCAACAACCTGGAAGCCTCCCTGCAGCGCGCCATGCACGAACCAAGGCGCGGCCAGCGCAACCGCCTGCAGGCCACGCTCGTCGCCGACGCCGCGTTGCGCCGCATCGCCGGCCGCCTGAGCGCCATCTCGATCGGCCCGAAGCTGGAGGCTGGCGAGCCTATCCGCGCCTGGGTCCCCGCCGCCCTGCTGGCCGCCGGCGAGGCGGCCCCATTGCCGGCCCGCCCGCCCACGGCCGGTGGTTCGGAACCGGTGGAGATACTGGCGCAACAGGTGGAACTGTTGAGCGCTGCTTTGGAGGAAAGGCAAGCGTAAGGAAGGCCTTCTTTTTTGAAAAAAAGAAGCAAAAAACTTTT
>CAXTVW010000299.1:0-2991 GCA_964247675.1 uncultured Acetobacteraceae bacterium
GCCTTGAACGAGGGGCTGACCACGGGCGCGCCACCTTCGGCAAGAACATCCACCATCCCCTGGCCGACCGACCAGTCGAACCATGCGCCGTGCGTGCCGCTCTGCACGATGTAGGGCAGGCGCTGTGCCACCACGTCCAGTCCGGAGGCGTCCACGCCGCAATCCGACAGAGCGAGCCAGACGTTCACCGAGCGCACGTCCCGGCCCAGGAAGGCGCCATCCTGGTGCCAATCGGTGCCCGAGGTGATCGGCACGCGTCGTAGGGTGGATTTGCCAACCGAGAGGCCAGGCCGTTCGCCCATGAACTGCTCGATGTGGTCGATCACGCCGCTGCGGCCGAAGGTCTCGATGAGCGCGGACAGCATGGGCGGTGTGTCGCTCGTCCAGACCGCGCCGCCGTTCTCCACCCAGGGCCTGTCATCAGCCAGCTCCGGCACATCCGCCGGCACGTACCAGCCAGGATCGGCAAGTCTCGCCTGTCCGGCGTCCGCCGGGTCCGCGGCCGCCGCATGGAAGGCATCGCGGGCCGCCAGAGCGCGCTCCACGCCCAGCCGAAGCTGTTCGGCCTCCTCCGTCGGAACCAGGCCAGCCACCTTCAGGCAGCCGTGATGCAGGATGGCGCCGCCCAATATGTCGGCCGTGAGCGCGGGGGCGGCGATTTCGGGGATGCCAGCCATCTCAGGATAGGGGTCGGGCAGGGTGGGCGGCCAGACGCTACGCGCCGGCGGACGCGCGGCTGTCGCAAACCCCTTCAGGCGCCACCCCACGATCTCGGCCATTAGCTTCTCATCGGCCTCGGTGCGCAGCGCATCGGTCGCCAGGGCAACGGCGCCGATGAAGTCGCCGTCCGCCGCCCGCAGGCGGGCAGCGGAGGCTTGCGCGCGCAACGGAGCGCGGTTCAGGTCACCATCCAACATCCTGATCCTTCATGAAAGCCGGCCGGAGCTTCCCGCTCGCCGCCTGCCTTCCTTCATCGTCACAGATTAGTCCAACCCAGCCAGACGCCGCAATTGTGCCAGCACAAGCTGCCCATACGCCGCGTTCGCATGGGCCGGCGTGCCATGGAACGGCTCGCGCAGAAAGCCGGCCTCCGAGACCGCCTCGGCCGGGTGGGGCACGAAGACGATGCCTGCCTCCAGGCAGTGCGCCGCCACGATCGCCGAATGCATGCGCCACAGTTTGTAGCGTAGCCAGGCGGGTGAGAACGCAGCACCTTCGCCGAAGAACAGGTGGAAGCCGGAATCGTCCAGCGGCACCTGCTCGTCTGCATAGGTTGGCGGCGACTCCATGTGGAACATGGCGCCCGCCACGGCGTCTCGTACCGCGCTCATGATGTCGAGATATTGCCGCGTGCGCGCCAGCATGGCCGCGTGCACGGCATCGTAGGGGATGATCTCGGCGCCCGGCGTCAGCGGCAGGTCGGGCTGGTCCGGCAGCACCAGGTCAAACGGGCGTGCGTGCTGGATCAGCCCCACATCCTGGTGCACCGCCCCGCCGACCAGCGAGAACACGGGCGCCCTGAGCCGCGCACGCAACGCGGGCGACAGCGCCGTTCTGCCGCCTTCGGCGGAGACCGCGCCCGGAATATGCCAGAAGTTCAGAACCTCCAGGGGGGTGCCGGACAGGGCAGCGGCGGCGGCCAGGTGTTCGGTGTGGCTGTGGCCTATGCAGACCGGGGGCTTGGCTGGGCGCAGCCGGGCAAACACCTTCATTGCAAGAAAGTAAGAGAAGTAAAGCCTTCTTGTTTGGAGAAGAGAAGCAAACTCCTCTTATCCTTCCGCTGTGCAAGCGGCTTCGACAGTCCCTGAATCATCGGGTGTTGCTTGACTTGCGGGCGTGCGACATCGACGGTGCCATCTTATGTCTGCCCACCCTTACCAGCGTGCCGCACCCTACCAAAGATGGCGGCAGGCGATAAGCCAGGTTCCGGCTTCGGACGTGGATCCTGTCGTGCGCGCCAAGTTCAGGATCGGGCCATCCGACCGGATCGTCACCGCAGGAAGCTGCTTTGCCCAGCATATCGCGCGCGCCCTGAACACAAGCGGCTATCATTTCCTTATCACCGAGACGGCGCATCCGCTGCTGCCGCAGGACCTGGCCGAACGGTTCGGCTACGGCATCTACACGGCGCGCACCGGAAACATCTACACCGCACGGCAACTGCTGCAACTCGTGCAGCGCGCCTACGGCCAGCTCCATCCCACTGACGATATCTGGGAAGCGTCCGGACGCTTTCATGACCCGTTCCGGCCCGCCATCCAGCCTGGCGGCTTTGCGAGCCGGCTGGAATACGAGTGCCAGCGCGCCCAGCATTTTGCCGCCGTACGATCGGCCTTCGAGACGATGGACGTGCTGGTCTTCACGCTCGGCCTGACGGAATGCTGGGCGCATGAAGACGGCTGTGTCTATCCCGTCTGCCCGGGAACCGTCGCCGGCGTGTTTGACCCGTCCGTGCACACCCTGCTGAACCTCTCTGTGGCCGATACGGTCGCCGATTTCCGTGCCTTCCTTTCGCTGGTGCGGGCGAAAAACCCGACACTGCGCGTCGTCCTGACGGTCTCCCCGGTGCCGCTTGCAGCCACCGCGCTGGACCGCCACGTGCTGGTCTCGACCACGTATTCCAAAGCCGTGTTGCGCGTAGCCGCCGAGATGCTTGCCGACGATCCTGCCGTGCAATACTTTCCATCCTACGAGCTGATAACAGGGTCGTTCACGGACGGCCGCTATTTCGCAGCCGACCGCCGGTCGGTGACACAGGCTGGCGTGGATCACGTCATGCGGCTGTTCCTGCGGCACATGACGGAAGGCGAGGCACCGGCTGCAGCATCGCAATCCGCGCCGCCGCGGGAAGACCATTTCGACCGCTCACAACGCGCCGTAGCCGTAATGTGTGAGGAAGAGGCCCTCGATCCGCACGCCTGACGTTGACGGGCGGAGGAAAGCAAGCAAGGCCTTCTTTTTTGAAAAAAAGAAGCAAAAAACTTTTACTTC
>CAXTVW010000300.1:0-2984 GCA_964247675.1 uncultured Acetobacteraceae bacterium
ATGGCCAACTCCATCGCCGCCCCGCTCGAGCGCCGCATCGGCGAGATAGGCGGCGTGTCGGACATGTTCTCCACCAGCTCCGTCGGCAACACCAACGTCATCGTGCTGTTCAACCTCGATCGCAACACCGACGACGCCGCGCGCAGCGTGCAATCCGCGCTGAACGCCGCGCAGACGGACCTGCCGAGCGGCCTTCCCGTCCGCCCCACCTACAAGAAGTTCAACCCGGCGGACCTGGCGATCATGACGATCGCGCTGTCCTCGGACGAGCTGAACGTAGGCCAGATCTACGAGGCTGCCGACACCGTGCTGCAGCAGCGTTTCAGCCAGATCGAAGGCGTCAGCCGCGTGCAGATCGACGGCGGGCAGACGCCGGCGATACGCGTGCAGCTCGATCCCGGCGCGTTGCGCGCGGCCGGCATCTCCGCGGACGACGTGCGCCAGGCCATCGTCAACGCCAACGTGCTGGAGCCCACCGGCAGTTTCCAGGGTGCCCACCGCGCCGAGGAAATCACCATAAACGGCCAGATACGCCGCGCCGCGGCCTACGGCCGCCTGGTGCTGAAGGCCAGCAACGGCGCGGTCCTGCGACTCTCCGACGTCGCCAAAGTCACCGACAGCGTCAGCAACGTGCGCCTGGCCGCCTGGAACGGGCACAAGCCCGCCATCCTGCTGCGCATCTACAAGATCCCAGGTGCGAACGTCATCGACACGGTGGACCGCGTGCGCGCGCTGCTGCCGCAAGTGGCGCGCTGGATCTCGCCGGACATCAAGATAACCGTGCTGGACGACCGCACGCAGACGATCCGCGCCAGCACCAACGACGTGAAGATCACCCTGCTGATCACCGGCGCCCTGGTGCTCGTCACCGTGTTCATCTTCCTGCGCCGCATCGCGGCCACCGTCGCCGCGGCGGTGACCGTGCCGCTCTCGCTTGCCGCCACCGCGATCGGCATGTGGGCGTTCGGCTTCTCGCTGAACAACTACTCGCTGATGGCGATCACCATCTCGGTCGGTTTCGTCGTGGACGACGCCATCGTCATGATCGAGAACATCGCGCGCCTGCGCGAGCAGGGCATGACGCGCCTGGAAGCCGCGATCGTCGGTGCCCGCCAGATCGGCTTCACCGTCGTCTCCATCACGCTCTCCCTCGTCGCAGTGTTCATTCCGCTGCTGTTCATGGGCGGTCTGCTCGGCCGCATCCTGCACGAATTCGCCTGGACACTCACGATCGCCATCGTGTTCTCCGCCATCGTCTCCCTCACCCTAACCCCCATGGTGTGCGGCCGCCTGGTGGACCGCGAACCCACCGGCCGTCTCGCCCGCATCGACCAGTGGTTCGAGCGCGGCTTCCAGTCCATCACGCGCCGCTACATGGTCGGCGCCGACTGGAGCCTGCGCCACCGCTGGACGATGCTGTTCGTCACCGCACTCACCATCGTCATGACGTTCTATCTCTACGGCGCGGTGCCGAAGAACTTCGTGGCCGACCAGGACACCGGCCTGCTGCGCGGCACCACCGAAGGCCCCGCCAGCGCCTCGTTCCAGCAGATGGTCACCCAGCAGCAGCGCGTGGTGGACATCATCCTGCGCGACCCCGCGGTCGCCGCGGTAGGCTCCACGATCGGTGTCGCCAACGGCTTCGACCTGGCAAACCAGGGCACGCTGCTGATCTCGCTGAAACCCCGCTCGGAAGGCCGCCCGAAAGCCAAGGTCGTGATCGCGCGCCTGCGCAAGGTGCTCGACCCGATCGCCAGCCTGCACACCGTGCTGTTCGCCCCAGGCGATTTCGGCGGCGGCAACAAGCAGGGCGCCGGCGGCCAGTTCAGCTTCGACGTGCTGGGCGACAACCTCGAAGAACTCGGCCTGTGGGAAAGCAAGATCGAAACCCGCCTGCAGCACGAACCCGGCTTCCTCGACGTCACGTCCGACCAGGACAGCAACTCCCCGCAGGTCACCGTCACCGTGGACCGCGAGGCGGCCTCGCGCCTGCAGGTCTCCGCCGCCGCGATCGACACCGCACTCGGCAACGCCTTCGCGCAACGCCCGATCTCCACGATCTACAGCCAGCGCAACCAGTACAGCGTCATCCTGGAAACCCTGCCCTGGCTGCAGCGCGATCCGCATTACCTGGACCACGTCTATGTCGGCGCAAACACCGGCCTTCCCGTGCCGCTCGGTGCCGTCGCCCACATCACCTACGGCATAGCACCGCTCAACGTGGTGCATGACGCGCAGAGAGTTGCAGGCGAGATCAGCTACAACCTGAAACCCACCCTCGCCATGGGTGACGCGGTGAACCGCGCGAAAGCCATCGTCGCCGAGATGTCCCCGCCACCCTCGGTCCACATCTCCTTCGAAGGCGACGCCAAACTCTTCCTGCAATCACTCGCCACCGAACCCGCTTTGATCGGCGCCGCCCTGCTGTCGATCTACATCGTGCTGGGCGTGCTCTACGAGAGTCTGCTCCACCCGATCACCATCATGTCCACCCTGCCCTCCGCCGGCCTGGGCGCGCTGCTGGGAATCCTCGTCAGCGGCACGGAATTCGGCGTGCTGAGCGTCATCGGCATCGTGCTGCTGATGGGCATCGTGAAAAAGAACGCCATTATGCTCGTGGATTTCGCGCTGGACGCACAACGCGAACGCGGCATGACGCCGGAGGCCGCAATACGCGAAGCCTGCGTCGAACGGTTCCGCCCGATCATCATGACGACCCTGACCGCCCTGTGCGGCGCGCTGCCGCTGGCGCTCGCGTTCGGCACCGGCAGCGAACTGCGCCGGCCGCTGGGCATCGCCATCGTCGGCGGCCTGATCGTCAGCCAGGCGCTTACGCTGTACACCACGCCGGTGATCTATCTGATCCTGGAACGCCAGGCGCGGGGGGTGCGGCGCAGGATCGTGCATGGGGTGGTGGGGGCGCCGGCGGAGTAAGGCAAGGCCTTCTTTTTTGAAAAAAAGAAGCAAAAAACTTTTGCTCCCCC
>CAXTVW010000301.1:0-2968 GCA_964247675.1 uncultured Acetobacteraceae bacterium
CTACGCCTCCCGCAACGCGCGCCCCAAATCCCCGTCGCAAACTGCAAGGCGGCTGGACGCCTCCCGCGGTTCTACGCCGTGCGCCACAAGCACCGCCGCCTTCACGTGACCGTCTACGTGCGACAGCGCTTCACGGGCGGCCGCGTCGTCGCATCCCGTCAGGTTGCGCACCATGCGCACGGCGCGGCCGCGCAGTTTTTCGTTGCGGGCCTGCATGTCGACCATCTGGCCGCGGTAGACGTGGCCGAGGCGCAGCATGATCGTGGTGGAGAGCAGGTTCAGCGCCACTTTCTGTGAGGTGCCGGCTTTCAGGCGGGTGGAGCCGGCGATCGGTTCGGCGCCGGTTTCCAGCAGGATGGGGTGGGTGGCGGCGGCGAGGAGCGGCGCGGCGGCGCTGTTGGCGATGGATATGGTGAGGGCGCCGGCAAGGGCTGCCAGGCGCAGGCAGGCGAGCGGGTAGGGGGTGGCGCCGCTGGCGGCGATGGCGATTAGCACGTCGTGGGTGGTGGGTTCGAGGGCGGCCAGGTCGGTGGCGGCCTGGTCCGTGCGGTCCTCGGCGTTTTCCACGGCTTGGGTGAGGGCCTGGGTGCCGCCGGCGATGAGGAGGGCCAGGCGGGTTTGCGGCCAGTTGAAGGTGGGGGGCAGTTCGGCGCCGTCCTGCACGCCGATGCGGCCGGACGTGCCGGCGCCGCAGTAGATCAGCCGGCCGCCGCCGCTGCGCAGGCGGGTGGCGGCTGCGTCCGCGGCGGCGGCGATGGCGGCGAGCGCCGGGCGGACGGCGGCGACGGCGGCGAGTTGCGCCTCCAGCAGCGCGTCCAGCGCCACTTCGGACGGCCATTCGGCGAGGTCCAGGTAGCGCGGGTCTGTGATTTCGGTGGCTGGCAGGGCGGGTGGTTCAGACATCGACGGTTTCTACCGTGCGGGCGTTTTCCTGGATGAAGGCGAAGCGGAGTTCCGGTTTGCGGCCCATCAGCGACTCCACGAGGGTGGAGGTGGTGGCGCGGTCTTCTGTGGCGATGACGACTTTCAGCAGGGTGCGCTTTGTCGGGTCCATCGTGGTTTCTTTTAATGCGGAGGGGGGCATTTCGCCGAGGCCCTTGAAGCGGCTGATTTCGACTTTGGTGTTTGCCTTGAAGGCGGATTTGATTTTGCGGTCGCGGTCGCGTTCCGTCATTGCGTAGACGGATTTGGCACCTTGGGTGAGTTTGTAGAGCGGGGGTTGGGCGAGGTAGACGCGGCCTTGGCGGATCAGGTCTGGCAATTCGCGGTAGAAGAACGTCATCAGCAGCGAGGCGATGTGGGCGCCGTCCACGTCGGCGTCCGTCATGATTATGATCTTGCCGTAGCGCAGGCGGGCGGCGTCGAAGCGGTCGCCTACGCCGCAGCCCAGGGCTTCGACGAGATCTTTTAGTTCCTGGTTCTGTCTGAGCTTTTCCGTGCTGGCGCTGGCGACGTTGAGGATTTTCCCGCGTAGCGGGAGGACGGCTTGGGTTTCGCGGGCGCGGGCCTGTTTGGCGGAGCCGCCGGCGCTGTCGCCTTCCACCAGAAAGAGTTCGGTCTCGGCCACGCCTTCTTTCGTGCAGTCGGTGAGTTTGCCGGGCAGGCGCAGGCGGCGGGTGGCGGATTTGCGCGGGGTTTCTTTCTGCTCCTTGCGGCGCAGGCGTTCCTCGGCGCGTTCTATGACGAAGGCGAGCAGGTTGTCGGCCTGCGCGGGATCGGCGGCGAGGTAATGGTCGAAACGGTCGCGTAATGCGGTCTCCACCAGGCGGGTGGCTTCCGGGCTGGTGAGTTTTTCCTTCGTCTGGCCCTGGAACTGTGGGTCGCGCAGGAAGACGGAGAGCTTGGCGGCGAGCTGGCCGGTGACGTCTTCCGCGGTGACGGCCAGGGCGCGCTTGTTGGCGCGTTGTTCGCCCCAGCCGCGTAGGGATTTCAGCAAAGCGTTGCGGAAGCCTGTCTCGTGCGTGCCGCCGGCCGGGGTGGGGACGGTGTTGGTGTAGGAGTTCAGGAACGCCTCGCCGTGCTCCAGCCAGATGGCGGCCCATTCCACGCGGCCGCTTGGGCGGCCGTCCGGGCTGTCCGGCAGGTTGGCGTCGCCGGCCCAGATTTCGGGCAGCGCGCGGGTGTCGCCTTCGATGTCGGCTTCGAGCGAGTCCTTGAGGCCGCCTGGGAAATGCAGCACGGCTTCCGCCGGCGTGGTGTCGCGTATCAGCGCGGCGTCGCAGGACCAGCGTATTTCCACGCCGCGGAACAGGTACGCCTTGGAGCGGCACAGCTTGTAGAGGCGCGCTGGGCTGAATTGCAGCGGGCCGAAGATCTGCGTGTCCGGCTTGAAACGTATGGTGGTGCCGCGGCGGTTCTGCGTGGCGCCGGCGTTGACGAGTTTCGTGGTCGGCACGCCGCGCGCGTAGCTCTGACGGTAGAGCACGCGGTCGCGCGCCACTTCCACGTCCAGCGTTTCGGACAGCGCGTTGACGACGGAGCTGCCGACGCCGTGCAGGCCGCCTGAGGTCTCGTATGCCTTGCCGCCGAATTTTCCGCCTGAGTGCAATGTGGTGAGGATGACCTCGAGCGCGCTCTTCTTGGGGAATTTGGGATGCGGGTCGGTGGGGATGCCGCGGCCGTTGTCGCGTACGGTGAGCGTGTTGGCGGGGGCCAGCGAGACCTCGATGAAGCTGGCGTGGCCGGCGACGGCCTCGTCCATGGCGTTGTCTATGATCTCGGAGGCCAGGTGGTGCAGCGCGGTCTCGTCCGTGCCGCCTATGTACATGCCTGGGCGGCGCCTAACGGGCTCCAGGCCTTCGAGGACCTCGATATCCTTGGCGGAGTAGTCCTGGCTGGCGCGTTTGTCGGCTGCCCCGCCGAACAGGTCGTCGTTCATGGTGTGTTCCTGAGGGTGCGGGCAGGCTAGCGGGCGGGGCGGCAGGAAGGAAGGCCTTCTTTTTTGAAAAAAAGAAGCAAAAAACTTTTG
>CAXTVW010000302.1:0-2954 GCA_964247675.1 uncultured Acetobacteraceae bacterium
CTGCTAGACCGCGCCAGGCGAACAAAAGCCCATGCTTCTTTTCTGGAGAGAGAAGGCCTGCTTTGACTTACTCCACAGTCTCCGGCTCACGCTCGGCAGAGCCCTCGCCATCCTCTGGCCCAGCCACCACAGGCGGCGGCGGCGCCGCGGTGAACTCGAAGTCCAGCTTGCCGTCCTTCAGGTTCACCTTCACCGACCCGCCATGCACTAAGCTGCCGAACAGCAGCTCCTCAGCAAGCGGCTTCTTGATGTATTCCTGGATGACGCGGCCCAGCGGACGCGCGCCATACAGGCGGTCGTAGCCCCGCTCGGCCAGCCACTCCTTGGCCGCCGAGGACAGCTCGATGGTGACGTTGCGGTCGGCAAGCTGGGCCTCCAGCTGCATCACGAACTTCTCCACCACGCGGCCGACGATCTCCTCGGTGAGGCCGGCGAAGGTGATCGTGGCATCGAGGCGGTTGCGGAACTCAGGCGTGAACATACGCTTGATCGCTTCCTCATCCTCGCCCTGCCGCACCGTGCTGCCGAAGCCGATCGCCTCCTTGGCCTGGTCGGCGGCGCCCGCGTTCGTCGTCATGATCAGGATGACGTTGCGGAAATCCACCGTCTTGCCGTTGTGGTCGGTCAGCTTGCCGTGGTCCATCACCTGCAACAGGATGTTGTAGAGGTCCTGGTGCGCCTTCTCGATCTCGTCGAGCAGCAGCACCGCGTGCGGATGCTGGTCGATGGCATCGGTCAGCAGACCGCCCTGGTCGAAGCCCACGTAGCCAGGCGGTGCGCCGATCAGCCGGCTGATGCTGTGCCGCTCCATGTACTCGCTCATGTCGAAGCGGATCAGCTCGATCCCAAGCGTGCTGGACAACTGGCGTGCCACCTCCGTCTTGCCGACGCCGGTGGGTCCGCTGAACAGGTAGTTGCCGATCGGCTTCTCCGCGTCCCGCAGGCCCGCCCGGCTGAGCTTGATCGCGGCGGACAGAGCGTCGATCGCCTTGTCCTGGCCGAACACCATGCTCTTGAGGTCGCGCTCCAGGTTGCGCAGCGTCTCCTTGTCGTCGGCGCTGACGCTCTTGGGTGGGATGCGGGCGATCTTGGCCACGATCTCCTCCACGTCCTTCAGCGTGACGGTGCGGCGGCGCTTGTCCTCCGGCAGCAGCATCCGGCTGGCGCCCACCTCGTCGATCACGTCGATCGCCTTGTCGGGCAGCTTGCGGTCGTTGATGTATTTGGCGGACAGCTCCACCGCCGCACGGATGGCTTCGTCCGTGTAGCGGACCTTGTGGTGCTTCTCGTAGTTGGTCTTCAGCCCGTTGAGTATCTTGACCGTGTCCTCGATGGACGGCTCGGCCACGTCGATCTTCTGGAACCGGCGCACCAGGGCGCGGTCCTTTTCGAAGTAGTTGCGAAACTCCTTGTAGGTGGTGCTGCCGATGCAACGCAGCGAGCCGCTGGCCAGAGCCGGCTTGAGCAGGTTGGAGGCATCCATCGCCCCGCCGCTTGTGGCACCCGCGCCGATGACCGTGTGTATCTCGTCGATGAACAGCACCGCACCCGGCTGGTTCTCCAGCTCGGTGACCACCGCCTTCAGCCGCTCCTCGAAGTCGCCGCGGTAGCGCGTGCCGGCGAGCAGCGCACCCATGTCGAGCGCGAAGATCGTGCTCTTTGCCAGCACCTCGGGCACGTCGCCTTCCACGATGCGCTTCGCCAGGCCTTCGGCGATGGCCGTCTTGCCCACGCCGGGATCGCCCACATAGAGCGGGTTGTTCTTGGTGCGCCGGCAGAGGATCTGTATCGTGCGCTCCACCTCCTGGTCGCGGCCGATCAGCGGGTCGATCTTGCCGGACTGCGCCTTCTTGTTGAGGTTGACGCAGTAGGTGGACAGCGCGTCCTGGCTACGGCCGCGCGGCTTCTCCTCGCGCTCGTGCTCCGGGGTCTCCGGCGTGCCGCCGCTGGGGCCGTTGCCGCCGCTGGCGCTCGGGCGCTGGGTTGCGCGGCCAGGTGCCTTGGCGATGCCGTGGCTGATGAAATTGACCGCATCCAGCCGCGTCATGTCCTGCATCTGCAGGAAATACACGGCATGGCTCTCGCGCTCGCTGAACAGGGCCACCAGCACGTTGGCGCCGGACACCTCGTCGCGGCCGGAGCTCTGCACGTGTATGGCGGCGCGCTGCACCACGCGCTGGAAGCCAGCGGTGGGCTTGGGCTCCGTGGTGCGGTCCGTGGTCAGGCCGGAGAGGTCCTTGTCGAGGAACTCGGTCAGGTCCTGTCGCAGCTTGTCGAGGTCGACGCCGCATGCGCGCAAGACGGTAGCGGCATCGCTGTCGTCGGCCAAGCCGAGCAGCAGGTGCTCAAGGGTGGCGTATTCATGACGGCGGTCGCTGGCGAAAGAGAGGGAACGGTGGAGTGTCTGCTCTAGATTTCTGGAAAGCATGGTATGTTACGCCCCTGAGCACCCGATGCCGGAAGGACCACTGCCCCCGCTACACCTGGAAGATGACAGGATGACCGCAGTTCGCGGTCGCCTGGAAGAGAAATCGTCACCGGTGTGTGATCCCGGTTCCAATTATCTGGGGACGGGTTGGGGCTGGGGGAAGGAGGAGGAAAGACGGCCTTCTTTTTGGAAAAAAGCAGCCAAAAACCTCTGTACCCGGCGCTGCACGACGATACGCGGTGCAGCGGAAAAGCTGGTAATTGTCCTGACAAAGCCGCCCAACAGCGTGGGAAGCAGAAGTTTTTTGGTCCTTTTACCAAAAAAGGACTGCTTGCTTGCTTCCCTTAGTCTTTCTCAATCGTGCATTGCAGCGGGTGCTGGTTCTGCCGCGCCAGGTCCATCACCTGCGTCACCTTCGTCTCCGCTACCTCATACGTGAACACGCCGCACACGCCCACGCCCCGGCGATGCACGTGCAGCATGATGCGGGTGGCTTCCTCGCGGGTCTTCTGGAAGAAGCGTTCCA
>CAXTVW010000303.1:0-2948 GCA_964247675.1 uncultured Acetobacteraceae bacterium
AGCAAAAGACTTTTGTTCCTGGCGCTTGCATGACCCAGCGCGCGGGTTCTGAAAACACATCGGCTGCATCGGCAGCGTCAGGAGCAAAATTTCTTTGGTTCTTTTTTTCAAAAAAGAACTGCTTGCTTACTTAGGCTGCCGCAGGAAACAGCGCGCTGATCTTGTCGCCGGTATAATGCGGCGTCCAACCCGAGCTGTCGGTATAGATGCGCAGAACCGTAGCATGCGGCTGCACGCCCGCGTCGAACCAGTGCTTCAGGCCGGACGGCACGCTGATCAGGTCGTTCGCCGTGCAGTATGCGTCGTACACGCGGCCGTTCGCGTGCAGGATGAAGTGCCCGCCGCCCTCGATGAAGAAGCGCACCTCATCTTCGGTGTGTATGTGCTCGTCCAGGAACTTCTGCCGCATCGCCGGATACGCGTCGTTGCCCGGGCGCAGGCGCAGCACGTCGGCCGAGCCGGCGTGCCCGTCCATCAGCGCGTCCAGATGCGGCCGGTAGGCGGCCAGGATGGCGTCGCTCCCTGCGTCCGGATCGACGGCCACGCTGTCCGGCCAGCGCTCGAAGCGCACGCCGATCGGCGCCAGCGCCTGGGCGATCTGGTCGGGGTTCTCGGTGATCAGCTCGGGCTGGCCAGGCGTGGTGTCGAGGGTGACGACAAGTCGGCTCATGGTATGGTCTCCAGGTCGGAGGTCTGCGGGTTGGGCCGCGTCATCTGGCGACGGGCCAGCTCGCATTCCAGAAGAAACTCCAGCGCTTCCAGCCTGGCCAGGGCGGCGTCCATGTCGTGCGCCCAGACATAGGCGCCGTGGCCGCGTATGTAGTAGCCGAGCGGGCACTCCGAAAGATGCGGGGCGATGACGCCGGCCAGGCGTGCGATGTCCTGGTCATTGGCGAACAGGGGCAGAGCGAGCGTTACCGCGTGTGACGGCTGTCCGGCGAAGGCTTTGAACAGCTCGTAGCCGGTGAATTCGATGTGCGCGGATGGCGCGGCCATGGACAGCACCGTTCCGGCGATGGAGTGGCCGTGCAGCACGGCGCCGACTTCAGGGAATGCGCGGTAGATCTGGCAGTGCAGCAGCGTCTCGGCACTGGGCCTGGCGCCGTCCAGCGCTCGGCCTTCGAGATCGACCTCGATGACCGAGTCCCGGTCCAGGAAGCCCTTGTGGCCGCCGCTTCGGGTGATGGCGATCCGGCCATCCGCACCAGCAACTTCTTCCCGAAAGCGGATGCTGATGTTGCCGGCGGTGGCGGGCACCCAGCCGCGCTGGTCCATGCGCCGCCCGGCCCGGATGATGTCATCCTGGACGCGGACGGGTATGGCTGCGGGCATCTCAGCCGTGCTGGACGGTGCTCGGCTCGCGCGGCACTGATGTGGTGGTGGCGGTGGGCGCCACGGGCGCGTTCGGCGCCGCGATCGAGCCGGCCGGCCGCTCGGCGGTGGCTTCCATCGACACGTCATTCTCTTCGGCCATGTTCTTCTTGAAGGCCTTTATGCCCTTGGCGAAGTCGCCCATCAGGGTACTGACCTTGCCGCCGCCGAACAGCAGAAGGACAACCGCCAGCACGATAAGCCAATGCCAGATGCTCAGACTGCCCATGAACGTCTCCTATAACCGATTGCATTGGCATGTGGCGCAGGGGGCGTGGTTGTGCAACCGGCGGCGCTCAGGAGCAAGGAAGCAGGTCTTTTGAAGAAAGGAACCAAAAAACTTTTTCTCCCGTCGGCGGCTGCGGAGAGGTCCGCGACAGCACGGACAAATGCTTTTTGCTTTTTTTGAAAAAGAAGGCCTTCGTTCCTACAGATCCGCCCGGAACCGAATGATCCGAGCCTCCGCCTCCTCCCGATCCAACTTCAACGCCCGCCCCGCCACCGCCGACTGGAACCCCGCCCGGGCTAGGTTGGCCAGCTCCCGCCGCCGCAGCTCCGGCGTAGGGTCCAGCTTGCGCCAAGGCCCAAGGCGGCGCTTGCGGGCGTGTATCAGCGCCGCGGCCAGCTCCTGCTCCGGATCCTCCGCAGACGCCTCGCGGGCCAGTTCGCCCGGCACGCCCTTGTTGGCCAGATGGGCGCCGATCGCGCGGCGGGACCGGCCGGCGCGTGCCAGGGAACGGGCGCGGGATTGCGCGAAGGCCTGGTCGCTGATGGCGCCCGACTCCGTCAGGCGCTGCACCAGAGCGGCGATCGCCGTGCGGGCGTTTGCCGCAACGGCCGCCACGGCATCGGGCTCGCCGGCGGCCTGGCGGGACCAGCGATCCACCCGGCGCTGCAGCACGCGCGCGAGGCCGGCCTGCGTCGCGGCGTAGCGGGCCAGGTGCGTGAGCGCCGCCGCCTGCAGGTTGGCCGCATCGGGCGCAGGTAGCGGGCGAGGTTCCTGGCGTTTGGTGGGTTTTCCGTCTTTACTGCGCATGCGGCGCCCAGCCTGCCACGCAACGCCCCGAGGCGAAACCGCCAGCAATCCTGCAACGTTCCAGGTGCGAACGCTCACGCCCCGTATCCGGAGGTCCGATGACCAACACAACCCGCCTGACAGCAGCCGCCTGCCTGAGTTTATGCCTGCCGTTCGCTGCGTTTGCGCAGGACGCCAAGCCGCAGCCCGCGCCGGCTGCCCCGGCAATGGCCGAGCCGGCCAGCGGCAATCCTAATTTGTCCGTGGCTACCGTGAAAATGGATGGCGGGATGCGCGCCAGCAAGTTCATCGGCGCCGCGGTCACTGCCGGCGGCGGCAACCAGGACCTCGGCACGATCAACGACCTGATCATGGACAAGGACGGACACGCAATCCTGGGCGTGATCTCGGTGGGCGCCGTGCTTGGCGTAGGCGGCAAGCTGGTGGCTGTGCCGTTCAGCTCGCTGCAGATGGGCCAGGACGGCAAGGTCGTGCTGCAGGACGGATCGAAGGACTCGCTGGCGAAGATGCCCGGGTTCACCTACACGCAATAAGCAGTTTT
>CAXTVW010000304.1:0-2924 GCA_964247675.1 uncultured Acetobacteraceae bacterium
CGGATGGTAGCGACGGGGTGACTTGAACACCCGACCAAGGGATTATGATTCCCCTGCTCTACCGCTGAGCTACGTCGCCATCCGCTCCGGAGCACGCGGAGGTAAAGCGCCAACCGCTGGAAGGCAACCCCCGTCCAACAACTCCGCGACAGCCGTCCAGAAGTTTTTTGCTTCTTTTTTTCAAAAAAGAAGGCCTTCCTTGCCTTGCCTGTCTTGCCTCAAACCGGCAGCCGCACCCGAGCCCGCAAGCCGCCCATAGGGCTGTCCTCCAGCGTGATGTCCCCACCATGCGCCCGCACGATGTCGCGTGCGATCGTCAGCCCCAGCCCCGTCCCCCCTGCCGCCCCGCTCTCGAACGGCCGGAACACGCTCTCGCGGCGATCGGACGGGATGCCTGGCCCGTTGTCATCGACCATCACCAGCGCCGAGCGCCCCAGCGTGGCGGCAGACAGCGCCACCTGGCCGGCATGGCGCCGGGCGTTGTCCACCAGGTTTGTCAGCGCGCGGCGCACCGCATCCTGGCGGAGCTGCACGGTCAGCGGTCCGGGCGCATCCACCGTCACAGCCGCACCGGCGCGCCGGGCGCTTGCGGCCACGTCCTCCAGCATCTCCGGCAGGTCCACCGGCTGGGCCTGTTCGGCCTGCTCGCCGCGGGCGAAGGCGAGGTAGCCGCTGATCATGCGCTCCATCTCCTCCAGGTCCGCCGTCATGTCGGCCACATCGGTGGCCAGCGCGCCTTCGCCGGGCAGCATGGCCAGAGCCAGGCGCAGGCGGGTCAGCGGCGTGCGCAGATCGTGGCTGACGCCGGCCAGCATCTCGGTCCGCTGCGTCAGGAAGCGGCGTATGCGCTCCTGCATGCGGTTGAAGGCGGTGGCCGCCTTGCGCACTTCTGTGGCGCCTTCCGGGCGTATCGCCCCGGTGTCTCGCCCGAGCCCGAAATTCTCCGCGGCCGCGGCCAGGCGGCGGATGGCGCGCACCTGGTTGCGCATGAACAGCGCCGCGATGCCGAACAGCAGGATGGAGGAGCCGCCGAGCCACAGCACGTAGACGTAGATCATGCTGGTGTAGAGGCGCTTGCGCGGCGCTTCCACGTGCAACACGCCGTCACGCAGCTGCACGTCGATCAGCACGGAGTTCGGGTCGTCCGTCCAGTCCATCAGGAACGGCCGGCCGACCCGTTCGCGCAGTGCCACGGCCAGATCGTCGTCCATCGGCCCCAAGATGTTCACGCGTTTCGGGTCCGCCGGCAGGTGCGCACCGGGGCGGATCTGCATGCGCAGCTCGAAGTCGGTGAGGCTGGTGCGCAGGATCCAGGCCTGGTCGGACTCGTCTTCGGTGGAGTTCAGCAGGCGTATGGTCTGCGCGATCTCGCCGGCCACGGCGCCGGATAGGCGGCGGGAGATGAGGTTCAGGTGGCTGCCGTAGAAGATGAGCAGGGCGATCGCCTGGACCACGACGAGCGGGATCAGGATGATCAGCAGCGAGCGTCCTAGCAGGCTGCGGGGTAGGAACTTTCGGGTGGGGCGGTCCCAGGAAGTCAAAGGAAGACAGGCCTTCTTTTCTGAAGAAAAGAAGCAAAAGACTTTTCCTCCGCTGTCGCGAACCTGTCCTCTGAGTCCCGCGACAGCGGAGAAAAAGTTTTTTGGTTCTTTTTTTCAAAAAAGAACTGCTTGCTTGCTTCCTTAAGCACCAGGCTTCAACACGTAACCGCGCCCCCTGACGGTGTGCAGAAACCGCGGCTCCCGCGGATCAGCCTCGATCTTGCGCCGCAGCCGCGTTACCTGCACGTCGATCGCGCGCTCCCCCGTCTCGTCCATGCTCAGCGCGGCTGCGATGTCCTCGCGCGTGAACACCTCGTTCGGGCGCGCGGCCAGTGCGGCCAGCAACGCGCTTTCTCCGCCCGTCAGATGCAGCGGGCCGTCGGGGCCGCTGAGCTCGGCGCGGGCAGGGTCGAAACTCAGCGAGCCCAGGCGCAGCGGACCGGCCGGCGTGGCCACCTCGGCGGCCGCGCCGGCCGAGCGGCGCAGCATGGCGCGCAGGCGCAGGACCAGCTCGCGCGGCTCGAAAGGTTTGCCCAGGTAATCGTCGGCCCCGCTCTCGAAACCGGCGATGCGATCTTCCGGCGCGCCGCGGGCGGTGAGCAGAAGGATCGGCACGCCGGCGCGCTCGGCCCGCAGGGACGCGGTGAGCGCCAGGCCGGTCTCGCCCGGCATCATCACATCCAGCACCAGCGCATCCGGCGCCAGGAAGCGCATCTTGTCGCGCGCATCGGCCGCATGCGTGGCGGTGCTTACGCGGAAACCGTTCTCCGCCAAATAGCGGCTGAGCAGGGTGCGCAGGCGCGCGTCGTCATCGACGACGAGGACGTGGGCATCGGTTGGTTCGTCTGACATGGCTGCCTCGGATCACACGCTAGCACGGCGCGGCGGCTTGCTGCCCTCTGATTCGTCGAGCCACGCCTGGCCGTCCGGGCCGATTATGGCGCGAAGGACACGGCGGAAGCCATCGACCGCCGGCCCGCCCGCGTCGCGGTAGGCGGCCAGCAGGCGCTCGCGCTGGCGCTCGAACAGCGCGCGCTCCAGTGCCTCGCCCTCTTGCGTCAGCCGCAGGTGGCGCTGGCGCCGGTCGGTGCGGCCGACGGTCTGTGTCACCAGCCGGCCGGCCTGCAAGCCGGTGAGCACGCGCGACAGGCTCTGTTTGGTGATGCCGAGCACGGTGAGTAGGCCGGTGACGGTGATGCCGGGCGTGCGGGCGATGAAGTGGAGCGCGCGGTGGTGCGCACGTCCCAGGCCGGCTTCTTCCAGCAGCGGGTCGGCCGCGGCGGCGAAATCCCGCCAGGCCAGGAAGAGCATGTCCTGGGCTTGGCGAATCTGCTCTTCGCGTAGGAAGAGGAGGGCGCTGCCTGGGGGGTTTGGGTCGGCCAT
>CAXTVW010000305.1:0-2900 GCA_964247675.1 uncultured Acetobacteraceae bacterium
CGCAGGCACGCGGCCAGCGCATCCGGCGAACGCCCCGGCACAGCCAACCCGACCGCCACGCTGGCAATATCCTGCCCCGGCAACGCGCCACCCCCTGCATGGCCCACCGACGCCACGATCTCCATTGCGCACACGCCCTCCAATAACGCGCACAACGCCTCCGCTCGGGCGTGCAACGCCGCCGAACCCTGCCCCAGCATGCGCAACACCGGTATCTCGGCCGCCGCGCGCGCCGGATCGGTGTGCAGGCGCAACGTGGCTTCCAATGCGGCCAGGGTCATCTTGTCCAGCCGCAGCGCCCGCATCAGCGGATGCCGGCGCAGCCTGCCTACCACCGCCGCGCGCCCGGCGAGCAGCCCCGCCTGCGGGCCGCCCAGCAGCTTGTCGCCGCTGAACGCCACCAGGTCCGTCCCGGCCGCCAGGCTTTCGCGCACCGTCGGCTCCAACTGCGCCATCCCGCCCGGCAGCTTCGCCAGCGTGCCGCTGCCCAGATCGTCCAGCAGCAGAAGGCCCCGCTCACGCGCCAGGCCGGCCAGCTCGGCCAGCGAGGCCTCCGCGGTGAAGCCGACCATGCGGAAATTGCTCTGGTGCACCTTCAGCAGCAGCCGGGTGCGCGGGGTCACCGCCGCCGCGTAATCCGCCAGACGCGTCTTGTTGGTGGTGCCCACCTCCACCAGCCGCGCCCCGCCGCCGGCGATGATGTCCGGAATGCGGAAACCGCCGCCGATCTCCACCAGCTCGCCGCGCGAGACGATGACTTCAGGGCTTGGCACCTCCGTCTCCGGCCCGGCCAGCGCCGTCAAAGCCAGCAGCATGGCGGCCGCGTTGTTGTTCACCGCCAGCGCCGCCTCGGCCCCCGTCAGCCGGCACAGCAGCGCCTCCACGCTTTCGCCGCGATGCCCGCGCCGGCCGGTCGCCAGATCGTATTCCAGGTTGCAGGCGCCCCGCCCCGCCTCCAGCGCCGCGTCCAACGCTTCCGCCGCCAGCGGCGCCCGGCCCAGATTGGTGTGCACCACGATGCCGGTGGCGTTGATTACCCGACGCAGCACCGGCGCGTCGGTCGCCCGCGCTGCCGCCACGATCGCGCCGTCCTCCGGCACGCTGCCTTGCCGCCCCGCCGCAATCTCCGCCCGCAGACGCGCCAGTTGCGCACGCAGCGCGTCCGCAAGGCCGGCGCTCGCCTCTGGATGTTCCAGCAGCCGCTGCACGGAGGGAAGTGCGCGGAAAGCGGCGGCGCCCTTTATCGAGCCATCGGCCATCTTCATCCTAACGCAGGAAGGCAGGCGCGCGTTCGGCACCCAAGGCAACCTTGGGCGACCCAGTGACTATGCTAGGCCTGAGCATGGAGACGTAGCATGACCTTCGACGAGTATCAGACCAAGTCGCAAGAGATGTGGCGCACCCTCGAGACTGCCAGGCAAGCCATCCTGGACGCAGCAAAGACCACCCCCCCGCCGAGTGCCGATCCGATAAACACCGTGCGGCCGATGCTGGACCGCCAGCAAAAGGCGATCGACGACCTGTTGGCGATAGACAACGAATACTGGCACGCCTGAAGGCAGCTGGGCGGGCGCGAGCCCCTATCCCAGTAACCCCGCCCAAGCCCCGCTCATGCAAGTGGCGATCGTTCCCGAAACGATCGACCCCAGGCTTAAAGACGCCACCTCCGCCCGCCGCTCCGGCAACATCGCCCCGATCCCGCCCGCCATGATCCCCGCGCTGCCGAAATTGGCGAACCCGCACAGCGCAAACACCAGGATCCGCCGCGAACCCACCGACAAGGCCGAAGCCGGCTGCCCCGCCAAACCCACGTAAGCCACCAGCTCGTTCAGCACCGTCTTCGTCCCCAGCAGCGTCCCCGCCGCCCCCGCCTCATGCCAGGGCACCCCGATCAGCCAGGCCACCGGCATGAACAGCACCCCCGCCAGCCCCTGCAGGCTCCAGGCCGCCCCCGCCCCATGCGGCAGCAATGCCAACGCCGCATTCACCAGCGCCACCAGGGCGATCGTCACCAGCAGCGTCGTCGCGATCCCGACCAGCGGCCCCACCCCTTCCGCCGTACCCCGCGTGATCGCATCCAGCACGCCAGCCGGCCGCGCCTGCGCCAGCGTGGCAGGCGCATCGACAGACGGCACGAACGGTATCATCAACCCCGCCACCGCCAGCGCCGCCGGCGTGCTCACCACGGACGCCACCAATATCGCCCCCAATGCATCCGGCAGCACCGGCGTCAGGATCGCCGCATAGATCACCATCACCGTCCCCGCCACGCCCGCCATCCCGCAGCTCATCAGCGCAAACAGCTCCCCGCGTGACATCCCCGCCAGATACGGCCGTATCAGCAACGGCGCCTCGATCATGCCGAGAAAAATATGCGTGCCCGCCCCCAGCGCCAACGCGCCGCCCACCCCCAGCGTGCGCCGCAGCAGCCAGGCAAACGCCCCAGTCACAGCCTGCAACACACCCAAATACAGCAGCAGCGAACTCAACGCGCTGATCACCAGAACCAGCGGCAATATCTTGAACGCCAGCACGAAACTGGCGCCAGGATGCAGCTCGGCAAACGGCAATGGCCCGCCGCCCAGATATCCGAACACGAAACTCGCTCCCTGGTCTGTCGCGTCCTGCAACGCATCCACCACTCGGCTCAGCAGCAGAACAACCCGCCGCGCCACGGCCAGATGCAGCAGAACCAGCGCCAGGGCGGCCTGCAATCCAAACCCGCCGACTACAACACGCCACGGAATTGCCCGCCGCTGCTCGCTCATCGCCCAGGCGGCGCCTGCCAGAACCATCAAACCTAGAATAGCTTGCATGCCCGAAGGCTAAGGGCAGGCAAGGGAAGGAAGCAGTCCTTTTTTGAAAAAAAGGACCAAAAAACTTTTACTACCCCGCCTGCA
>CAXTVW010000306.1:0-2859 GCA_964247675.1 uncultured Acetobacteraceae bacterium
ATGAAAGACGCAATCGACGCGCTAGCCCAGCGAGAGGCCGGTCTGCGGCAAGGCCTGACATCAGGGCAATTGTCGATGATCGCCATAGGCGGCGCCATCGGCACCGGGCTTTTCCTGGGCAGCGGATTTGCGATCAGCCTGGCTGGACCAAGCGTTCTACTGAGCTATGCGATAGGGGCGCTGATCGCGCTGCTGCTCATGGGAGCGTTGGCGGAGATGACGGCGGCGCATCCTGGTGCGGGTTCGTTCGGCGTGCAGGCCGAACGTTACCTGGGTCCTTTTGCCGGCTTCCTGATACGCTACGCGTACCTGGCGGGGAACATACTTGCTGTCGGCACTGAGGTGACGGCAGTGGCGATTTACATGCGCATGTGGTTGCCGGACGTGCCTGGGCTGGTGTGGATCGTGGGTTTTTCGGCAGCGTTGATTACGGTGAACGCGCTCAGCGTTACGCTGTTCGGCTGGGTGGAATACGCGTTCTCGGCAGTGAAGATCGCGGCGATCGTGGCGTTCATAGTTGTGGGCGGGGCCTGGGTGTTTGGCTCTTCTGCTGCGCGGGCGGACGGGGCGGGGCTGCATCTGTATTTCGACCATGGCGGGTTTTTTCCGCATGGGGTTTGGGGAATGTGGGTTGCGGTCATCGTGGCGATCTTCAGCTATTTTAGTATCGAGATGATAGCGGTGGCGGCAGCGGAGGCGGCCGATCCCGGGCGGGCGGTGGTGCGGGCGTTCAAGGTGACGCTGGCGCGGCTGGTGATGTTCTACCTGTTGACCCTGGCGGTGATGCTGGCCGTGGCACCCTGGACGCAGGCGGGGACGGGGGAGAGCCCGTTTGTGACGGTGATCAGGGTGCTGCATATCGGCGGTGCGGCGAGCGCGGTGAATTTCGTCGTGCTGGTGGCAGCACTTTCCGCAATGAACAGCCAGCTTTACGCCGCCTCGCGCATGCTGTTCGGGCTGTCGCGTGCGGGCTTCGCGCCCGCACTGTTCGGCCGGCTGACCCGGCGCGGCGTCCCGGCCAACGCGCTTGGCGTGGCGGCGACGGGGGTTGGGGTGGCGGCGCTGCTATACGTGGTGAGTCCGGACACGGCATTCCCGGTGATGATCTCGATCGCCACGTGCGGCGCGATCGTCACCTGGCTGATGATTTTCCTCACGCACCTGGCGTTCCGCCGCCAGCCGATATCCGTGCCTGGCGGTTTCCGGATGTGGGGCGCGCCTTGGACCAGTCTGTTGGGGGCCGTGTTGCTGGCTGCCATACTGGTGACCACGCTCTTCACCGCGGCGTTCCGGCTGACGCTGCTGGCGGGGATGCCGTTTCTGGTTTTGCTTGGCTTGGGGTATTTGGTGCGGCGAAGAACCAAACGGCGGGAAGGCCTGTCTTTTCGATGAAGAGACGCTTGTCGTCCTGACCCTTGTTCCAGACCGTATGCTTCCCTGAAGGAGACCAACATGGCCCTGACCCGCCAAGTCATAACAGCGCTCGCCAACGATGGCACGGACATGCTCGGCACGCGCAACGTGGCCATCAAGATCGTCGATGAGAGCATCGTCTCCGGTTCGCTGCTGACGGTCGAGAGCAACCATTTCTGCGTCCTGAAATCGCGCGGCGCCGTGCTGCAGGTGTACGAGACAGGGCAATACGCGCTGGTGACGCCGGACAAGCCGCTCGTCGGCTCCATCGTGCAAGGCTTCTTCGGCGGCACGAGTCCCTGGGTCTACGAGGTGATCTACATCAACCGCAGCAAGCTGCTGGTGCGCAGCACGGGGACCGCCACCAGCGCGGAGATGGCCGAGGTGTCCTACGTCGCGGATTACTACATACATGTGGACACCAAGGAGGCCGCCCTCGACCTGATCACGCATCTGCCGTTCAACGGCCGCGTGATCGACACCAAGGAGATCGCCGACTACGCCGGCCCGGCGATCGAACAGGCGATAAATCAGGTGATCCAGGTGACGAAGCTTGAGAACATCAACGAGCATATCAACGAATTACGCGAAGGCGTGAAGCAGCATTTGACGGACTTCCTGCGCGTGTTCGGCATCATGCTGAACGACCTGAAGATCCTGATTTTGCCGAAAGACGAGCGCATGCGCGAGCTGATCTCTCTGCAGGCCATCGGCCTCTCGCCGATCGAGGCGGTGCGCTACTACCTGGCGCTGCGCATGGCGGAAAAGGGCCTCTCCTCCGCGCCGAATGCCGCCGCCGGCATGCCCTTTTTCGTGGGTAATCCGCAGATGGCGCTGATGCGGGGCGAAAAGGACTGAAATGGCCGCCTCGTTCTACGATGCCTACGCGGACGAGAAACTCGTCATCAATTTGTTCAACGGCTGGGGCTACAACTTCTACCGCACGGAAAACCAGCTTCGCGCGGACGACCTGATGGTGCGGGCGCGCGTGAGCGAGATACTCGGCGCCGCGCGTGCCGGCGTCGAAGCCGCGGAAGCCGCGTTCCGCCGCGCCCACCTGCCGCCGCCCTCGCGTGCGCAGCCCAGGCCGGACCCGGAAGCCGTGCTGCGCGCCCGCGCGCTGGAGGCGCTAGGCGCCCGCATAGGCGCGCTGGAAGGCCAGATACGCGCGCTGCCGGTGCCGGAGGCGGACCGCATGACCCAGCGCTTGCGGGACGAGCGGGCGACACTGGAGTCGTTGCTGCAAGCCGACCGCGCCATGGTGGCCGGGGCGGCGCGTCTGCGCTCGCTGCTGGCGGATGGCCCGCCGGAGTCCAACGAGAGCGTCGAACTGACGCTGTCCGGGCTGAAACAGGCCATTCAGGCGCGGCGGGACCTGCTGGACGTTTGTAGGTAAGGCAAGGCCTTCTTTTTTGAAAAAAAGAAGCAAAAAACTTTTGCTCCCTG
>CAXTVW010000307.1:0-2853 GCA_964247675.1 uncultured Acetobacteraceae bacterium
ATCGTCGTGTGGTTCAGCATCGCGCCACCCTCCTCCAGATACATCCACTGGCTCATCTCCACGTTCTTGATCGGGTTGCCCGGCGAAAGCGCCAGCACCCAGCTCCAATGGAACACCCGCCCCGCCGCCGCGCCATCCGCCTCGCCCACCATGTCGTTCGCCGTCGCCACGAACCGCCCGCCACCCACACGCCGCAAATGCCAGTCCCGGTGCTGCACCGTCCCGTCGCCCATCGTCAGCGTCTGCACCATGTGCAACCCGCCATCGCCCTCCGGCGTGCCCACGCAATCCGTCACCACCGTATCCGTCGGCGCCCCGCCGCGGTTCTCCAGCACGCCCCAGCTCCTGTGATGGCCCGTCCAGAACGTCACCGCATCGAACGGCGGTGTCGTCCCGGCAAAATGCTGCACCGGCAGCCCTTCGGCGCAGGCGCTGAGCGCCAATACGCAAAGCAGACACAGAGGAGTGCGCATTGGTGAGATCCTCAGAAAGGAAGCAAGCAGTCCTTTTTTGAAAAAAAGGACCAAAAAACTTTCATCTCCGGCGCCTGCACCAGCACCGGCTCCAACTCCGCCAGCACCGCATCGGCAGACCAGGCAACGCCGCCACGCAGGCGAACGGACCAAAAGTTTTTTGCTTCTTTTTTTCAAAAAAGAAGGCCTTCCTTCCTCCCTTACTCTCCCCCATAACCACACCCCCCATGACCGACTACCTAACCAAGCTCAACGACGAGCAGCGAGAAGCCGTAGAGACCACCGAGGGCCCCCTCCTTGTCCTGGCCGGCGCCGGCACCGGCAAAACCCGCGTGCTCACCACCCGCTTTGCCCACATCCTGCTCACCAACCGCGCCTTCCCCAACCAGGTCCTGGCCGTCACCTTCACCAACAAGGCCGCCCGCGAGATGCGCGAGCGCGTCGGTGCCCTCCTGGGCCGCCCCGCCGAAGGCCTCTGGCTAGGCACCTTCCATGCGCTCTGCGCCCGCATGCTGCGCCGCCACGCGGCGCACGTAGGCCTGACCCCGAGCTTCTCCATCCTGGACACCGACGACCAGACACGCCTCCTCAAACAGGTCATGGAGGCCCTGAAGATCGACCCCAAACGCTGGACGCCCCAGGCCGTGATGGGCGTCCTGCAACGCTGGAAGGACCGCGGCCAGTCACCGGACCGCGTGCCGGAGACCGAAGAAGGCGAATTCGCCCACGGCCGCATGCGCGAGGTGTACGCGCAATACCAGTCCCGCCTGCGCGCGCTCAACGCCGCCGATTTCGGCGACCTCCTGCTGCACACAACGGAAATCCTGCGCACCCAGCCCGAAGTGCTCGCGCAATACCACCGAACCTTCCGCTACATCCTGGTCGACGAATACCAGGACACCAACGTCGTCCAATACCTCTGGCTGCGTCTGCTAGCGCAACAGCACCGCAACATCTGCTGCGTCGGTGACGACGACCAATCCATCTACTCCTGGCGCGGCGCCGAAGTGGAAAACATCCTGCGCTTCGAACACGATTTCCCCGGCGCGAAAATCGTCCGCCTGGAACGCAACTACCGCAGCACCGCCCCCATCCTCGCCGCCGCCGCCGGCCTGATCGCCAACAACGCCGGCCGCCTGGGCAAAACCCTACGCTCCGGCCTCACCGACGCCGCCGGCGACAAGGTCAGCGTCGTAAGCCTATGGGACTCCGACGAAGAAGCCCGCATGGTCGGCGACCGCGTGGAAGCCTGGCGCCGCGAAGGCTGCAAACTCGCCGAAATGGCAATCCTCGTCCGCGCCGGCTTCCAGACCCGCTCGTTCGAAGAGCGCATGATCACGCTCGCCATTCCCTACCGCGTGGTCGGCGGCCTGCGCTTCTACGAACGGGCCGAAATCCGTGACGCCATCGCCTACATGCGCGTCCTGCGCCAACCCTCCGACGACCTGGCCTTCGAACGCATCGTCAACCTCCCCCGCCGCGGCGTGGGTGACGTCGCCCTGCGCGCCATGCACAGCGCCGCCCGCGAACAAACCATCGCGCTGTCCACCGCCGCCTTCCAACTCGCCCAAGCCGGCGCCCTGAAAGGCCGCCCCCGCGAAGCCATACGCGAACTCGGCGCCGGCTTCGCCCGCTGGCGCCAGATGCTGGAGTCCGACGGCCACGTAACCACCATCGCCACAATGCTGGACGAATCCGGCTACACGGAAATGTGGCGCCAGGACAAATCCATCGAAGCCCCGGGCCGCCTGGAAAACCTCAAAGAACTCGTCCGCGCCATGGCCGATTTCGAAAACCTCTCAGGCTTCCTGGACCACGTCTCCCTCGTCATGGAAAACGAGGAACAAGCCGATGCCGACCGCCTGAGCATGATGACCCTGCACGCCGCCAAAGGCCTGGAATTCGACCACGTCTTCCTCCCAGGCTGGGAAGAAGGCGTCTTCCCCAGCCAGCGCACCATGGACGAATCCGGCACCAAAGGCCTCGAGGAAGAACGCCGCCTGGCCTACGTGGGCCTCACCCGCGCCCGCCGCCGCGCCGTCGTCAGCCACGCCGCAAACCGCCGCATCTACGCCAATTGGCAAAGCAGCATCCCAAGCCGCTTCATCGACGAATTGCCCGAAGCCCACACGGACCGCGCCGGCTCCGCCGCCCTCGCCCGCACCGCCCAGATCACCGCCCCCAGCGTGTTCAACAACGGCCCCCTCATCGCCCGCCGCACCGAAGCGTGGGAAAATCCCGGCCGCCCCGCCCGCACCGACAAGATCACCGTCGGCCAGCGCGTCTTCCACGAAAAATTCGGCTACGGCGAAGTCACCGCGGCGGATGACGACAGGCTGGATATCAATTTCGAAAAGGCCGGCGCAAAGCGCGTCATGGA
>CAXTVW010000308.1:0-2845 GCA_964247675.1 uncultured Acetobacteraceae bacterium
AGTAAAAGTTTTTTGGTCCTTTTTTTCAAAAAAGGACTGCTTTCTTTCTGCCCGACTTACGCCTGCAAGGCTTCGGCGCGCGTGGCGGTCCAATGGTCCAGCCAGATGGGCACTGCCAAGGCAGGCAGCGGCCGCGAGAACATGAAACCTTGCAGCGCGTCCACGCCGAGTTGCAGCATCCGGTCCAGGCCGGCCTGATCCTCGATGCCCTCCGCCACGAGGTAACGGCCGCGCGCACGCGCTTCGGATACGATCGCTTCGAGGAGCGCCCGCTGCGACGGGTCATTGACCATCGCACCGTCCAGCTTCAGCGCGTCGAACGGCAGGTCCAGCAGCGCCCGCCAATGCGGCAAGGCGGGGCCAGCATCGTCGATGGCGATGCGGAAGCCGGCCGCCCGCCACGCCACCAGCGCGGTACGCAGCTTGTCCAGGTCAGGCGCGGTGCTGCTTTCCAGAACCTCCAGCATGATCTGCTGCGGCCGCACTTCGGCCACCGCGCATAGCTCCACGCCGCGCCTGATGGCGAACTCGTTCATCACGGTGGAGAGCGGCAGGTTGAGGGTGACGAACAGGTCTGTCTCGCGCAGCCGCGCGCCGATCTCCAGGAAAGTCCGTGCGGCGGCGATGCCGGTGAGGACCCGCTCCCGCCCGCAGGCCACGGTCAGCGGGATGAAGTCCTTTGGGTGCATGATGCCGCGCTGCCCGTGATGCAGCCTGGCCAGCGCCTCCAGCCCGATCGGTTTGAGGTCGGAAGCGCGCAGGATCGGCTGGAAGCGCATGCGCAGGCCGCCGGCATGCAGGGTGGAGGCGAGCTCGGCCGAGTCCATCGGCGGCTGGCCGGGCTGCACCGGCTGCTTGTTTCTGCCCAGGGCTGCGACGACGGCATCGGCATCCGGATGGTGCACGCATTCGAGCGGCGTGGCGGTCCCGCTGCTCGCGCAGCCGAGCAGGAGAAGCGGCGTCGGACGCAACGTGACTTCGTCCAGCATGCCGGCCAGCGCGTCCACTGCGCGCGACCGAAGCGGCGCCACTGCGAGCACATGCTCGTACACCTGGTTGAGCGTGAGCATGGACGTGAGCGCAGCCTTCACGTCCGGCTGCACGTCCAGCCTTGCACCCAGACGCGAAGCCGCCTCCCGCGCGGCGGACTGCCAGGCGGGGTCTTCTCCTACAAATAGCAGCCTTGGCTGGGCGTTAGCGTTCATGCCCTATGGTAACGCATCTCTTCGGGAGAGATTGACGTATAAAGTAAAAAGAACGGGGTTTCTTTTTATTGAAGCCGTGTCAGGAAGAAGACACGACCCATTCTCTTCGTGAGAGAGCGTCAGGCAGTGTGCTCGCTCTAGTTGCGGTTGAGACTGGCGCTCGCTGCCGGCTTGGCCGGCGCCGCGGTTACCTCGCGCCGTAGCCGGTTCTCGCCCAGCAGAAGCAGGATGGGCGCCGCGATCATGATCGAGCTGACCGTGCCGATCGCGATGCCGAACAGCATGGCCATCGCGAAGCCGGACAGGCTGGCGCCGCCGAACAGCGCCAGCGGCACGCTCGCCAGGAACACCGTGCTGCTGGTGCCCAGCGTGCGGTTCAGCGTCTCGTTGATCGACAGGTCGATCAGCTGGCGCAGCGGCATCGTCTTGTATTTGCGCAGGTTTTCGCGGACCCGGTCATAGACCACCACCTTGTCGTTGGTGGAGTAGCCGATGATCGTCAGGATGGCGGCCACCATCACGCTGTCGAACTCGATGCGGGTGATCACCAGGAAGCCGATCGTCTTGGTGACGTCCAGCAGGAGGGTGACCACGGCACCGACCGCGAACTGCCACTCGAAGCGGAACCAGATATAGGCGAAGATCATCGCCAGGCTGAACACCAGGGCCATGATGCCGTTGTTCAGAAGCTCCGCGCTGACCGAGGCGCCAACCACGTCGTTGCGCAGCACCTTCGTGCCGGGCTGCGCGGTGGCGAGCACCTGTTCGACCTGGCGCTGCATCGCCTGGTTGGCCATCGGCGTGGCCTGGGCGTCCAGGCGTATCAGCACGTCGTCCGGCGCGCCGAAGCGCTGCAGGCCAGCGGTTGGCACGTGGGCGGCGGCAAAGGCGTCGCGCAGCTTGTTGAAGTCGGCCGGGCCCTGGGTGCGGGCCTCGATGGTGATGCCGCCCTTGAAGTCCAGCCCGAGCTTCAGGCCGGGGTAGAAGAACAGGCCGATGGAGAGCGCGGAGAGGATGAACGAGCCGGCCAGGCCGTAGAAGCGCGCGCGCATGAAGGCGAAGCGCGTGTCGTCCGGCACGAAGCGGAACATGGGGCGGTTGAACATGGTGCCTGGGCCCTAGACGGGGAGCAGTTGCGGGCGGCGGGCGCCGTACCAGCGCACCATCATCAGCCGCGCCAGCACGGTGGCGGTGAACAACGTGGTGGCGATGCCGACGGTGATGGTCAGCGCGAAGCCCTTCACCGGGCCGGTGCCGAAGACGAACAGCATGACGTGGGCCAGGAAGGCAGTGACGTTGCTGTCCAGGATGGTGGAGAACGCGCGTTTGAAGCCGGTCTCCATCGCGTTCAGCGGCGTGCGGCCGTTTTTCGTCTCTTCGCGTATGCGCTCGTTGATCAGGATGTTGGCGTCCACCGCCATGCCGAGGGTGAGCAGGAGGCCGGCCATGCCGGGCAGGGTCAGCACCGCCTCGAACAGTGACAGCACGGCGACAAGCAGCACCAGGTTGACCAGCAGGGCGAGGTTCGCGAACCAGCCGAACAGCCCGTAGAACGTGCCCATGAAGCCTACCACGAGCAGGAAGCCGGCGATCAGCGAGTAGGCGCCGGCGCGTATGCTGTCCGCGCCGAGCTCGGGGCC
>CAXTVW010000309.1:0-2828 GCA_964247675.1 uncultured Acetobacteraceae bacterium
AGCGTGGTGGTGCAGGTGCAGAACCCGCGGATGAGTTTGCGGCATTTCGACCTGGTGGTGGCCAACGCGCATGACGGGCTGGCGGGGCCCAACGTGATCGTGACGCGAACGGCGCTGCACCGGGCGACGCCGGCGCGGCTGGACGAGGCGCGGGCGGTTTGGGGCCCGCGTTTGGCGGGGCTGCCTCGGCCGCTGGTGGCGGTGCTGGTTGGGGGGAGCAACGGGCGGTTCCGGCTGGGGGCGGCGGAGGGGGCGCGGCTGGCCGGGCAGTTGGTGGGGATGATGAACCGGGATCGGGTGGGCGTGGCGCTGACGGCGTCCCGGCGCACGCCGGCGGTGGTGCGGGGGATGCTGCGGGAGGCGCTGGTTCCGAAAGGCGGGTGGGTTTGGGACATGGCGGGGGAGAACCCGTATTTCGGGCTGCTGGCTTTGGCGGATGCGATCGTGGTGACGGTGGACAGTATCTCGATGGTGTCCGAGGCGGTGGCGACGCATGCGCCGGTGCTGCTGGCGGATCTGCCTGGGCGGTCGGCGCGGATCGGGCGGTTCCGGCGGGGGTTGCTGGAGGCTGGGCGGGTTCGGGCGTATTCGGGGCGGTTCGAGAGTTGGCCGGTGGCGCCATTGGACGATACGGCGCAGGCCGGGTGGGAGGTTCGGCGGCGGTTGGGCTTATGATTCGTGTCTGCGCGAACAGACGCTTTGAGCGTGGCTTGCTTTGCAAGACGCGCCGTCTGACGTTTTTTCCCGCGCTTCGGTGCTCAAGGCCACGGGAGGCCGCTGTGTTCCGGTGACTCGGAACGCACGCAAGCCGACTCGCTATCCCGCCTGTTCGCGCACACACTTGTTTGCTGTGGGCAAGCGGACATCTGACCGGTTGAGTCCGCGACAGCGCCAGTAAAAGTTTTTTTTTGGTTCTTTTCTTCAAAAAAGAACTGCTTGCTACCTTTGGAGTGTTTCCGATTGCTCGACATCCAGACCTTCGACGCGCGGCGTGGCGGAAACGTTCTCTACAAGGCGTTTACGCATCCGTTGGCGGCTGAGGCGATGGCGGCGTTGGCGACGGAGCTGCGGGCGGCGGGGCCGTTGGCGGTGTTTGATCCGGAGGGGATAGCGGCGGCGTTGTATGCGCTGCATCCGGACATGCCGGTGCCGGTGGCGTATTACGTGCAGGATGTTGCGGCGCTGGATGGGGCGCTGGCGGGGGTGGCGGCGCAGCCGGTGACGGAACTGGGGCAGTGCCGGGCTGCGACTTTGCTGATCGCGGGGTTCGACACGGGGCGGATCGAGGCGCGGGTTCGGGGCTTGTGCGCAACGGGGGTTCGCGTGATGTCCTTGGATCAGACGCGGTTGCCGGCGGCGATGTTGACGGCGCGCGGGTATCTGGACCGGCTGAATTTCGCGACGAATCACGCGTTTTTTCGCGATGAGGGGGGACGGCATACGCGGCTGACGAGTGCGAATTATTGGGCGGGATATGGGGCGCGGGCGGTCCGGCTGTGGTTGCGGTTGTTTGACGCGGATGGGGGTGTTCTGGCGACGTGGGAGGAAGCGTTGCCGGCGGGAGCTGGGGGGTTTTCGATCGATAGCCGGGAGGTTCGGGCGCGGTTCGGCTTGGGAGCGTTCACCGGGCAGTTGTTTCTGCATGCGATCGGGGTGGCTGGGCATGACGTGGTGAAGTATGCGCTGGATGTTTACGGGGAAGACGTTGCGGGGTGTGATCTCGGTTTGTCGGTGACGCACGATGCGAATGCGTGGCCGTCGGACCGGTATGCGGGGCTGCCGGCGCCTGGGGTGGATGAGCAGGTGATGTTGTGGGTGCAGAACTCGCATGCCGCGGCGATTCCGGCGGGCGCGATCACGCTGGACCGGATGGGCGCGGAGCGGCCGGTGGCGTTGGCGCGGGAGGTGGCGCCGTTCGCCAGCCTGGCGGTGGATTTGCGGGAGTTGCTGCCTGACGTGGCCTGGCCGGAGCAGTTGGAATTGCGCACCGGGCGGCATGTGGTGCGGCCGCGATATGAGATACTGAAGCGCGGGCATTCGCGTATTGCGCATGTGAATGTGGAGCGGGCGGATCTGCGGCCCGATCCTGGGATACGCACGCTGCACAATCTGTTGGGGCGGGGGTATATATTGCCGTTTCCCGTGCTGCCGGCGGGAGAGTTCCGGACGATCGTGCAGCCCAACCCGATGGCGGAGTGGCAGGACAGCTTGCCTTTGCGGCTGGATGTGTTCGGCGAGGACGGGCGGCTGACCGCGCAGCGGTTCCTGGGGAATTTGGGGCGTGGGCACAAGGTGGCGGTGGATTTGGCGGAGCTGGGGGCTGAGGCGGGGCATGCCGAGCTGGTCTATGATTTTCGCGATGGCGGGGAGGCGGACGGGTGGATGCATGGGTTGTTCCGCTATGAGCACCGGGTGAGCGGTCATGCGGCGGATACCAGTTTCGGCGCGCACATCTTCAACACGGCGATGACGTACAAGGACGAGCCGCAGAGTTATTCGGGGCCGCCGCCCGGGTTGACGACGCGGCTGTTCCTGAAGCTGGGGATCGGGGTCAGGCGGAGTTTTGCCGTGCTGATCTATCCGGCCAGCGCGGACTGGCATGCGTATTCCACGACGGAGTTGCAGTTGGTGGGCGGGGATGGCGAGGTTGTGGCCGGCAAGGCTTTGCGGGTTGCCTGTTCCGGGTCCGCCTTGATCCGGCCGCATGAGGTGTTTGGGGAGGCGGCGCTTTTGCAGGCGGGGGAGCATGGTTACGTGCTGGTGCGTGATGTGACGTGCCGGTTGTTTGGATATCACGGCTTGGATGATGGGCAGGGCGGGTTTTCGCT
>CAXTVW010000310.1:0-2813 GCA_964247675.1 uncultured Acetobacteraceae bacterium
CTTGCTTACTTACGCCGCGTCGCTCTTCTTCTCGTTGCGCTTGCGCTCGTTCGGGTCGAGCCACTTCTTGCGTATGCGCACCGCGGACGGCGTCACCTCGACCAGCTCGTCGTCCTCGATATAGGCGATCGACTGCTCCAGGTTTAGGCGGCGCGGCGGGATCAGCAGCATCGCATCGTCCTTGCCGGCGGCGCGTATGTTGGTGAGCTTCTTTTCCTTGATCGGGTTGATGTCGAGGTCGCTGCCGCGCGAGTGCTCGCCCAGGATCATGCCCACGTACACCGCCTCGCCCGGGTTGACGAACAGCGTGCCGCGCTCCTGCAGGTACCACAGCGCGTATTGCACGGCGTGGCCGGCTTCCGAGCTGATCAGCGAGCCGTTGCGGCGGCCCTCGATGGTGCCGGCCCAGGGGCGGTAGCCGGCGAACAGACGGTTCATGATGCCGGTGCCGCGGGTGTCGGTGAGGAACTCGCCGTGATAGCCGATCAGGCCGCGGCTGGGCATGATGAAGGTGAGGCGCACCTTGCCGCCGCCGGACGGGCGCATGTCCTGCATCTGCGCCTTGCGGCGGGACAGCTTTTCCACCACGGCGCCGGAATACGGCTCGTCCACATCGACGAGGACTTCCTCGAACGGCTCCTCGCGCTCGCCCGTCTCCGGGTTCGCCTGGGTGAGGACGCGCGGGCGGCCGATGGCCAGCTCGAACCCCTCGCGGCGCATCGTCTCAATCAGCACGCCGAGTTGCAGCTCGCCGCGGCCGGCCACTTCGAAGGCGTCGGCCTCGTTGCTGTCGCTGACCTTGATGGCGACGTTGCCTTCGGCCTCGCGGTAGAGGCGGTCGCGTATCTGGCGCGAGGTGACCTTTTTGCCTTCCTTGCCGCCGAGCGGGCCGTCATTGACGCGGAAGGTCATCGCCAGCGTCGGCGGGTCGACGGGGATGGCGTGCAGCGGCTCGGTGAGCTCGGGGGCGCCGATGCTGTCGGGGATGGTGGCGTCTGTCAGGCCGGCGACGGCCACGATGTCGCCGGCTTCGGCTTCCTCGACGGTCACGCGGTCCAGGCCGCGGAAGCCTAGCAGCTTGGTGAGCCGGCCGGTCTCCACCGTGGTGCCGTCCTGGCGCAGCACCTTGACCTGCATGTTCAGCTTGGCGCGGCCCTGCTCGACGCGGCCGGTCAGCACGCGGCCGAGGAAGAGGTCGTATTCCAGGATGGAGGCGACCATGGCGAATGGCGCGTCCTTGTCCAGGGTCGGCGCGTGGACGTGGCTCAGCACCAGGTTGAACAGCGCGCTGAGGTCCTTGCGCGGCCCTTCCAGCTCGGCGTCGGCCCAGCCCTGGCGGCCTGAGGCGTAGAGCATCGGGAAGTCCAGCTGCTCGTCGGTGGCGCCGAGGGCGGCGAACAGGTCGAACACCTCGGTGTGGACTTCGTCGGCGCGGGCATCCTGGCGGTCGATCTTGTTGACCACGACGATCGGCTTGATGCCGCGCTGCAACGCCTTGCCGACGACGAACTTGGTCTGCGGCAGCACGCCTTCGGCGGCGTCCACCAGCACGATGGCGCCGTCCACCATGTTGAGTATGCGCTCCACCTCGCCGCCGAAATCGGCGTGGCCAGGGGTGTCGACGATGTTGATGCGGGTGTCTTTCCACACGACACTCGCGCATTTCGCCAGGATGGTGATGCCGCGCTCCTTCTCCAGGTCGTTGCGGTCGAGCGCGCGCTCGACCACGGCCTGGTGCTCGCGATAGGCGCCGGACTGCTTCAGCAACTGGTCGACCAGCGTGGTCTTGCCGTGGTCGACATGGGCGATGATGGCGATGTTGCGTATGTCCATGGGGCACTTCACGTTCGAGAGAAAGTCGGGCGAGGATGTCGGGTGCGGCGCATACGAAAAGGGCCTGACTATGTGTCAGACCCTGGGCGGAGCCGCGTCTGGGGGGAGACATAGGCGCTGTATGCTGCGGATGCGAGGTAAAAGTGGGTTATGCGGCGTTTTTGATGTCTTGCTGCCGTTGGTGATGGCGCTGGGCATCGAAGTCTTCGCTCAGCAGCTTGGGTCCGCCCTTACTTGGAGAACGCCGCGATGTAGTTGACGGCGGTGTCCCTGCTCTCCGACCATCCGCCGGCGCCGAAAACCATTCCCGCCACGTCCACCAGCCGCAGCCCGGCCGCGCGTCCCATGGCACCCAGCTCCTCGGGCTTGACGAACTTCCGCCAGTCATGCGTGCCCGCCGGCAGCAGCCGCGCCACGTATTCCGCGCCTACCTTGGCCACTGCCAGGGACCGCAGCGTCCGGTTCAGCGTGGAGACGAACAGCATCCCGTCCGGCCGCAGCAACCCTGCCAGCGTGCGCAGGAACGCCGCCTGGTCCGGCACGTGCTCGATGATCTCCAGCGCCGCCACCGCCGCGAACCGCGCGCCCTCGGCCAGCAGGTCCTCCGCCAGCCCGGCGCGATAGGCGATCGCCAGCCCGGCCGCCGCGGCATGCGCCTGCGCCACGCCGATCGCGTCCGCCGAGCCGTCCACGCCCGTCATAGCGAACCCGGCGCGCGCGAAGGCCTCGGTGGCGATGCCGCCGCCGCAGCCCAGGTCCAGCATCGGCAGCGCGCCTTCGCCCAGCCGCGCCCGCACGCGCTGCGTCACCCAGCCGGTGCGCAGCCTGTTCATCCGGTGCAGCTCGCGCATCGGGCCCGCCGTGTCCCACCATTGCGGCGCCAGCGCGCTGAAGCGGGCGATCTCGGCGGCGGAGACGGCGCTGTCGTCGCGTTCTGGCATACCGGGCTCCTGGAGGAAGAAAGCAAGGCCTTCTTTTTT
>CAXTVW010000311.1:0-2794 GCA_964247675.1 uncultured Acetobacteraceae bacterium
GTGGGGGTTCTCGTCGCGCATGTCCGACACCGCGGCGTTGTGGGGAAGTATGTAAGGAAGGAAGGCCTTCTTTTTTGAAAAAAAGAAGCAAAAAACTTTTTCTCCGCTGTCGCGGTCTCTCCGGATAAATCCGCGACAGCGGAGTCAAAAGTTTTTTGCTTCTTTTTTTCAAAAAAGAAGGCCTTCCTTCCTTCCAAAAGAGGAAACTCGATGTTCAAGACCATCGACGGCATAGACGTGGCCAACAAGCGCGTCCTCCTGCGCGCCGATCTCAACGTCCCCGTGCGTGACGGCCGCATCACCGACCTGACCCGCATCGAGCGGCTCTCCCCCACGATACGCGAGCTGGCCGACGCCGGCGCACGCGTCATCGTGGTCAGCCATTTCGACCGTCCTGGCGGCCAGCGCGTCGAGTCTATGTCCCTGAAGCCTGTCTCCACCGCCTTGCGGGACGTGCTGGGCCGGGACGTGTTCTTCGCCGACGACTGCATGGGACCCGTGGCCGAGGACGCGGTGGCGCGGCTGGGTTCCGGCCAGGTGCTGGTGCTGGAGAACACCCGCTTCCACGCAGGCGAGGAGGAGAACGATCCGGAGATGGCGCGCCGGCTGGCCAGCCTGGCGGACATCTACGTCAACGATGCGTTCTCCGCTGCCCACCGCGCGCATGCGAGCACCGAGGGCGTAGCGAAGCATCTGCCCAGCCATGCCGGACGGCTGATGCAGCGCGAGCTGGAAGCGCTGTCCGCTGCGCTGGAGCATCCGGAGCGGCCGGTGGGCGCCATCGTCGGCGGTTCGAAAGTCTCCACCAAGCTCGCTCTGCTGGGTAACATGATGGGCCGTGTGGACGTGCTGGTGATCGGCGGCGCGATGGCAAACACGTTCCTGGCGGCACAGGGCGTCGAGGTCGGGCGCTCGCTGCAGGAGCCGGACATGCACCAGACCGCGCGCGAGATCCTGGCCCAGGCGCGCGCCAGCGGCTGCGAGATCATCCTGCCGGTCGATGCGGTTACCGCCACCGAATTCCGCGCCGACCCGCCGACCCGCATCGTGGACATACGCGAGGTCCCGGCCGACTCGATGATCCTGGACGTAGGCCCCAAGACCGTGGCGCTGCTGCGCCAGTGTCTGCCGTCACTGCGCACCCTGGTCTGGAACGGCCCGCTCGGCGCGTTCGAGACCAAGCCGTTCGACGCCGCGACGATGGAGCTGGCCCACGCCGTGGCCGAGGCGACGCAAGGTGGTCACCTGCGCTCGGTCGCCGGCGGCGGAGACACCGTGGCGGCGTTGCGGCAGGCGGGCGTGCTGGACAAGATGAGCTACGTCTCGACCGCGGGCGGCGCCTTCCTCGAGTGGCTGGAAGGCAAGATGCTGCCCGGCATCCTGGCCCTGCAATCGCTGGACGGTGTGGTAATCCCGGCTTGATTGCTGCAGCGCACCGGTTTCGTGGTCGGTGCGCAAGTTTGGTAACACTTATCAACTTTTTCATGTTTTTATTGATCCCGACTGTGAAACTCCGCATGGTCGGGACATGGACATGATCGCATCACGTTTCCGTCAGCTCAGGCTGGGTGCTCTCGTCGGACTGGCCGCCTTCCTGGGCGCCGCCGGGCCGGACAACATGCGCGTCCAGATCGGGGACGTGGGCCCGCTCGCCCAGCCGGAGCCTGCCCCGGCCCGGCCGCTGACGTTTCAGAACACGATCTACCAGGCCGCACCCGTGCCGGACGAGGACGTGGAAGCGCCGGCCGGCCGAGCTGAGACCGAAGCGCACCTGTCGCCCAAGTTCCTGTCTCCCAACAGCCTCTACCAGGGCGACGGCTACTCCTACGCGTCGAGCCAGCAAGGCACGCTGGAACGCCGCAAAACCGGCGCGGCCGGATTGGGTCTCAGCGTTCCCGTGGAGCAGTAAAAGAAGCAAGGCCTTCTTTTTTGAGAAAAAGAAGCAAAAAACTTTTCCTCCCTTGCACATCCGGCACCCGTATTCTTTTGATACGGCCGCCTGATTCAGATGCGGAGGGCCGACGTCCTTTTCTAAATCAGGCTTCCTTCACCCTTTCTGCCGCGCAGCGGTTATGGCCGACTCCAGCGCCGCCTGATCCACCGCGCCCGGTATGAACGAGTCGCCCACGATCCAGACCGGCGTGCCCTCCACCTTCAGTTCATGCGCCAGCGCCAGGTTCGCATCGATCTGGTGCGTGACCGACGGACCGTTCATGTCCGCCGCGAGCTTCGCCGGGTCCAGGCCGAGCGATTTGGCCGTCTCGCGTATCAGCGCGTCCGTCGGCTGGGCAGGGTTGCTCATCAGTGCCACCTGCATCTTCTCGTAGCCGCCCTGGCGCTGCGCCGCCAGGATGGCGCGCGTCTCCAGGACGCTGGCCGGACCCAGCACGGGAATGTCCTTGTACACCACCCGCAGCTTGGGGTCGTGCTGGATCAGCGCCTGTATGGCCGGCAGCATGCGGCGGCAGTACGGGCAGCGCGGGTCGTAGAACTCCACCAGGGTCACGTCGCCGCGCGGGTTGCCGGCCACCGGATCGCCCGCGGCCGCCGTCAGCGCATGCTCGCTGGCGCCGATACGCGCCTTGCTGTCCGCCTCCTCATGCGCTTCGGAGTCCGCCCGCAAGGCAACCACGGCATCGCGCAGGATGGACGGGTCCGTCTTCAGCGCGTCGCGCACGATCTGGATGATCTGCTGGCGCTGCTCCGGCGTGAAGCCAGGCTCGGCGGCGATTGCGGGGGCGCTGAAGAGAAGGGTTGCAGCTAGCAGGATGGCGCGGCGCATGGGTGCCTCGGT
>CAXTVW010000312.1:0-2762 GCA_964247675.1 uncultured Acetobacteraceae bacterium
GCTGGGCAAAAGCTACCAGAAATCCGGACGCGAGCGCCCGGCAGTCGGGCCGCCTCTGTCCCCATGCTGCAACAAAGCTCCGTTCGCGTCTCTCGTCACACCGACCAACCCCGATATATCCCAGACACCGCTTGCCCAGCTCCCACCCATCGTTCTACCAATGTTCTCCAAACCAGCTCCAGGCTCACCACCCTGAACGGCATCCCACCCCCCACGCTCGACCCCCTCCAGGCGCAGCACCGAGCCGAAAACCTCGCCGCCTGCCTGGAAATGCGCGACCTCGGCCTGCAACTCGCCCGAGCCGCCGCCGCCCGAGCTTTGGCCGCCCACGAACAAACCCCGACCACCCCCGAAACGCCCCCCGACACCCAGCCCGCCCCAAAACCCGCCGACCCGGACCTGGCCTTCGCGCGACACTCCCGCAGCGTCCGCCAATCCGTCGAGCTGTGGGAAAAGATCGTCAACAACGCCTTCGCCCGCCGCCCCTCAGCCCAAACCGGGCCCGAAACCTCGAATTTCGACCCAGACCCCTATCTGGACGTGCTCTACAACAGCCCCCAAACCGAAAAACCGCCTTATAGCGAGGCAGACCGCGGCACCCTCTACGAAGCCGTAGCCAACCTGGCCCTGATCCACCCCGACCACGCCGAAATCCCCGAAACCCTTACTGAAATCATCGCCGATACCCTGACCGCCCACCCGGACGATCACGTCTCCGCAAACTTCGCCCGTGTCTGCCAAGCCTACGGCATCGAACCGGACCGCACCCGCCTGCAGCCCCACCTCGAATCCCAGTTGCGCCCACCGGTACGCTGGCCGAAACGGGAGTAAGGCAAGGCCTTCTTTTTTGAAAAAAAGAAGCAAAAAACTTTTATCTCCCCGCCTGCACCACGGCCTCGCCCGGTTCTGCCGACACTTGCGTTGGCAGAACCAGCGCGCGCGCACGTGCAGCCGTCAGGAGCAAAAGTTTTTTGCTTCTTTTTTTCAAAAAAGAAGGCCTTGCTTGTCTCCCAAACTACCGCCACCCTCCCGCCCGGTTCGCTCAAAACGCGTCTCCGCACCGCGCGACGCCGCTTCCGCGGCGCGGCCAGCGGGCAATCGGAGCCGCGTTCCGAACCTTGGTGGGTCGTTCCTGCTGCCAGCCCGCAAGGGCAGCCATCCACCGGCCTTGCGGGTTTCGGACCCCCGCCGCGGAAGGTGGCGGCAGGACGCTCGCCCGCCTGCAATAGGAGTTGCCCTTGCGTATCGTCGTCAACGAGTGGGAGACGGCGCTGCTGTTCCGTGACGGCCGTTACGAAGGCACGCTGGCGCCCGGCGCGCACCGCGTCGGCGCCCTGTTCCAGGAGGTCACGGTCGAGCGCCTGCCACGGCGGCAATGGGTCACCGAAGCAAACATCGAATGCGCCAGCGCGGACCGCTTCCCGCTCCGCCTGACCCTCACCGCCCTGTGCGAAATCACCGACGCCAAGCTGGCCTTCGACACGGACCACATCGTGCGCGCCAAGCTGGCGCTCGCCGCCGCCGCCGTGCACGCCGCCTCACGCGCTCCGCTGGAAGACATAGTCGTCGGGCGCGAAGCACTCGCCGCCGCCGCCGCCGCGCGTGTCGAGGGTGCCGTGCCCGGCTGCACGGTGTCGCCCGTCCAGATCACCTCCCTGCTGCTCCCGCCCGAAACACGCCGCATGTTCACCGATGTGGAGCGCGCCAGGCGGGAGGGCGAAGCGGCGCTCGAACGCGCCCGCGCCGAGCACGCCGCGTTGCGCGCCTTGGCCAACGCGGCCCGCCTGCTGCGCGGTAACCCCGAGCTGATGAACCTGCGCCTGCTGCAGGCGGTCGGCAGCGGGCAGAAACCCGGCACGCTCGTGCTCGGCGGCTCGGCCCTGTCGCCTGTAACGCCAGCCGGTGCCCATCCGGACGAGGAAGCAGAAACCCCATGATCTACCTGGATGACATGCACGAGGGCGACCGCAGCGTGCTGGGTCCCATACAAATCACCCGCGAGGAAGCGCTGGACTTCGCCCGCAAATACGACCCCCAGCCCTTCCATCTGGACGCCGCCGCCGCCGCGGCCCACCCCTTCTTCAAGAAGCTGTCAATCAGCGGCTGGCAGACTTGCGGCTACGCGATGCGCCTCATGGTCGACGAAATGCAGGAGCGCGCC
This sequence comes from uncultured Acetobacteraceae bacterium, assembly GCA_964247675.1. Classification (GTDB taxonomy): domain Bacteria; phylum Pseudomonadota; class Alphaproteobacteria; order Acetobacterales; family Acetobacteraceae; genus BOG-908. The sequence continues at coordinate 2,162 of CAXTVW010000312.1, forward strand.
ATCCAGTCCCTGGGCTCCCCGGGCATCGACAACATACGCTGGCTGAAACCCGTCTATCCCGGTGACGCCCTCACTCTGGAATGCGAGACCAAGGAGGTCCGCGTCTCCCGCAGCCGCCCGGAAATGGGCTCCGCCAAACGAAACTACGTCTTCCGCAACCAGCACGGTGACGCGGTGATGACGATGGAAGCCACCGGCCTGTTCGCCACCCGCCCGGCCTAGCGCAGCTTGCGCGGAACTCCCTTGCATCAAGTCCCGTTCACGACCGCATGAAAACTGACCCAAACGCCCCTGACATGATCGTCGCCATCGAACACCACGAGGCGCGGATATTCCACATAGACATCCATTCCCACGACGTCACCGAACACACGCTGAAGCCGCACGATCCGCACCACTTCCGCCATCACCTGAAGCACAAGGACCAGGACGCCGAACAAGGCCAGCGCGCGTCGGAAGACCCGGCGTTCTACGAGCAGATCTCCAAGGAACTCGCCGGCGGCAACCAGATCGTCATCGTCGGCCACGGCACCGGCCACAGCAACGCCGGCCACCACCTGGCAGAACACCTGCGCGCCAAGCACACGGAAACCGCGCAGCG
>CAXTVW010000313.1:0-2725 GCA_964247675.1 uncultured Acetobacteraceae bacterium
CGGTCGCGAACGTCTGCAAATGCACCTCCTCCCCGGGCGCCGGCACCGCATAGGGCGTCTCCACCTCCAGGTAACCGCGCGCATCGAAGAAAGCGCGCGTCGCCTTTGTCAGCAGCGCGCGGCGCCGCAGGTATCCGGCCCGGTCGGCGAAGCTGTCGGGATGCCAGCAAGGTAGGGCCATATGCTCTCTTACAACCGTGCCGAAAGGAAAACAGTCGCAAAAGGCCGACTCATTGAATGAAGGCACAGCTCCAAAAAGAAACCTCTGGTCAATCGCAAACGAAACGGTTAAGTAACGTAATCCCATTGCCGAGATTATTCACATGCGCCCTCTTCCCGTTCTCTTCCTAAGCGTTTTTGCACTGAGCGGCTGCGCCGCCATTTTCGACGGCACCAGCCAGAACATTACGGTCAATACCAACCCGCCGGGTGCGCATTGTGATCTCACCCGCCAAGGAACGATCATCGCCTCGATCGAGTCCACGCCTGCGTCGACTTTGGTGCAGAAAACCAAACACGACGTCACCGTCGTCTGCAACAAGAACGGTTTCGCGCAAGGAACCTACCTGAACCACTCCGGTGTCGCTGGTGCTGCGGTGGCCGACGTGCTTGGCGGAGTCCTCACTGGCGGCGTAGCGTGGGCAATTGACAGTAGCACAGGAGCTGACAACAAATACGACAGCGTCGTAAACATAACGCTTTCTCCAAATACTTTGATGCCCAAGCAGGTCATGGCCACCAGCCCGGCGCCGGCGGCGAACGACACTGTGAACTGACCGCGTGACCGCCTATCGGCGGCGGCAGTGTCGCCGACAAGCGGCCGCAGTTCCTCGGACAAGCTACTCAGTCTGAGAGAGGCGGTTGTGTTGTCTGGATAAGTTGCTCGGCAGCACTCCTCCATGCCAGACCTTACCTACGCACCCCAATGCGCTGATCCGCGCCGGCCTGAAAAGGCTCGGCTCACCGCGAGAACACAAGCACCGAAACCCCAACAGTCACCAAAGTAACTAGCAGCCCCACCCGCCCCGCCGGATCGAAAAGATCGAACCCCACCACCGCCAACAGGAACAGCAGCCCCAACACCGGCAGAGCCGGAAACCCAGGCATCCGCCAGGTAGCCCCGCCGCTGGCGCCCGTCCGCCGGCCCTGCAACGCCGCCAGGCACAGGCCGGAGTAGGTGGCGACGTTGCTGTTGCCCGAGATCAGCACGAGCGTGTGCGGGTCCAGCAGGCAGCTCGCCAGCCCGCAGCCCCCCATCACCAGGGTGGCGACCCAGGGTGACCCCCAGCGCGCATGCGTGGCAGCCAGCGCCTTGCTCAACGGCCCCGGCCAAAGCCCGTCCCGCCCCGTGGCGTAGAGCTGGCGCCCGGCCATTAGCGCGATGGCGATCATGGTGTTGAACACCGCCAGCGCCACGCCGAGGCTCATCAGCCGGGCCAGCTCCCGCCCGCCAACCTGCGCGATGAACGCCGGAATGGGTGCCAGGGAAGCGGACAACGCGCGCAGGTCAGGCGCGCCGAGGATCACCGCGGCAATCGGCGGCATGACCATGACCACACCGGCCCCGAGTGCCAGAAGCACCACCGGCGCCACGTTGCTCGAGTCGCGCATGTCCTCGCCGAAAAAGATCGCAGCCCCGTAGCCGTTGAAGGCGTAGATGCCCGCGGCGGTGGCCGCGCCCAGTCCCGCCAGCGTCGGCGCCGTCACCCCATCTGCCAGCGAAGCCACCACCGGATGCAGCAGGACGGACGGATCCTGGTGCGCATGCGTGGCGCCCAGCACGGTCAGCATGACCAGCGCCAGCAGCTCCACTGCCAGGAAGCCGCCGGTGACCACAGCGCCGACTTGAATATGCAGGACGGCGATGCCAGCGACAGCCGCCACCAGCAAAGCCGCCACTGGCCGCGCGGGCAGGCCTGGCACGATCGCGCTCAGGTAGCTGACCACGCCGAAACCGGACAGGGCCAGGGATATGCTGAAACCGAGCAGGTTCAAGCCAAGCACGCCGTTCGCCCAGTGCCGCCCGAACACCCGGCCGAGGATGGTGTATTCCCCGCCGGCGCCGGGAAAGGCCGCGCCAAGCTCGCCATAAACGCAGGACATCGCCACCCCGAACAGGGCCGCCGCCGCGAAGCACAGGAACACCCCGGTCCCCACCTGCCGCATCAGGTCCGAGCCAACGATGAACACAGCAATGCTCGGCGACAGCACCGATACGGTGATGAACAGCGTCCCGATCGACCCCATGGACCGCTTGAGGCCGCTCCCGGCCACCGAGCCGCCAGCTCTAGCGTTCAGGACGCCACGCCCGGACGTGTCATGCGCGCAGGATTTCCTATCTTCATGGGGGCGGTGCTAAGGCGCGCTTCCCGGGGTCGGCGTTCACGGCTTCTATCGTAGAGAAAGCAAGCAAGGCCTTCTTTTTTGAAAAAAAGAAGCAAAAAACTTTTGCTTCCCCCGCAGTGTCAGCTTGCATGTTTGTTCGGCCTAAATACTAGCCGTTGCGGAAGTAGATAGGACTGTCGTTCTCCGAAGAGGTATTGTGTGCCTCGCCCCCATCTTTCAGCGCGCGTGTTTGTCAGCCGACACAAGACTACTGCAACTGCGGCGGAGCAAAGATCTTTCCGGGCGTGTCCTTAAAGAAGTAGCCAGAAGCGGCAGCCCAATAACCCGCTGAATGTGGCCAACCATCCGGCGCATGGACACCCGCCTCGGACCTCCACCC
>CAXTVW010000314.1:0-2691 GCA_964247675.1 uncultured Acetobacteraceae bacterium
GGTAGCAAAAGTTTTTTGCTTCTTTTTTTCAAAAAAGAAGGCCTTGCTTTCTTCAACCATCAGCGCCGCGCGCGCAAAGCAGTTGCCAGCGTGCCGTCATCCAGCACGTCCAGTGCGCCGCCGATCGGCACGCCCTGCGCCACGCGGGTGATGCGCACCCGGCTGGCGGCCAGCCTGTCCGTCAGCCAGTGCGATGTGGCGGCGCCGTCCACGGTGGCGCTCAGTGCCAGGATCACCTCGCCGACGTTGCTTTCCGCCACGCGCGCGAGCAGCGGTGCGAGGTTGAGGTCCTCGGGTCCTGTGCCGGAGAGGGCGGACAGCGTGCCGCCGAGCACGTGGTAGAGGCCGCCATGCACCCGCGCGCGTTCCAGCGCCCAGAGGTCGCCCACGGTTTCCACCACACAGACCATGCTGCGGTCCCGCTCGGGATCCGAACAGATGCTGCAGGGATCGACGGAGTCCAGGTTGCCGCATTGGCTGCAGGTGCGTACGGCGCGTGCGGCGGCGGCCAGGGCGGCGGCGAGCGGGAGCATGCGGGTTTCTGGCGATTGCAGGAGTTTTAGAACGAGACGGCGGGCGCTTCTTTGGCCCAGGCCGGGGAGCCTGGCGACCATCTGGATGAGGGTGTCTAGTTCTGGGCCGCCCATTAGGACAGAATCTTAAGCTTAAGGAAGAAAGGCCTTCTTTTTCGAGAAAAAGAAGCAAAAAGCTTTTGCTCCGCTGTCGCGGGACCGCTGGAGCGCGCGCTTCCACGAGACGCACCCGACGGAGATAAAAGTTTTTTGCTTCTTTTTTTCAAAAAAGAAGGCCTTGCTTGCTTTCTAGAACGGCAGCTTCAAGCCGGCCGGGAGCTCCATGCCTCCGGTGACCTTGCTCATCTCCTCGGCCATCAGCGCGTCCAGCTTGCGCTTGGCCTCGGCGTGGGCGGAGACCAGCAGGTCTTCCAGCATTTCCGCCTCGCTGGGATCGATCAGCTTTGGGTCGATCTGCACGCGGCGCATCTCGCCTTTGCCGGCGAGCGTGATCTTCACCATGCCGGCGCCGGACTCGCCGGTGACTTCCATGGCTTCCACGCGGGCCTGCATCTCGGCCATGCGCTCCTGCATCTGGGACGCCTGCTTCATCAGCCCTGCAAGGTTCTTCATCGTTCGATTGCTCCCATCATGGCGGCGCTTCCATCAGGAAGCGCGGCTCCATCTCCATCGGCACGTCCATAAGGTCCGGTGGTTCCACCAGCTCGTCGTCGGCGGTGTAGCCTGGCGCCTCGGGCTCGCCCAGCGGCACCTGCGCGGGCAGGCCGTAGGCGTCGGCGTCCGGGTCGTGCACCGCTTGAATTTTGGCGCCGGGGAAGGCTTCCATGATGGCGCGCACCAGCGGGTGGTCGGCGGCGGCGTGGCGGCGGGCGCGGTCGGCTTCATTGCTTTGCTCGGCGAGGGTGGCTTCGCCGCCTTGGGTGCTGAGCGCGATCGTCCAGCGCGTGCCGGTGACGCGCAGAAGGAGGGCGCCGAGCTTGGCGGCCAGGTCGCGCGGGGCGTCGGCGTGAGGGCGTAGTTCGATCACCGGGGGCGCCCAGCGGACCAGGTGGACGGAATGCAGCAGGTGGCCGTGCAGCAGGACTTCGCGCTCGGAGGCTACCAGGGCCAGCACGTCCCGGAAGCTGGCCAGGCGTGGTGTGGCTGCCTGGGCCAAGGCGGCCTGCGGCATCGCGCCGCCGCCTGCCATCGCGCGCACGCCGCCGCTGGGGCCGGACGGTGCTGGCCCGGGAGTTGTGCCGGCGGGCTGGTTCTGTAGGCGGCGGACGAGCTCGCCTGGGGGCGGCAGGTCGGCCACGTGGCATAGGCGGATCAGCACCATTTCGGCGGCGGCGCGGCGGTCTGGGGCGGTTTCCACCTCGGCGCAGCCTTTCAGGAGCATCTGCCAGGCGCGGCCGAGTATGGGGATCGGGAGTGCGTCGGCCAGTGCGCCGCCGCGTACGCGCTCGGCTTCGGGTAGCTCTTGGGATTGCCGGAGGTCGGGCACGGCGCGCAGGCGGCTCAGTGTGTGGGTGAGTTCGAGCAGGTCGCCTAGCAGCACGCCCAGGTCGGCGCCTAGCGCGTAGGCACGGTCCGTGATGGCGAGTACGTCGGCCGTGCGGCCGGCCATCGCGGCCTCCATCAAGTCGAACACCACGCCGCGGTCGGCTACGCCCAGCATGTTGGCGACCGAGGCGGCGGAGACCGTGCCGTCCTCGCCGACGCCCTGGGCGATCGCCTGGTCGAGGAGGGACAGGCCGTCGCGGACGGAGCCGTCCGCCGCGCGGGCGATGGCGGCTAGGGCCTCGGTTTCCACCGGCACGTCCTCGGCCGCGGCGATCTTGGCGTAGTGGGCGGTCAGCATGGCGACCGGGATGCGGCGGAGGTCGAAGCGCTGGCAGCGGGAGAGGACGGTTACCGGGACCTTGCGGATTTCGGTGGTCGCGAAGACGAATTTTACGTGCGGCGGGGGTTCCTCGAGGGTTTTCAGCAGCGCGTTGAAGGCGTTGCGGGAGAGCATGTGGACTTCGTCCACGATGAACACCTTGGTGCGCGCCTGCATCGGGCGGAAACGGGTGGCGTCGATGATCTCGCGCACGTCGTCCACGCCGGTGCGGGAGGCTGCGTCCATCTCGACCACGTCAGGGTGGCGGTCGGCGAGGATGGCGCGGCAGTTGTC
>CAXTVW010000315.1:0-2685 GCA_964247675.1 uncultured Acetobacteraceae bacterium
CGGATCATCTTGCGTCCGCCGGCGAACTTCCGCGGCAGCGGCTGTGGCGCATCGTGGCGCCGCGCGCTGTGCTCGCAGCCGGCGCCATAGAGCGCCCGCTGGTGTTCGGCGGCAATGATACGCCGGGCGTCATGCTCGCCGGCGCCGTGCGCACTTACCTGAACCGTTTCGCCGTCAAGCCAGGCACACGCGCCGTCGTGTTCTGCAATAACGATGATGCGGCAACCACGATCACCGATCTTATGGCCGCGGGCGTGGAGATCGCGGGCCTGGTCGATAGCCGGCCGGAACTCCCCGAGCCGGTCCGGGAGCTCGCCGTGTCACTTGGCGTAAAGGTGTTTGCAAACGCCACCGTTTGCGAAGCTTCAGGCGGCACAAGTCTTAAACGCGTCTCGCTCGGCGACCAGGCGCAGGGTACCACGCTGGCGTGTGACCTGCTCGCCATGTCGGGCGGCTGGAACCCGGCCGTCCACCTCGGCTCGCAACACGGCGGCAAACCGGTCTGGTCCGACAGGATCGCGGCTTTCGTCCCCGGCCCGATGCCGCCCGGCATGCAGTCGGTTGGCGCTGCCGCCGGCCAGTTTCTGCTCGCCGAAGCGCTGGGCACCCAGGCCGCGGTGGGCGCAGAGACCGACGCCATTACGCCGCTCTGGCAAGTCCCGGGCTCGCGCGGCAAACCTTTCGTCGACTTCCAGAATGACGTGACGGCATCTGACGTGTCGCTCGCCGCGCGCGAGGGCTTCACCGCCGTGGAGCACCTGAAACGCTACACCACGCTCGGCATGGCAACCGACCAGGGCAAGACGTCGAACGTCACCGGCCTGGCCATACTCGCGGCACTCACCAACCGCACGGTCGCGCAGACCGGCACAACCGTGTTTCGCCCGCCCTACACGCCGGTGGCAATCGGCGCGCTCGCCGGCGCCCATCGCGGCGTGCAGTACCGCCCAACGCGTCGCACGCCCGCGCATGATTGGGCCGCGCAGCACGGCGCAGAGTTCATCGAAGCCGGCGAGTGGCTGCGCGCCACGCATTTCCCGCGGCAAGGCGAAACCCCGCAGGACGCGATCAACCGCGAGGTCCGCACGGTGCGCCAGGCCGCTGGCTTCTGTGACGTCAGCACGCTCGGCAAGATAGACGTCCAGGGCCCCGACGCCGCCGCATTCCTGGACTTCGTATACGCCAACACGATCTCCACACTGGCACCCGGCCGCGCCCGCTACGGCATCATGCTGCGCGAAGACGGCTTCGTCTTCGATGACGGCACCGTCACCCGCCTGGCCCCCACGCATTTCCTGCTGACGACCAGCAGCGCCAATGCGGCACCCGTGCTGCGCCACCTCGATTTCTGCCGGCAGGTATTGAAGCCGGACCTCGATTTCTGCATCGAGCCGGTCACCGACCAGTGGGCGCAGTTCGCCCTCGCCGGCCCGCAAGCACGCCAGGTGCTCGGCAAGCTTGTTGCTGCAGCAACAGACATCAGCGACACCGCATTGCCGTTTCTGGGCGCCACGGGTACCACGATCGCCGGCGGCACCCCCGCCCGCATCTTCCGGATCTCGTTTTCCGGTGAGCTGGCCTTTGAACTCGCAGTGCCCGCGTCGCAGGGTGCTGCTTTGGCAGAGGCATTGCTGGGCGCCGGCGCCACCTCTTACGGGCTCGAAGCGCTGAACGTGCTACGGCTGGAAAAGGGTCACCTCGTCGGCGCGGAGCTGAATGGCCAGACCACGGCGGCCGATCTCGGCTTGGGCCGCATGCTGAAGAAGAAGGATTTCGTCGGCCGCACCCTTTCGCAACGCCCCGAACTGCTCGCCGCGGACCGGCCGGCCCTCGTCGGCCTGCGCCCCCTCTCGTCCGGCGCCAGCCTGCAAGCCGGCGCCCATTTGATCCCGGACGGCAGCCCATCCACCGCCGCGCATGACCACGGCCATGTCACCTCCGTCGCCTTTTCCGCCACGCTCGGCCACTGGATCGGCCTGGCGCTGCTGAACGGCGGATCGCAGCACACGGGACGAACCTTCCGCGCCGTCAGCCCGCTGCAAGGCATCGAAACAGGCGTGGAAATCGTAGCACCCCATTTCTACGATCCCGAGAACAGCGCGCTGCATGCCTGACCTCAGCCCCGTCCCGCCGCGCTCGGTTGCGGGTATCGCCAGCTTCCGGGATGAAGCCGCGCTGCACAGCGCGCTGGCGGCCGAATTCGGCGCATCGGTGCCGAGCAAAGCCAGCTTTCTCCAGGCCGGGCCAATCACTCTCGCCTGCATCGCCCCCACTCGTTTTCTCGCCTCCGGCGATGCCGGCGCCAACCTGCCCGCGCGCCTGGCGCGAACGCTGGACGGCCTGGCTGCCGTCACCGACCAGAGCGACATGTGGGCCACCTGGCGCGCGTCCGGCGCGGGCGTCCGCGAGTGGCTGGCCCGTGTGGTGCCTATCGATCTTGAGAAGAGTGTTTTCCAGGTTGGCGATCTGGCGCTCACGCGAGCCGGGCATCTGGATGTGCGTATCTGGCGCGTTGCTGGTGAGGCCTACGAGATAGCGGTTACGCGTTCGGCGGCGGGGAATTTGCTGCATGCGTTGGAGAAAGGGAAGAAAGGCCTTCTCTTTTGAAAAAAGAAGCAAAAAACTAAGGCGGACTCATGGACAAAGTCCGCGACAGCGCAGTCAAAAGTTTTTTGCTTCTTTTTT
>CAXTVW010000316.1:0-2660 GCA_964247675.1 uncultured Acetobacteraceae bacterium
GGCCCGGGAGGCGCGCCGGGGATGGCCGTCTCGTCGAGCAGGTGGAAGGTCATCTTGGCCGTCTTGCCGAGCAGCTCCTTCACCCGGTTCGGGTCTTCCACGCCAGGCAATTGGACCACGATGCGGTCGTCGCCCTGCTTGGTGATCTGCGGATCGACCACGCCTGTCTCGTCGATGCGCTTGCGGACGATCTCGATGGAGCGTTCCACCGCGTCCGATGCGGTCCGTACGAGAGCGGCCTGGGACAGGGTGATGGCGATGTTGTTGCCGGCCAGGTCGGAGACGGTGAACTCGCCAGGCGTGTTGGCCGGCATGGCGCGCAACGCCCGCATCGCCGCGTCATGCTGGGACGGGTCACGCAGGTGCAGGAACACGCGCTGGTTGGCGGCCTCGGCGGCCAGGTTCTGGTAGCCGACATGCTCGTGCAGCAAAGTGGCGCGGGCGCCGTCGGCGAGCGCATCCAGCCGCTCGCGCTGCACCGCGTCCATGTCCACCTGCATAAGCAGATAGCTGCCGCCGCGCAGATCCAGGCCGAGATGCACGCGTCGCCACGGGACCCAGGCGGCCGGCGCGGGCAGGAAGTTCGGCAGGCACAGCAGCAGGCCGAGCAGGCAGACACCCAGAATGGCTGCGGACTTGCCGCGGCTGAAATACATCATGGTGGGCGGACGGGGCTCCGGTTTCGGCGGGGTATGCAGGCTAGCCCAGTTGGGTGCAAGGCGGAAGCAAGCAGTCCTTGATTGGAAAGTATCCGATTTCGCGTCCGCATCCTGCGGCGGCGGGGCGTTCGCGCCCGGCTGTTCAGGATGGCTGCCGGCGACGTGCGCCGTTCAGGGCTGTCGGGCCGCCTGGCGTTCCTGGTGCCCTTGGTGGTCAGCCCATTAAACTTGGTGAAGCGTCTGCCTACAGCGGGTTGACGTTGGGCGGGCCGCTCTCCAGCACCTCGATCGCATCCCCGACCGAGACCCGCCCGAGCACGACCGGGACCAGGTTCTGGCCGAACATGATGCCGCGTTCCTCCTGGCGGAACTGGCCCAGCGTGCGCAGCGGCTCCATGCGCTGCGGCCGCTCGCCGGTGGCCTGGTCGATCGTCGTCACGATGCAACGCTCGCATGGCTTGGCCACGCGGAACGTGGCGCCGCCTATGCGTATCAGCCGCCAGGTGTCCTCCGCCCAGGCCGGCGCGCCGCCGATCACCAGGTTGCCGCGGAACCGGCTGACCGGCACCGGCACGGCGAGCCGGGTGTTCAGGTCCGCCAGCGAGCCGGCCGAGGTGAGGAGCACGGGAAAACCGTCCGCGAAACTCACCGTCTCCCCCGGCAGCGCGAACGCCGAGCTGGAGACGCGGGCGCCCGGATCGCGCAGATGCACCAGGCGGCAGGCCTGGCCGAGTGCGGCGCTGATCCAGGCGTTCGCCGGCGCGCCGGCCGGCGCCGCCAGCACGGTGTCGCGCCACACCACCACCGGCTCGGGCGGCTCGCCGAGACCGGGGTTGGCGACCTCCATCGGCGCCCGTCCTGGTGCCGACAGGCGCAGGCCCTCCGGGGTCGTGTCCGCCACGATGGTCGCCATCTGCGGCAGCACGCGCTGGGTCAGGAAGCGGTTGTTGTGGTCGACGACCATCCAGCGGCGGTCTTCGCGCAGACCGCAGGGCTCGCAATCGGCGGCGAGGAGGCTTGCGCCGGCGAGCGCCTTGACGGGAAAGATGTGGATTTCGGCTAGGTGCAATGCGGGCGTCTTGGAGCGCAAAGGAAGGAAGGCCTTCTTTTTTGAAAAAAAGAAGCAAAAAACTTTTGCTCCCCCGACGCTGTAAAGCGAATGCTCGCCGGTGGCACGCGACTGATGCAGATGCGGGGAGATGAAAGTTTTTTGGTCCTTTTTTTCAAAAAAGGACTGCTGGCTCCCTTGCCCTCAGTTCGGCGCCGACACCTGCGGCGCGGCACCAGCCTGCTGACGCCGGCTCTGCCAGAGTCCCACGAAATCGATCGGCTGCAGCAGCACGGGCGGGAAGCCGCCTTCGCGCGTCACGTCCGACAGCACGGAGCGGGCGAACGGGAAGAGCAGGCGCGGGCATTCGATGAGGAGCAGCGGTTCGACGGCTTCCGGCGGCACGCCGTTCAGCGTGAACACGCCGGCATATTGCAGCTCCGCGATGAATACCGGGCGGCCTTCGGCGGGGGCTGAGCTGCCGTTCGCGGTGCCCGCGGCAGGCGTCTCGCGCGCTTCGGCCTTCACAGCCAGAACCACTTCATAGACGTTCTGGCCTTCCTGCAGCGCGCGGGCCTGGACGTCCAGGTTGATCTGCACGGCGGGCTGGCTGCGCAGGGTGGCGTAGATTTCCGGTGCGTTCGGGACTTCGAAGGACAGGTCCTTGATGTACTGGACGTTGACGACGAGGGGAGGCGTGCCCTGCTGCGGGGCGGTGGGGTCTGGCGTTGTCTCGGACATCTAGGGGGTGGCTCCTGGGGCGTTGCGGGCGCGGTAGCACGGGGGCTGGAGGGGAGGAAGGCAAGGCCTTCTTTTTTGAAAAAAAGAAGCAAAAAACTTTTCCCCCTGGCGCTGCCACCAACGCGCGTTTCGGTTCTGCCAACGCGCGCACTGGCAGGACTTGGCCGCGCCTTCGTGCAGCCGTGGGAGCAAAAGTTTTTTGCTTCTTTTTT
>CAXTVW010000317.1:0-2659 GCA_964247675.1 uncultured Acetobacteraceae bacterium
ACGTCGGTGCCGGCTATGTCGGTCCGTTGCACACGGTGTTCGGCGATGCCGGCGTGAAGCTGTTCGCGCTCGCGTCACCGGCCCTGTTCGTAACGGATCAGACGCAGTTGCTTGTGATGGGCGCCTCTATCGGCCTGTGCGCCCTGCTGCTGCCGCGCCTCAGGCTGGCCCCGCCGGTTTGGCCCTCGGCCGTGCTCGTGGGGCTTGGGGCGCTCGCGATACCGCACATTCTGGCCAGCACGTGGGGCACCGATCTGCGCCTGCCGTTTGTCTGCGTGCTGCTTCTGGTCGGTGCCGCCGCGTTCCGGCCGCTTCCCGGTCATTTGGCAGACCGGTTCGCCGTGCTCGCAGTCGCCGTGCTTGTCTTCGTCAAATCGGCCGATTCCTGGACCATCCTGCGCCGGCACGATTTGCAGCTGGTCGAAACCCGCCAGGTGCTGCACGCCTTGCCGGAAGGCGCACGCCTGCTTGTCGTCACCGCCGCGCGCACGCTTCCGGGCAGTCCCGGATCACCCAGCGATCTGTGGCAGTTGCCGTTGGTTGCGGTGATCGAGCACGATGCCTTCGTGCCGTATTTCTTCAGTGGCCTGTCCTCCGTGCATATCCGTCCCGAGTACAGGAGCGCCGCCACGCCAAACGGGCGGCCTATCACGCCAGACCAGCTCCGAACCGGGCTGACTCGCCGTGACGCGCCAGGCGCGGACGTTCCGGACGGGCCGGGAGGAGGCCGGCTCTATCATTTCGACTGGCCGCACAAATTCGATTATGTCCTGGTCCAGTCCTATGGCGTCGATCCGGGGCCGCTGCCACCCTGTCTGGGCCTGGTCGCAAGCAGCCAGAACCTGGCCTTATACAAGATCGATCCGGCCGGGGCCGGGCATGTGTCGCTCTGATGCTTCCGGATTCTGAAGCGGCGTACGCCCGGACCGGACCTTCGGCGACGCGGCTGCATTCGCTCGACGGCCTGCGTGGCTGCCTGGCTGTCTACGTGGCGATCTACCATCTTTGCGAGAATTGCGCCTGGGCTTACGCAATGCAGAAGCTTGCCCAAATCGCGGTCCTGATGTTTTTCGTGCTGTCAGGCTGGGTTCTCGTCAGAACCTATGATGGCCGGTTCGGCGCTTTCCTGCTTCGCCGGTTTCTGCGTCTGTGGCCGCCTTTCGCCTGCGCGTTGCTGGCCGGCGCCCTCATCATGCACATGCACGTGCCACTCTCGCGGCTGTTCTGGTTTCCGGTTGCCACCCCATACACGGGTGCGGAAAGCGACCGGCCTGCCTGGTCGCTCTTCATCGAAGCCTGGGCGATGCTGGCCATGCCGGTTTTCGTATGGAGCAGGCGCAGCCTGTTGCGCGCCACGATCGCCGCAGCGGGCACGGTCATGCTCGCGATGGTGTGGCGTCTGGACCTGCTATACGGACTGTTCTTTCTGGCCGGTGCGTGCCTGGCGCATGTCGATTGGCATGCCCGGATGTTGGACACGCGCTGGGCGCAATGGCTTGGAACCATATCGTACAGCCTTTACCTGACGCATTGGCTGGTGATCCAGGCAGGGCTGCTTGCCTTCGGCGCATCGGGACGTCTCTTCGCCGCGTTTTCAATCCTGCCAGTCGCCTATGCGTTCTGGTGGTGCGTGGAACGACCCAGCATAATCGTCTCGCGCAACGTTTGGCGAAGGGTCGGTCCAGGGCGTCGGTATTCGCTAAGCTCAACGGGTAAGTAGCGTCACGGAGGCCGCCGCCGGCAGCCGACCGCAGACCGATCGCTGACGCGGGCCTGCCTGATGGAGCAGCGCTGCCGCGTCTTCAATCGCCTGGCGAGCATCCCACATCAGTCCCCATCCACGGAGGACCGCAATGAGCGAGAACACCACCGCTGCCGTTACCAAGAGCGACGCCGAATGGCGCGCCGAACTCACGCCCGAGCAATACCGCGTGCTGCGCGAGCATGGCACCGAACGCCCGGGCGCCAGCCCGCTAAACGCCGAAAAGCGGCAGGGCGAGTTCCTGTGCGCCGCCTGCCAGACCAAGCTGTTCGACAGCACCACGAAATATGAGAGCCACTCCGGCTGGCCCAGCTTCTACGCGCCCGTGGATGGTGCCGTCGCCACCACCGAGGACCGCACGCTCGGCATGCGCCGGGTGGAGGTGCATTGTGCCAGTTGCGGCGGCCACCTGGGCCACGTGTTCCCGGACGGGCCGAAGCCCACCGGCCTGCGCTACTGCATGAACGGCGCCGCGCTGAAGTTCGAACCCGCTGCGTGACCAGCCTGACTGCAAACGCGTCAGCCGTGCTGGACGAACTGCGCGCGCTTCTGGCCGACGAGACTGACTGCACGGCAAACGCCGCCAACATGGCCGCGCTGATCTTCCAGCGTGTGCCACGGCTGAACTGGGCCGGGTTCTACTTCCTGAAGGATGGCGTGCTGGTCGTGGGGCCGTTCCAGGGCCTGCCGGCCTGCACGCGCATCCCGCTCGGCCGTGGCGTGTGCGGCACCGCGGCACAGCGGCGGGAGACGATCGTGGTGCCGGACGTGCACGCGTTCGACGGCCACATCGCCTGCGACAGCTCCTCCCAATCGGAGATCGTCGTGCCGCTTGTGGTGGGGGACGAGCTTGTTGGTGTGCTGGACGTGGATAGCCCTGAGCTTGACCGGTTTTCC
>CAXTVW010000318.1:0-2656 GCA_964247675.1 uncultured Acetobacteraceae bacterium
ATTAAAGCCTGCTTCAATACTATCTTTACCGTCCTACCCCGCCCTGCGAAGCAGATGGCTGGTGCCCGCAAAATTACGGCAGATTGGACTCTCGTCGTTACGGTGTTTGCAGGAGAGACCGAGACGCCGCCTATGCGCAGGGATAAAAGTTTTTTGCTTCTTTTTTCAAAAAAGAAGGCCTTGCCTTCCCTACTCCCCCACGCGCCCAACTTCCGCATTCGTATGACTTCCCTTCTCCACCGTCGCCTGCACCACCGCGGACGCATCCCCGCGCAGCACCTCGAACGCCGTGCCCTCATCCGTGCGCGTGAAGCGTATGTCGAAACTTTGTTGCCCCAGCCGCAAACCATACAACGTGATGTCAGGCAGCCAAGGCGGCAGCACCGGGTCCAGCCCCAGCTTTCCGTTCGGCGCGTCCGGCCGTATGCCCAGTATCGCGCGTAGAATCATGAATATCGATCCCGCGGCCCAGGCCTGCGGCACGTTGGCGCCGACATACTGCACGGGGAAGCCGGTGGGCTCGCGCGTCAGCCCGGCATACAGCTCCGGCATCTGGTTGAGCAGGAAGTGGCTCGCCGCCTCGTTGAGGTCGCGTGCGATCTGGCCGGCTTCTGCGGCGAAACCGTAGCGCCGGAAGCCGGCGGCGATGATGGCGTTGTCGTGCGGCCAGACCGCGCCGTTCTGATAGGAATACGGGTTGTAGCGCGGGTGATCGGATGACAGCGTGCGTATCCCCCAGCCGGACCACATGTCAGGCGCCATCAGCCGCTTCACCACGCGTGCGGCACGCTCCGGCGGCACTATGCCGGACAGCAGGCAATGCCCCATGTTCGAGGCGACGCTGAGCACCTTCTTCTTCTCGCCGTCCAGGCAATAGGCGTAGATGCCCGCGTCCTCGTCCCAGAACACCTCATTGAAGCGGTCGTACAGTGTTTTCGCCTTCGCGCGCAGGGCGATGGCGCGGTCCGGGTTGCCGAGTGCATCGAACACGTCCGCCATACGCTGCCAGGAATCATAGACGTAGCCTTGCAGTTCGCAAAGCGCCTTGGGACCGCGCACCAGCGTGCCGTCGAGATAGGAGACGGCGTCGCCGGAATCCTTCCAGCTCTGGTTCTCGTAGCCCTGCGTGGAACGCGTCTGGTATTCCTGGAAACCGTCGCCGTCGCGGTCGCCCCATTCGTCTATCCAGGTAAGGCAGCGCTCCGCCACGGGAAGCTGTCGCTCCAGCAAAGCGCGGTCGCCGGTCCACAGCCACGCCTCGTGCAGCGTGATCAGGTACAGAGGCGTGGCGTCCGCCGTGCCGTAATACGGCGTGTGCGGGATCAGCTTGAAATGCGCCAGCTCGCCGAAGCGCATCTCGTGCAATATTTTGCCAGGCTCGGCGTCGCGGTAATCGTCGCGCTCTGTCGCCTGATACTGGCCGAGAACGTCCAGCGTGGTCGTGGCGAACTCTGGATACACGAGCATCGTCTGCAGGGAGGCGATCAGGCTGTCACGGCCGAACAATGCGGTAAACCACGGCAGGCCGGCGGCCGGCACGAAGCTCATCGCGTCGCCTTCCTGCTGCGGCAGGCGAAGTGCCGCCATGTCGTCAACCGCCTGGTGGAACGTGCGGTACAGCTCCTCGTTGGAGGTGATGATGCGCATCACGCCATCCTTCCACGCCTCCAACGCCTTTGTGGCCTTGGCCGTAGGGTCGCTGTCGTGCGCGCAGCGCAAAGGCGCGGGCTTCGTGTGCTCGCCGTCGCAAAGATCGTAGAACAGGCAGCAATGCCAGGTCTGCCCGGGTGCGAGTTCGACGATGAACGTCATGCGCCCGTTGGCATAGCCCATCTCGCCATCGAGCTTGGCGTGCACGCTCACGCAACGTTCGAAGTCCGCGTGCACGTAGGCGGTACGCAGGTTCTGTTTCTCCTGCGACCAGACGGTGGAAACACTGCCGCGGCGTATCGCCTTGCCTGACTTCACCTCGAACACGTCTGAGAAGTCACAGCGCATGCCGATTTCCAGGTTGAAGCAGACATGCCCCATGCCGTGGTTGGTGATGTCGATGTCCTCATGCACGCCGTTCTCGATCAGCCGGCTCAGCACCAGGCCCAGGGTGCGCTCCGGCACCGGTCCGGCAGCCGTGGCAAGCGCCTTGTTGGTCAAATGTATGCGGGCCACGTCGTAATTCACCGCGCCACCGTTCAGCAGGTCCCACGTCTCGCCGTCCGCGTACAGGGACCAACTGCTGATCAGGCGCGTATCGTTGAAATACAGCCCGCGCTCGCCCGGGCTGGCGATCGTGCCGTCGGGCTCGGTGACGAGCACGGTGCGGCCCTGGTGGATCGCTATCTGCTGGGGGCCTACCTGGACTTTGAATGACATGCTGGAGTGGCCCTTTGAGGAGGAAGCTGGCAGCTGTTCTGCGGTGGGTCGCTTTGGTTGCTGGTGGCAAGGAAGGCCTTCTTTTTCGAGAAAAAGAAGCAAAAAGCTTTTATCTGCGCTGTCGCGGTTCTGTTCGGAACGGCGCGGCGGTATCTTCGTACCCCGCGCCGCGTTCCTCCACGCACGCCTCAACGCTCCGCGACAGCGCTCGCAAAAACTTTTTGCTTCTTTTTCTCGAAAAGCAGGCCCTGCTTCCTGCAACACACAAACCCCGACCAGGCTGCGA
>CAXTVW010000319.1:0-2618 GCA_964247675.1 uncultured Acetobacteraceae bacterium
CCCCCGGATCTCGACCCCGCGTGCGGAGAGAGCGGCCGCTTTCGCCGGATCGCGCACGCTTGCCACGATCCTATCGGCGGAGAGACGACGCAGCAGGCCCTCCACGACCGCGCGGCCCAGCTGCCCATTGGCTCCCGTAACGACGATCATCACTCGGCCCTCCAGATTAGTGGAACGGCCAAGTTGATAGCAGCGATATTAGCGCCGTGCAAACGCCGATACCACTTCCCCGTTAGCGGTGATAAGGATGCCGCATGACCGACCGATCAGGTGAGCCGACCGCACCGAACACCCGCGCCAGAATACTGGAGGCCGCAACCAGTCTCATCGCCACAGGCGGCCTGGCCGCGTTGACGACGCGCGCCGTGGCCGCCGCCGCGGGCGTGCAGGCGCCCACCCTGTATCGGCTGTTCGGCGAGAAGCGCGGTCTGCTCGACGCCGTCGCGGAACATGGGCTTGCCGCCTTCATCGCCGGGAAAGCGGCGGCGGTCCCGCATGCCGATCCGGTCAAGGATCTGCGCGACGCATGGGACGCCTACGTCGCGTTCGGCCTCCAAAATCCGGCGGTGTTCGCGATCATGAACGACATCGACGCGACGCGCTCGCCATCACCTGCCGCGCTGGCGGGCATCGCCATCCTGCGCGCGCGCGTCGAACGGATTGCCCGCGCGGGGCGCCTGACCATGGCGGTCGAGCAGGCGGTCGCACTCATCCATGCAACGGGTGTCGGAACGATCACGACGCTGCTGGCCGTGCCAGGAGAGAAACGTGACGGCCAGTTGTCGACCGTCGCACGTGAGGCCGTTCTTGCCGCTGTCGTCCGCAACCTTTCGAAGCGGCAACTGGACAGCCTGACGCCGCTCGCGATTGGGCTTCGCGCGCATCTCGGGGCGGCGGAGATGCTGACACCCGGCGAACGGCTGTTGCTGACCGAACTTCTCGACAAGCTCGCTATGTCGCCGGGCTAGTGCGAATGATTGATTGAGGTCGTCAGAATGACGCCGATGTTGCGTCCGCTTTTCTGGTGCGCTCCGGCTCAAGCAGACCTTCCGCTTCCGGCCAAAGCTTCCGTCTCGTCCCTCCACAGGAGCGCGCCCTATCAAACGCTGACCTCTTCGACGGCAGCCTCGTAGCGCCGCCTTGAGACGCTCAGGACGCTGACCGCCCGACCCTTAGGCTGTGGGCTCGGTGAGTCACCTCTGCGCGCCGTGCTTCTGCTTCGCGTGCCGCGTCGATCATCGCACGCCCGGAGCTGCCGACATGGTTGCGCATCGCCCGCTCGGCGCGCGCACCGTCGCCCGCCAGGATGGCAGCTGCGATCTCCTCGTGCTCGGACGCGGAGACGCGCGCGTAGGCGGGATCCATCAACGTGTGGAACTGCCAGCGATACAGCGGCAGCGTCAGCTGGCCTGCCTGTTCGCTGAGCCGCGCGTTGCCGGCCAGCGTGTAGATGAGCTTATGGAACGTGCGGTTATGCGCGATGTAGGCAAGGCCGTCCTCCAGGATAGCCCGCATGTCGACGACCATGGCCGCCAGCTCGGGATGCCGGCAAGCGGCCCCGGTGCGCTCGGCGGCCAGCCGTGCCGCCAGGCCTTCGAGCACCTCGCGTATGTCGAAGATCTCGCGCAGGTCGGCGCTGTCGAACACGCGCACCGCGGCGCCGCGATGCGGCACGATCTCGACGAGACCTTCCCCGGTCAGCCGACGGATCGCCTCGCGCACCGGTCCGTTGCTCACCCCCAGCATGCTGGTCAGGTCGGCCACCACGAGGCGCTGGCCGGGGGCGAGCCTGCCCTCGCGGATCGCGTCCCGAAGGGCGTTGATGGCGTATCCGACAACCGTATCGGCAGGTTCGGTCTCGGGCACGGCACCTGGCCGCGGCCGTGACGTCACCCTGCTTCAGGGGCCGCCTGCAGGCGGCCCGCGGTGTCCCACACCCATGGCCGTGCGTGCCGGTCGGCGCTTTGCCAGGCAGTGATGTCGGCGGCGTGCTTCAAAGTCAGTCCGATGTCGTCGAGGCCCTCCAGGAACGCAGTCCGGCGTAGTTCGTCAATAGCAAAGCCGTGCTCGGTGCCGCTGGGGCTGACGATGCACCGCCTATGCAGGTCGACGGTGAAGGGCTCAGGCCGGTCCAGGGCCTCGGCGGCCATTTGCAGCACGGCGGCTTCCGGCAGACGGACCGGCAGCAAGCCGTTCTGGAAGCAGTTGCTGAAGAAGATGTCGCCGAAGCTCTCGGCGATGATGCAGCGCAGGCCGAGGGCCGCCAGGGCCGTGACCGCCCCCTCGCGCGACGAGCCGCAGCCGAAATTGGGGCCGGCCAGCAGGATCGGCGCGCCCCTGAACTTCGCCTGGTTGAGCACGAAGTCCGGGTCTTCGGTGCCGTCCGGCCGGTAGCGCAGCGCCTCGAGCGCGTAGTCACCGAACCTGGCAGGGTCGCCCTGCGTCAGGCGCTCGATGCGTATGATCACGTCGGTGTCGATGTTGGCCTGCATCAGCGGCGCGGCCGGGCCGGTCAGCAGGGTGAAGGGCTGCATGGCTTGGATTCCGCTAGATCTTGCGAACGTCGGCGATGGTGCCGGTAACGGCGGCGGCCACCGCCATGGCGGGGCTGGCGAGGT
>CAXTVW010000320.1:0-2604 GCA_964247675.1 uncultured Acetobacteraceae bacterium
TGCGGGGGGAACAAAAGTTTTTTGCTTCTTTTTTTCAAAAAAGAAGGCCTTGCTTACTTTCACTTTATCAACCGGCCAAAGCCTGCAAGGGGTCGGAAAGGTTCGGTGCCGAAGTGGCAACGCAGACGCGGTTACGGCCGGAAATCTTGGCCTCGTATAACGCACTGTCGGCCGCCTCGAACAGGACGGCAGGGGATTGGGCGGGCGAGATGAGCGTGCTGGCCACGCCTGCGCTGACGGTGACCAGGCCGTGCGGACCAAGGCCCGAATGGGGCAGTTCCAGGCGTTGCACGGCCAGGCGCATGCGTTCGGCCACGTCCGCGCAATTGGCTTCCGACAGGGACGGCAGAAGCACGGCGAACTCCTCGCCGCCGAGCCTGGCCACGAGGTCCGTGGTCCCGCGCAACTGCTCGCGCAGGCAGACGGCGATCTTCTTGAGGCAGGAGTCGCCCGCCGCGTGGCCGTAGAAGTCATTGAAAGCCTTGAAGCGGTCCACGTCGATGACGATCAGGCCGAGCCGGCCGCGGCCGGTCTTTTCCGGCCCGCTTATCTGTGCCCCGATCTTGTCGCTCACGGCCTTTTCGGCAGACGCTTCCTGCGCCCAGGCGGCGACGAGCCAGGAATCATAGGCGCGGCGGTTCGCGAGCCCAGTGAGCGGGTCGCGCCTGGCCAGCTCGTCCAGCTCTATGTTGCGCAGCGAGAGATCCTGGCGCTGCAGGCGCTCGCGCAGCATCATCAGGTAGCTGCGCCGGTGCGCCCGCTCCAGCCGCCAGTTGGCCAGCATGAGGTAGACCGCGGTGGCGGCGGCGATGCCGACCAGGCTGCGCTGTTCACTTGGCGAAATGTCCGCGCGCATCTGCAAGGCCAACGCGTAGGCCACCACGATCAGGACCGTGGCCGCAAGCGCGTAGGGGAACCGGAGCTGGACGCCTATCGTGCTGTAGACGAGCAGCACAGCCACGCTGGCCACGAAGAGCGGCATGTAGGTGGTGTGGCTGACGGCGCAGAGATACATCGTGACGCAGATGCAGACGGCGTTAGCCAGTAGCGTCAGTCCCTCGCGCAGCGCGTTCGGCGGCCGCAGCCACATCGAGGCCGCGACGGCAAATCCGAGCGGCATCGCGATCTCCAGATAAAGCAGGCGGCAGAGCCCGGCCACGTCCGGAACATTGGCCTGCAGCACGGGAAACAGCATGGTGCCGAAAAGATAGCCGAAAGCGCCAAAGACCATCATCGAGCGGCTACGTTCGGCGCCGGTGTCAGCTTCGAAGCGCTGCTCCAGCCTGGGCGGGAAGCGCAACGCAAGCCGATGCGTGGGCGCCTTCAGCCAGGCATCGATCAGCTCCTCGAGCATTTGCCCCACCCCGATGGTCAGATCGTCAGCCCGCGCGGGCGACGGATCATTCTAATAGACGATCTGGGATAGCGAAGTGTGAACGAAGCGGCCGGGAGGCCGCTTTTTCTGTAATGATGTGGCCGTTATGTTCAACGCAGGCGTGCAAGCGCGCTCTCCAGGCGTTCGATCTCGCGTCCCGCGTCGCGCGCGCGCTCGCGGTTTTCCTCCACCACCTCTGGTTTTGCGCGCGAAACAAAGTCGGCGTTGTCCAGCTTGCGCAGGACTTTCTCGCGGTCGCCGGCGGCGCGGTCGCGTTCGCGGGCGAGGCGGGCGCGCTCGGCGTCCAGATCGATCAGGCCGGCCAGCGGCAGGAACAGGGTCGCCTCGTCCAGCACGATCTGCGCGCTGCCGGACGGCGCCTGCTCGGGTGCGGGTGCGATCTCGGAAACGCGCGCCAGGCGGGCGGCGGCGTCCGACCACCGGGCCGCGCGCACCTGCGTTTGGGGCGCTGCGTCACGCAGCATGACCGGCGCCTTCACCGAGGGCGGCACGTTCATCTCGGCGCGCACCACGCGTATGGCGGTGATGAAGCGTATCACCCAGTCTATCTCGTCGCGGGCGGCGGCGTCGCCCAGCGCGGCGGGTGCGGGCCAGGGCGCACGTATCAGGCTGAGCTTCGCGCCGTAGCCGAAGCCGTCCCACAACGCCTCGGTGACGAACGGGGCTATCGGGTGCAGCAGGCGCAGCAGCACGCCCAGCACGTGGGCGGCGGTGGCGCGCAGCTCGTCCTTGTCCGCGCCCTCCGGGCCGAGCAGGACCGGCTTGGCCAGCTCCACGAACCAATCGCAGAAGATGTTCCACGTGAAGCGGTAGCAGGCGGCGGCGTAGTCGTCGAAACGGTAGGCGGCGAGTGCCGCATCGGCCTCGCTGATGGCCGTGCTGGTGGCGTCCAGAAGCCAGCGGCACAGCGGGGTGGTGGCGGTGGCGGGATCGAAGCCGGGCACCGGGGCCACGCCGTTCATCTCGCAGAAGCGCGCGGCGTTCCACAATTTGGTGACGAAGCTGCGCGCATCGGCCACCCGGGCCGCACCCAGCTTGATGTCGCGGCCCGGGCCGGTGAGCTGGCAGACGGCGAAGCGCAGCGCGTCGGCGCCGTACTCGTCGATCAGGCTGAGCGGATCGATGCCGTTGCCCTTGGACTTGCTCATCTTCTGGCCGCGCTCGTCACGCACCAGGCCGTGTATCACCACGGTGCGGAACGGCACGTC
>CAXTVW010000321.1:0-2533 GCA_964247675.1 uncultured Acetobacteraceae bacterium
TATCAGGAGCCCACCCCATGGACCTACGCTTCACCCCAGAAGAGGTCGCCTTCCGCGACCAGATGCGCACGTTCTTCCGCGAGAACATCCCGGCCGAAATCCGCAATCGCCTGGGCTCCGGCCGCCACGTGAACAAGGAAGAGTGGGTCGAGAGCCAGCGCATCATGAACAAGCACGGCTACGCTGTGCCGCACTGGCCGGTGCAGTATGGCGGCAAAGGTTGGAGCCCGATCCAGCTCTACATCTACAACGAGGAGATGATGAGCGAGAACTGCCCGACTCCGCTGCCCTTCAACACGCACATGGTGGGCCCGGTGATCGCGGCCTTCGGCACCGAGGAGCAGAAGGCGCACTACCTGCCGCGTATCGCCAACATAGACGATTGGTGGTGCCAGGGCTTCTCCGAGCCAGGCGCCGGATCGGACCTCGCCAGCCTGAAGACAAAGGCGGTGCGCGAGGGCGACGAGTGGGTGATCAACGGCCAGAAGACCTGGACCACGCTCGGCCAATGGGCGGACTGGATCTTCGTGCTCGCGCGCACCAATCCGGAAGCGCGCAAGCAGCAGGAAGGCATCAGCTTCATCCTGGTGGACATGAAGACGCCGGGCGTGACGGTGCGGCCGATCCAGCTGATCGACGGCGATTACGAGGTGAACGAGGTGTTCTTCGACGACGTGCGCGTGCCTTACGGCAACCTGGTTGGCACCGAGAACCGCGGCTGGGATTGCGCCAAGTTCCTGCTGGGCAACGAGCGCAGCAACATCGCGCGCATCGGCGCCAGCAAGGCGCGCCTGCGCCGGATACGCGAGATCGCACGATCCGTGCCGGCCGGAGACGGCGCGCTGTGGGATAGCGAGGCGTTCCGCCACAAGGTGGCCGCCGTGGAGATCGAGCTGAAGGCGCTGGAGATGACGCAGTTGCGCGTGGTGGCCGCCGAGCGCGACCACGGCAACAAGCCGAACCCGGCGAGCTCCATCCTGAAGATCAAGGGCAGCGAGATACAGCAGGCGACCACCGAGCTGGCGCTGCAGATGGCCGGTCCTTTCGCGCTGGCGTATCACGACAGCAACGAGGAGATCGCCGAGGGCAAGAACGACCTGCCGGACGGCTTCGGCTGGGCAGACACGGCGGCGCCGGAGTATTTCAATTACCGGAAGGTCTCGATCTATGGCGGATCGAACGAGATACAGCGGAACATCATTGCCAAGGCGGTGCTTGGTTTCTAGAGCTAGGCAAGCAGTTCTTTTTCGAGAAGAACCAAAAAAGCTTTTGCTCCCTGTCGGCGGCTGTTTCAGCAGCCGCCGACAGGGAGCAAAAGTCTTTTGCTTCTTTTCTTCAGAAAAGAAGGCCTTTCTTCCTTTCTCTCCTAGGGCAATCCCATGGACTTCGAGTACAGCGACGAGCAACGCATGCTGAAAGACAGCATAGACCGTCTCATCGGCCCGGCCTATGACGATCTGGGCAAGCGCAAGACAACCCAGGCGCAAGGCCCAGGCTTCAGCGAGGAGCTGTGGGGCAAATATGCCGAGCTAGGCCTGACCGCGCTGCCGTTCAGCGAGGAAGATGGCGGCTTCGGCGGCGGCCCGGTGGAAACGATGGTGGTGATGGAGGCCATCGGCCGTGGCCTCGCATTAGAGCCGTATCTGGCCAGTATCGTGATCGGCGGCAACCTGCTGCGGCTTGGCGGCACGGCTGCGCAGCGCGAGGCGTGCATTCCGAAAATCGCCGACGGCTCGCTGCGCGTGGCGTTCGCCCATGTGGAGCGCCAGGCGCGCTACGATCTGTTCGACGTCGGCACGCACGCGAAGAAGACGGACAAGGGTTACACCATCGAGGGCGACAAGTCCGTGGTGCTGTCCGGCGACAGCGCGCAGAAGCTGATCGTCAGCGCACGCACCGCGTCCGCCAGCCGGCGGGACCACCACGGCATCACGCTGTTCCTGGTCGATGCGGACGCGCCGGGCATTTCCAAGCGCGATTTCCCAACGCAGGACGGCCAGCGCGGTGCCGCCATCTCCTTCGCCGGCGTGGAAGTGCCGGAGAGCGCGATTGTGGGCAAGCTGGACCATGGCGGCGAGCTGATCGAGCACGTGATCGACATCGCGATCGCCGCGGTGTGCTCCGAAGCCGTGGGCGCCATGACATCACTGCATGCGCTGACACTGGATTACCTGAAGACGCGCAAGCAGTTCGGCGTGCCAATCGGCAGCTTCCAGGTGCTGCAGCACAAGGCTGTCGATATGTTCACCGCGCTGGAGCAGGCGCGCAGCATGACGTATTTTGCCGCCATGATGGCCACCTCGGAGGATCCGCGCGAGCGGCGCCGCGCGCTGTCGGCCGCCAAGGTGCAGATCAACAACTCGGCCAAGTTCGTGGGCGAGACGGCGGTGCAGCTGCACGGCGGCATCGGCGTTACGATGGAATATCGGGCCGGGCATTACTTCAAGCGCCTGACGATGATCCAGAGCCTGTTTGGCGATACGGATCACCACATGCGCATCGTGGATCATGCCGGGGGCATGCTGGAGACGGT
>CAXTVW010000322.1:0-2525 GCA_964247675.1 uncultured Acetobacteraceae bacterium
CTCGGCAGCAGCCGGCAGAACTCCAGCATCACGACCTGGCCCATCACGTTGGCCGTCACGTAGGCATAGGGATCCACCATGGAAAATCGCACGCCGGCCTGTGCGGCCAGATGCAGCACATGCGTGATGTCCGGGGTGGCCAGCGCGAACATTGCTGCCCGGTCGGACACGTCCGCCTGCACGAAGCGGAACGCCGGTCCGGCCAGCCGCGCCACACGGGCCTGCTTCAGCCGCACGTCGTAGTAGTCGTTCAGGCTGTCCACACCGATCACCGACTCACCGCGCGCGAGCAAGGCAACGGCCGCGTGATAGCCGATGAAGCCGGCTGCTCCGGTGACAAGGATGCTCATTGCGACGTCCAGCCGCCATCGATGGAGACCGGCGCGCCCGTCATCGTGGCGGCGGCGTCCGAGCACAGGAACACGCACAGGGCGCCGATCTGCTCCGGCTGCGTGAAGCGCAGCATAGGCTGCTTCTCCGCCAGGAGCGCCCGCTCTTCGTCAGCAACCGAGCGGCCGGCCGCCTTGGCACGGGCGTCAATCTGCGCCTGGACGAGCGGTGTCAGCACCCAGCCAGGACAGATCGCGTTGCAGGTGATGCCGGCACTGGCCAACTCGATGGCTGCGACCTTCGTCAGCCCTACCAGCCCGTGCTTGGCAGCCACGTAGGCGGATTTCTGCGCGCTTGCCACCAGGCCGTGCGCAGAGGCGATGTTGATGATCCTGCCCCATCCCACGGCCTTCATCCCTGGGATCGCCGCTTGCATGGCGTGGAACGCGGCAGACAGGTTGATGGCGATCACCGCGTCCCACTTCTCCGCAGGGAAGTCCGCGATCGTGGCAGTGTGCTGGATGCCCGCGTTGTTGACCAGTATGTCGGCGCCGCCCAGCGCGCTGTGTGCGTAGGCGACCATGGCGGCGATCTCGTCCGGCTTCGTCATGTCCGCGCCGGAGTGGTGAACCTGCACGCCGTGATTGGTCGCCAGCTCCTCGCGCAACTTAGCGATGGCGTCGGCTGGGCCGAAGCCGTTGAGCAGAATCGCCGCACCGTCTGCGGCCAACGCGCGGGCAATGCCTAGGCCGATCCCGCTTGTCGAGCCGGTAACTATGGCGACTTTACCGCGTAGGCCCATGCACTCTTCTCCGAACTTGGCTGTATAAGGCACATAGCTGGTCTGCGTGTCGGAAGGAACGGGCGTGGTTGAAGGAAGAAAGGCCTTCTTTTTTGAAAAAAAGAAGCAAAAAACTTTTGCTTCTCCGCCGCTGCAGCGCGTCGGCGTTCCTGGACAGCCCGACTGCCGACAATTGCCAGGACGCAGAAGTTGTTTCGTCCTTCTTTTCAAAAGGGGACTGCTTGCTTGTCTTACTTATCTTCCTGCCCCAGCCTACGCTGAAATCCGCCAGGTCCCCCTGACCCCGCCCGCTACGCGTGCCGAGTTCACCAGCTACGCCATGGGCCTGTGGCCGATCGCCGGCCATTTTACTCGCTTCACCGGCCAACTTCAGGTCGACCCCAGCCATGCGGAGGATTGCACCGTCGTCTTGAATATCGACGTGTCCAGCCTGGAGATGGCTGATCCGGAGCGCGCCCGCACGGCCGCCGGGCCGAAGCTGCTGGACGCACCGCACTTTCCCACGCTCACCTACCAAGGCAGTTGCGCCGGCGGCCACGCGGCGGGAATGCTGACCATGCACGGGGTAACCCGCAAGCTGGAGCTCTCGGCCCGACGCAGCGGCCAGGTTGTCACGGCGGTCGGAACGCTGCGCCGACAGGATTTCGGCGTGGATGGCCTGCCGGGGCTGATCGGCCGCACCATCAAGCTGACCTTCGCGGTGTCGCTGCCGGATGACCTGGCGGCGCTGGTTGATCCGTAGGTGCCCCGGGGAAACGACAGGCGTGCCGTCGCGTTCGGGGGCCACACATCCCGAGGAGCCCTAAAATGGCAACCACCGAGAAAGCCCCCGCCCAGGCGCATCGCATGCACCGCACGCGCAACAACCTGCCGACGAATGCCAAATCCGTCGCCATTGACCTGCTGAACGCCCGCCTGGCGGACGGTATCGACCTGGCGCTGGCGACCAAGCAGGCGCATTGGAACCTGAAAGGTCCGCAGTTCATCGGCATCCACCTGATGCTGGACGGGTTCCGCACCGACCAGGACGAGTGGAACGACACGATGGCCGAGCGGGCCGTGCAGCTTGGCGGCACCGCGCTAGGCACCACGCAGACGGTCGCCTCGATGACCAAGCTGACGCCCTATCCGACCGACACCTATGCCGTTGCCGACCATCTCGCGGCGCTGATCGATCGGTTCAGCACGTATGCCAACGCGCTGCATGACAGCATCGACCAGGCGGATGAGGCGGGCGACGCCGATGCGGCCGACATCTTCACCGAAGTGAGCCGCGGCATCGACAAGCAGCTTTGGTTCCTGGAAGCGCACGTGCAGGAGCCGACGGGCGACATGCGGGACGGGGATAAGAAGTAAGGCATAGCAAGGCCTTCTTTGGCGAGAGAAGCAGCAA
>CAXTVW010000323.1:0-2509 GCA_964247675.1 uncultured Acetobacteraceae bacterium
TCAGAGTCGACCGCGCGCATTAAGTCGCTCTGCAGGGAACCATCGATGAGCAGCGTCCCTTCTGCGCCCGTGCCGAACACCTGGTCGAACCAGCCCGGCGCCAGCAGCCGGATTCGGTGGTCGGCTGATCCAAGATCGCGTGCCATGCGATACTCTCGTTACGAATGCGCGGATATGTGGCACGATCAGAAAGCTGGAACAACTTATAATGCCGAGAAGCCCATCCTGCGAACGTGAGTAACATACGCCCGCCATTGTGCGCCGCGCATGCCAGCGAGCGCTGATATGGCCAGCATCGCCGACATGCCGAAACACAGGAGTGCAACGGCAGAGACATGCCATCCCAGCACCCGCAATGCGATGCCGGACAGGGCAGACAGGACGACCAGACCGGCCAGCCAGGCAGCGGCGAGAACAACCGCCTTGACCTCAAACACGAGGCTTCCACCCACCACACCGGCAAGCGCCAGACACAAAAGGTGGATATGCCTCGGCTGCAAGCTAACGAAAGGACGGACGGCCGTGTCCAATCCTGCAGCGAGCAAGAATACCGACGCGGTCAAGAAGAACAGGAAGACATGCGGCGGATCGTCATTCCGGGGCCGGTAGTCGGGCGAAGGTACGTTGGGCATGAGCCGATATCATGGCCGAGACGGATCAGGGTGTCGACGTATTAGACCGACTTTGTCCCCAGCCACGGCAAGACCACAGCCGGGGAACACGCAATTTCAGAACGCCGCCTCCTCCAGTTCCATCATGCTCGCCTTCCCGGCCTTTATCGCGCTCCAGAGCGCGCCGGTCTGCGGCAATAGCCGATCGGCAAAGAACTGCGCCGTCGTCAGCTTGGCTTTGTAGAAACCGGCGTCGCCGTTGGCCTCCGGCAGCTTGGCCTCCGCTACTTTCGCCGCCTTCGCCCACATGAACCCGAGGGCCACCAGCCCCATCAGCCGCAGGTAGTCAGTGGCTGCCGCACCTGCCTCTTCAGGGTCCTTCATCGACACGGTTGCGATGTGCGCCGTCGCCTGCTGCAAGGCCGCAAACGACTTGGCCAGCGGCAGCACCTTCGGGTCCGCCGCGTTTGCCTCGATGAATTCCTGCACCGGATGGAAGAACTGGCGCAGGAAGCGGCCCATATGCGCCGGCATCTTGCGGCCGACGAGGTCCAGCGCCTGTATGCCGTTGGCGCCCTCGTAGATCATGCAGATGCGCGCATCACGCACCAGCTGCTCCATGCCGTGGTCACGTATGTAGCCGTGGCCGCCGTAAACCTGCATCGCCATGCTGGAGAGTTCGAAACCGAGGTCGGTGAACAGCGCCTTGACCACCGGCGTCATCAGCGCGGTGAAGTCTTCGGCCTCCTGGCGTCGCTGCGGGTCGGACGCCTTGCTCTCCAGGTCCAGGGAGGTGGCAACCCAGCCGGACAACGCGCGGCAACCCTCGACATAGGCGCGCACCGTCATCAGCGAGCGGCGGACGTCCGGATGCACGATGATCGGGTCCGCCGCGCGGTCCGGATATTTGGCGCCCGATAGCGCGCGGCCCTGGATGCGGTCCTTTGCGTAGAACGCGGCCGATTGGTACGCGGTCTCGGCCACGCCGAGGCCCTGGATGCCCACGGAAAGCCGCTCAGCGTTCATCATGGTGAACATCGCGCGCATGCCCTTGTGCGGCTCGCCCACCAGCCAGCCTGTCGCGTCATCGAAATACAGCTGCGTGGTGGCGGACGCCTTCAGCCCCATCTTGTGCTCGATGGCGGTGCAGGTGACGCCGTTGCGCGCCCCAGGCCGCCCCTCATCATTGGGGATGAATTTCGGCACCAGGAACATGCTGACGCCCTTGATCCCCTTCGGCGCCCCGTCCATGCGCGCCAGCACGAGGTGGACGATGTTCTCCGTCAGGTCATGCTCGCCGGCGCTGATGAATATCTTGGCGCCGTTTATCTTGTAGCTGCCGTCAGCCTGCGGCGACGCCTTGGTGCGCATCATGCCGAGGTCCGTGCCGCAATGCGCCTCGGTCAGGCACATCGTGCCGGACCAGGTGCCGTCTATCATCTTCGGCAGATAGCGGCGCTTCAGCTCCTCTGTGCCGTGGCCTTCCAGCGCCAGCGTGGCGCCATGCGTCAGGCCGGGATACAGGCCGAAGCTGAGATTGGCGGAACACTGCATCTCCTCGACCATCTTGCCGAGGATTTCCGGCAGCCCCTGCCCGCCATATTCCACCGGTGAGGATAACGCGCCCCAGCCCGCCTCGCAGAACTTTTTGTAGGCCTCGACGAAGCCTTTCGGCGTGCGCACAACGCCGTTCTCCAGCCGGCAGCCTTCCTCGTCACCGCTGGCGTTGATCGGCAGCAGCACGTCAGCGGCGAACTTGCCTGCTTCCTCAAGGATGCTGTCCATCAGCTCCTCGGTCACGTCCGGCTGGCCGATCTCTGCCACGTGGGCGGCGGAGTTGTGCAGCTCGTGCATGACGAAGCGCATGTCGCGTAGGGGGGCGTTGTAGACTTGCATTT
>CAXTVW010000324.1:0-2497 GCA_964247675.1 uncultured Acetobacteraceae bacterium
AGGCCTTCTTTTTTGAAAAAAAGAAGCAAAAAACTTTTGCTCCCTGTCGGCGAGTTTCCCAACTCCCGCGACAGCGGACCAAAAGTTTTTTGGTTCTTTTTTTCAAAAAAGAACTGCTTTCTTTCTTCCTAACGAAGGCGACGCAATGAACATCCACGAATACCAGGCCAAGGAGCTGCTACGCGGCTACGGCGTAAGCGTATTGCAAGGCTTCGCCGCCTGGACCCCCGAAGAAGCCGAAGCCGCCGCCGCCAAGCTTCCCGGCCCCATCTACGTGGTGAAAAGCCAGATACATGCCGGCGGCCGCGGCGCCGGGCACTTCAAGGATGACCCCGACGGCAAAGGCGGCGTCCGCCTGGCCCGCTCGCCGGCCGACGTGCGCGAAGCCGCCGAGGCGATGATCGGCCACACGCTGGTCACCAAGCAGACGGGCGCCGCCGGGCGTGACGTCAGGCGCGTGTATGTGGAAGCCGGCTGCGACATCGCGCGCGAGCTGTATCTCTCCCTGCTAGTCGACCGCGACACCTCCCGCGTGCTGGTGATGGCCAGCACCGAAGGCGGCATGGAGGTGGAGGAAGTGGCCGCCCACAACCCGGAGAAGATCCTCCGCGTGGCGGTCGATCCCGCGGCCGGCATCTTCCCCTACCACGCCCGCAAGCTGGCCTTCGGCCTCGGGCTGCAGGGCAAGCAGATCGGCGCCTTCAGCAAGTTCGTCGACGCCATGTACAAGGCGTTCATCGCACTGGACTGCGCCATCGTGGAGATCAACCCGCTGGTCGTCACCAAGGCGGGCGAGGTGGTCGCACTCGATGCCAAGGTCAGCTTCGACGACAACGCGCTCTACCGTCATAGCGAGCTGGCCGCCCTGCGCGACGAGGCGGAGGAGGACCCCAAGGAGCTGGAAGCCGCCCGCTTCGACCTGAATTACGTAGCACTTGACGGCGTGATCGGCTGCATGGTGAACGGCGCTGGCCTGGCAATGGCCACCATGGACATAATCAAGCTCTACGGCAGCTCGCCCGCCAACTTCCTCGATGTCGGCGGCGGCGCCACGCGCGAGAAAGTCACCGCCGCCTTCAAGATCATCCTGTCGGACCCGAACGTGGAAGGCATCCTGGTCAACATCTTCGGCGGCATCATGCGCTGCGACGTGATCGCCGAGGGCGTGGTCGCCGCCGCCCGCGAGGTGAGCCTGAACGTGCCGCTGGTGGTGCGGCTGGAAGGCACCAACGTGGCGCTGGGCAAGGACATCCTGGCAAAATCCGGCCTGCCCATCATCTCCGCCGACAACCTGGCGGACGCCGCCGAGAAGATCGTGCGTGCCGTGAAGGAGGCCAACTGACATGGCGATCCTCGTCGACAAGCAGACCACCGTCATCACCCAGGGCTTCACCGGCGCCCAGGGCACGTTCCACTCCGAGCAGGCGATCGCCTACGGCACCAAGGTGCTGGGCGGCGTCACGCCGGGCAAGGGCGGCACCAAGCATTTGGACCTGCCGGTGTTCGACACGGTGGCCGAAGCGCGCCACGCCACGGGCGCCACCGCCACCGCCATCTACGTCCCCCCACCTTTCGCCGCCGACGCCATCCTCGAGGCGATCGAAGCCGGCATGGAACTGATCGTCACCATCACCGAAGGCATCCCGGTGCTGGACATGGTGCGTGTCAAGCGCGCGCTGTCCGGCACAAAATCCATCCTCGTCGGCCCCAACTGCCCGGGCGTCATCACGCCCGACGCCTGCAAGATCGGCATCATGCCCGGCCACATCCACCGCCGCGGCAAAGTCGGCATCGTCAGCCGCTCCGGCACCCTCACCTACGAAGCCGTGGCCCAAACCACCGCCGCCGGCCTGGGCCAAAGCACCTGCGTTGGCATAGGCGGTGACCCCGTCAAAGGCCTGGACTTTATCGAAGTGCTACAGATGTTCCTCGCCGACCCGGAGACCGAATCGATCATCATGATCGGCGAGATCGGCGGTGCCAGCGAAATCGACGCCGCCGAATTCCTCGCCCGCGAAAAATCCCCCAAGCCCGTCGTAGGCTTCATCGCCGGCAGCACGGCGCCGCCAGGCCGTCGCATGGGCCACGCCGGCGCGGTGATCAGCGGCGGGCGGGATACGGCGGCGGCCAAGTTCGAGGCGATGCGGATTGCGGGCATCCATGTGGCGGAAAGCCCTTCGGCGCTTGGTAGCACCATGGTGAAGGCGCTTAAGAAGTAAGAAAGGCCTTCTTTTTTGAAAAAAAGAAGCAAAAAACTTTTATCTCCCCGGCTGCACCACCCTGCGTCTCGGTTCTGCCAATGCGAATCGTTGCAGATTCAGCGCAGTCCTTGATGCAGGCGGGAAGATAAAAGTTTTTTGCTTCTTTTTTTCAAAAAAGAAGGCCTTCCTTGCCTTTGCCATGCCAACAACACACCCCAGCCACCCACCCAAACCCGCCCAAATCAACCTATTTTAGCCACACGCGGCGTAGAACATCGTCCGCAAGAAGCCTGACA
>CAXTVW010000325.1:0-2472 GCA_964247675.1 uncultured Acetobacteraceae bacterium
TCCTCGCCCATGTTGCCGAGGGAGGCGCCGATGCCGCCCTGGGCTGCCACGGTGTGGGACCGGGTGGGGAACACCTTGGTCAGGCACGCCGTCTTCAGGCCGGCGGCGCCCGTTCCGAGCGTGGCACGCAGGCCGGAACCGCCGGCGCCGACAACCACCACATCGTATGTGTGATCGATGACCTGGTAGGCGCCGTGGGACGGCTTGGAAATGGCGTTCATTGGGGTTCGGCTCGCCTTCAGTGTGCCGCGGTGGCAAGCTTGAGCACAGCGACCACGGCCAGCAGGCCGAGCAGCAGGCAAGCGCCCCTCGTGGCAAGTATCGCGGCCTCGCGCCGCGGGATGTTATGAATGTAGTCCTCCCAGACCACCTGCAAGCCCAGATGCATGTGGTGGAAGTTCATTGCGATCAGCGCCAGAAGCAGCGCCGCATTCAGCGGCTGCGCGGCCCAGGCAGCGATCGCCGGCTGCTCGGCGCCGAGGTGGCTGAGCACCGCGATGACGAACCATACCGTGAGCGGAACCAGCGCGATGGCGGTGACGCGTTCGGCTTTCCAGTGGTGCGAGCCGGCATGGGCGGCACCGGTGCCACGCACGCGGCCGAGCTGGCTGCG
Source organism: uncultured Acetobacteraceae bacterium (assembly GCA_964247675.1). Taxonomy (GTDB): domain Bacteria; phylum Pseudomonadota; class Alphaproteobacteria; order Acetobacterales; family Acetobacteraceae; genus BOG-908. The sequence goes on from CAXTVW010000325.1 coordinate 614, forward strand.
CAGGATGGTGACCTGCTCCGCCTTCGCCTTGGTGTTCTGGCCTGCGCCCATTGCTCAGGCCCCTACCAGGGTGACGTAGCCGGCGATCCACACGCCGGCGGTGGCGAGCGCGGTCAACGCGAGTATCACCCACGTCATCGGGTTCAGGCTCGGCTTGGCCAGGCCGCGCCCGGTGTCCCATACCAGATGCCGTAGGCCGCCGAAGAAATGGTAGAACAGCGAGGCCGTCCAGCCGAGCAGCAGGATCAGCCCGACCGGCGAGGCGATAAACGACTGCACGCGGGCGAAGGCTTGCGGGCCGGTTGCGGCGGCCACCAGCCACCACACCAGAAGAAGGGAGCCGACCGAGAGCGCGATGCCGGTGGCACGGTTCAGGATGGACGCGACCATGGTGATGGGCCAGCGGTAGATGCCGATATGCGGCGAGACGGGCCGCCGCACCAGCTTGGCTTCGGAGTTCCTGGCGACCAGCAGCGCGTCGCGTATGTCGGTCATGGGTCGGCAAACTCCCGGCCGCTGGCGCGGCTTGTTACGGCTGCGCGTTGTCTTGGTGCAGCGCAGCGTTGATAAGGTGACACAGGTATGGGGTCAACGCGCAACGTGTGCAGGGTATAATGACGCGAAAGTTTCTGTGCGCCGGCGCGGTGACGGCTTTGGCGCTTGGTGGTTGCGCACGAGGCTGCCCGGGCGGGCTCGCGCGCATGGAAGGCGTGCAGCTGTTCTTCGGCGGCAGCGTGGCCGAGGCCGACTGGACGGACTTCGCGTCCCGGACGCTGACACCGGCGTTTCCTGACGGGTTTACCACTTACGAGGCGGCCGGACAGTGGCGTGATCCTGCAACCGGTGGGCTGGTGCGGGAGCACACGCGGGTGGTGCAGGTGTTCGGGGCCGGGTCGTTTGAACGAGTGGGGCAGGTGACGGCTTCGTACAAGCGACAGTTCCACCAGTTGAGTGTCGGCGTGGCCGAGGCGGAATTCTGTGCTGGGTTCTAGACCTGGAAGGAAGGCCTTCCGTATGGAAGAGCATGCAACCGACCCCAGGCGATCCCGGTCCCCGCATGCTTGACGCGCAGCTTGGCACGGCCTTTTTCCTATCGGGCGACCTCTACCCAAAGCACGAACGGGTGGAAACCGCCCTGGCAACACGGCTGCGGCATAGCTTTTCGCGCTGGGTCGGACAGGAAGAAAGCCTGCGGCTGGCCGGGGATGATTTCAGCACAAACATCGGCCGGCGTTTATCCCACCTTCGGCAGCAAGTGCTCAGCTGCGCCGACCCCGCGAGCGTCGTCCTGATCGGCCTGTCTTCGGGATCACGCGTCGCCACGATGCTTTCGCTGGAGATCAAGGTGGCGGCAACGATCTCGCTTGGCTATCCGTTCCGGCATCCGGCAAAAGCGATCGAGGCACGCAGGTTTCAACACCTGCACCGCGTGTCGGTCCCGACCCTCATCATCCAGGGAACCACTGATCGGTTTGGCGGCACCAACATAACCGAGGACCCCCCGCTGTCGTCATCGGTGAGCGTGAAATTCGTCGCTGCCGGTCACACATTACAATTGCAATCGGCCGAATGGGACGACGTCGCGCAAGCGATAAAGGATTTCTGCAGTTCGGGAGGCGAGCGTTTCGACAAAAAACTTTTCGATGAGGATTACTATCTGCGGTTATATCCCGATGTCGCTGCCGAGATCGGAGGCGGGCGTGTCGCATCCGGACACGATCACTACCGGACAATCGGTTTGCGGGAAAAAACGCCGGTTCAGGTTGCTGACTGCTACGCCGACGCGCGTTGATGGCGCTTTTTAGCATCGGCCGGCCTGGGCGTGGCCTTTACGGAAGCAAGCAAGGCCTTCTTTTTTG
>CAXTVW010000326.1:0-2395 GCA_964247675.1 uncultured Acetobacteraceae bacterium
CCCTCCGTCGGCCATTTCCGCCAAGGCATGCTGGTCAGCATCCCGCTCCACCTGGACACCCTGCCGGGCTACCTGACCGGCGGGGACCTGCGCGACGCCCTCTCCGCACATTACGAAGGCAGCGAGACCGTGCGGGTGATCACAAGCGGGGCGTCTCGCCTCCAATCCGCCGAGCTTGCCGGCACTGACGTTCTGGAGCTGCACGTGTTTGCCGAGGAAGCCGTGCGCCAAACCGTGCTGGTGGCGCGGCTGGACAACTTGGGCAAGGGCGCATCCGGCGCGGCCGTGCAGAACCTTCGGTTGATGCTTGGGTTGGGTGAGTAGAAGAAAGCAGGCAGTCCTTTTTTGAAAAAAGGGCCAAAAAACTTTTGCTCCTGGCGCAATTAATCAGCCGAACGCCGCTGGACAGAACGACGCTGTGGATCAGCAGGAAGCCTCGGTTTTCTGCTTTTTCTTTTCCGCGCTTTAGGAGATCACCGCATGGACCTTCCTGTCCCCGCCACCCCAGGCCCGCTCTGGTCCCTGGACGGCACCTCCCCCCAGATCGCCCCGGACGCCTGGATCGCCCCCACGGCCGTGCTGATCGGTCGCGTGGAAGTCGGCGCGCAAGCCAGCATCTGGTTCGGCTGCATACTGCGTGGCGACACCAACCTGATACGCGTCGGTGCCCGCAGCAACATCCAGGACGGCTGCCTGCTGCACTGCAATCCCGGCGAGGACATGGCCTGTCTTGTGGGTGAGGACGTGACGGTCGGCCACATGGCGATCGTGCACGCCTGCACGCTGCATGACCGCGCGTTCGTCGCCATGGGCGCCACCGTGCTGGATGGCGCGGTAATCGAGTCAGGCGGCGTGCTGGCCGCCGGCGCCGTGCTGACGCCCGGCAAGCGCATCGGCGCCAATGAACTGTGGGCGGGCACGCCCGCCAAGCTGGTGCGCGTGCTGGGCGATGAGGAGCGCGCGAAGTTTGCAATGACCGCGCCGGCCTACGTGCAGAACGCCAAGCGCTTCCGGGCCGGATTGTTACGCTGTTGAGCCGGCTGCCAAAAACACCGAAGCGCTTCAGCAGCGGAGGAGTGAAAGTTTTTTGCTTCTTTTTTTGCAAAAAAGAAGGCCTTGCTTGCTTACCCGCGCCGATCATCAATACGCCAGGCTCGACTTCTGGGTCTGCCGCATGTGCGCCACCTGCGCCGCATAAGGCTGCATCAGCCCGGGCGTCCCCGAGTGATACAGCCCTGACGCCAGCGCCCACCCGCGTTCGCTGCCGCGCTTGCCGGACCGTAGCGAGACGAGAAGGCGGGCGGCGTAATCCGCATTCAGCGAAGGGTTGAACGCGTCGGCCAGGCTAGGGAACGCGCTGGCATGTTCACGCAAATCGACCTGCATGCAGCCGATGTCGACGAAGCGGGCGCCGCCGGCCAGCCGGCGCGTGGTCTCGGCCACAGCCTGGGCGCGCGTGTCGAAGAACAGCGACTCGCCGTCCGCGTTGACAGCCCAGGGCCAGGGTTGGCGGTCACCTGTGACGGGCAACGGGCGGCCGGTCTCCACGCGGGAGATGGCGGGGAGCAAGTTGGGCGGCAGCCCGTAGCGCTCGCCTGCGTCTGCGATGGCTACCAGGCACAGAGCCGATTGGCGGGCCATCCAGACGCGCCTTGCCGCAGGCTGCGTCTGCTTTGGCAGCACGCTGTCCCCAGGCAATCCGTGGCCAGCTGCAGGGGGCGGCCCGGCCCAGGCGTGCGTGCACAACAGCATGGCGGCGGCTCCGGCCGCGATGCGACGGCCGAGCCTCCGGGGTGACGCATCATGGGGCTCAGGCGTGACCTGGCTTTTCGTCATATACGGCAAAAGCGAGTTTCAGCAGGCGCTGCGCCGGGCGGCGCAGGCCGGCACGGTCCGCGTCCTCGGCAAGAGTCAGCAGGCGGTCGGCGATCATCAACGGGCTAACTAGGGCGGTCTCGGATTGGGTGAAAGAGGCGGCCATCTGGATTCTCCACTCGGTGCACCCGGATTTTCGGGTGAGCGGACTTTGCGGGCCTCGTGGTTACGGCTCCGTTAACGCCGCGAACGAAGCAAAGCCTTCTTTTCTGTAGAAATTTTTACGCCCCGCAGAGGGCTCATTGGCCGCCGCTGTTCCGCAGCGCCCATACACGTAGGGCGGAGGCAAGCGACTGCTCTGGCGCACGCTCCGCGTCTATCGAAGCCACGATCCCCAGCAAACTGGCGCCATTTGCCTGGGCGGCCCGCTCCAACGCGTCCCAGAACGCGGGCTCCAGCGCCACGCTGGTGCGGTGCCCGGCGAGGGAGAAGCTGCGCTTGGTCAGTGACGGCAAGGCTGGATCGAAGCAAGCAAGGCCTTCTTTTTTGAAAAAAAGAAGCAAAAAACTTTTGCTCCTCC
>CAXTVW010000327.1:0-2378 GCA_964247675.1 uncultured Acetobacteraceae bacterium
GGGCCAGCACATCGGCGAGCCAGGCCTGCGGGTCGACGTCGTTCATCTTGGCCGTGACGATCAGGCTGTACATCACCGCGGCGCGTTGTCCGCCACGATCCGAGCCGCAGAACAGCCATGACTTACGTCCGAGAGCGATCCCCCTCAGCGCGCGTTCGGCGGCATTGTTGCTGATGCAGATCCGGCCATCGTCCAGGAACCGGGTGAACGCCGTCCAGCGCTTCAGCAAGTAGTCGATGGCGCGGGCGACGTCGTTGCCTCGGGCGAGCTTGACGCGCTGCTCGCCCAGCCATTGGTGCAGGTCGGCCACCAGTGGCGCGGATGAGGCCTGACGGATCGTCCGGCGCTCTTCGGGGTTGTGGCCGTTGATGTCGCGCTCGATGTCGAACAGGGCGTCGATGCGTTGCACGGCCTCCAGGCAGATCGGTGACAGCACCGCCGGGCCGTTGCCCTGCGCAGCCCGACGCGCACCGCTCGCGACATCGGCCAACACGAAGAACTTCCGGCGTGCGTGTGCCCAGCAGGCTGCCTCCAGGATCGGCCCGGGCGTGCGGCTGGGCTCGTAGAGCTTGCCGTAGCCGCCATAGGCATCGGCCTGCAGGATGCCGCTGTACTCAGCCAGGTGGCCTTGCGGGTGTTCGCCCCCGCGATCGCGCGAGTAGTGGAACACCGCTCCCGGCGGCGCGGGCCCGCCGAACGGCCGGTCGTCGCGCACATAGGTCCAGAGCCGGGCGATGTCGGTCTTGCCCCGCGACAGCACCGGCACCGTGGTATCGTCGCCATGCAGCCGCTCGGCTGCCATGACATGGGCTTGCAGCCGTTGAAACAGCGGCATCAGCACCGCTGTGCAGGCGCCGACCTGGTCGGCCAGCGTCGACAGGCTGAGCGGCACGCCCTCACGGGCGTAGCGCTCGGCCTGGCGATTGAGTGGCTGATGCTGACCGAACTTCTCGAACAGGATCATCGACAGCAGGCTCGGACCCGCCCAACCCCGTGGCGTTACGTGGAACGGGGCGGGAGGCTGGCTGATGCGCTCGCAGTCCCGGCAGGAGAACTTCTCGCGCACATGCTGGATGACCTTCCAGGTGCGGGGCACTACCTCCAGGGTCTCGGTGATATCTTCGCCCAGCTTGGACAGACGGGTGCCGCCGCAACAGGCGCATGCCTCGGGGCCCGGAACGACGATGCGCTTGCGCGGCAGGTGGTCAGGGAACGGGCGCCGCGATGGGCGCGCGCGGGTGAAGCCTGTGACAGTTGTGGTCTTGGCCGCGGCGGCCTCGGCCGCCAGTTCGTCCTCCGTGGCCGAGGCCTCCAGTTCCTCGAGTTGCAGCTCCATCTGGTCTAGCAGGCGGGCAGTGCGCTCCGAGCGTGGGCCGAAGCGGTCGCGGTTGAGTTTCTCGATCTGAAGCTTGAGATGAGCGATCAGCGCCAGATTGCTGGACTGCTCTGCCCGGGCGGCGGCCACATCGGCGCGTGCGGCCAGCAGGGCCGCCTTGAGCGCCTCGACATCATCCGGCAGCTCGGCGTCCATGCCGGGATTGAATCACGAACCAGGCTGCCGTGGTACCCTTTTCAGCAGCCAGAGGCTGCTATCCCGCCGCTTGTGGACGCCAGGTCTGCTGCGGATGGCGCCAGTCGATCCCCTCGAGCAGGTAGCTCATCTGGCCAGCGCTCAGCGCCACCACCCCGTCCACTGTTTGCGGCCAGACGAAGCGACCGCGATCCAGCCGCTTGGCATAAAGCGACAGCCCGAGACCGTCGTGCCACAGCGCCTTGAGCAGCGAACCGCTGCGGCCCCGAAAAACGAAGACGTCGCCCGCAAATGGATCCCGGCCGAACCCCTCCTGCACCAACAGTGCCAGGCCCGGCATCCCGCGACGCATGTCCGTATGGCCCGTCGCCAGCCAAATCCGAACGCTGCTGGCGACTGGGATCACGAGCGCAGCGCCGCCAGCACGCGCCGCAGTGCAGCCAGGTTCACGTCGCTGCCCACACGGATCTGCCGTCCATTACCTAGTTCGATCTCGATCAGCCCGGGCGCACCTATCGACCGCGACGCCGGTGCCGGACGTGGTATCTCCTCAACGGGTAGTATCGCCGTGCCCGTCGAGGTGAGCGCCTGCACGGGCACGAACACAGCGGTCTCCGGCGCCGGGCCAGGGAGGCCCTCTCGCGCCAAGCGCCGCCACGTGAACAGCAGGCTCTCGCAGACGCCATGGCGGGCGGCAACGGCCCGGATCATGGCACCCGGCTCGTTGGTCTCGGCAACGAGCCTTGCCTTATCCTGCAGGCTCCAGCGCCGACGCCGCTCCCGGCCGGTGATGATCTCCACCACGCCATCCATCCACACACCTCAACGGCCGCCTTAAGGAGCTACT
>CAXTVW010000328.1:0-2378 GCA_964247675.1 uncultured Acetobacteraceae bacterium
GTTGCGGCTTAGAAAGTAAGCAAGGCCTTCTTTTTTGAAAAAAAGAAGCAAAAAACTTTTACTACCTCGCCTGCATCGAAATCCGTCCCAGCGGGGCAGGTCCCGCATTGGCACAACGGGCGCAGACCTGCGTGCAGGCGCCGGGAGCAAAAGTTTTTTGCTTCTTTTTTTCAAAAAAGAAGGCCTTCCTTTCTTCCTCCAACACCAAACCCCGCTGCTATACTCCCGCCATGCCCCGCTCCCACCTCCGCCCCGTCCCCAAACCGGACACCCCGCCGGCCATCGCCGCGGAAAACCCGGACCGCTTCATAAACCGCGAGCTGAGCTGGCTGGATTTCAACAACCGCGTCGTCGAGGAAGCCGAGAACACCCGCCATCCGCTGCTCGAGCGCCTGCGTTTCGTCAGCATCTCGGCCGCCAACCTGGACGAGTTCTTCTCCGTCCGCATCGCCGGCCTCATCGGCCAGGCGCGCGCCGGCCTCACCCGCCTCTCGCCGGACGGCCGCACCCCCGCCCAGCAGCTCGCCGCCGTCAACGAACGCGCAAAGATCCTGCTGGACCGGCAGCAGCGCGTCTGGCTGGAGCTGCGTGACGCGCTGCAAACAGCCGGCATCGAGGTCTGCGATGCCGGCGCCTTGCGTGAGGACGAGCGAAGCTGGCTGGACACCTGGTTCATGGAGCGGGTGTTCCCGATCCTGACGCCCCTGGCCATAGACCCGGCGCATCCGTTCCCCTTCATCCCCAACATGGGCCTGGTGATGGCGCTCGCGCTGCAGCGCGAGGAAGACACCACCAACGCCTCGCCGCAGGGCGGCAACCACATGCGCGGCCTGATCCCGCTCCCAAGCCAGGTGGACCGCTTCATCCGCCTGCCCGCCGCCGGCAGCGACAAGATACGTTTTGTCATGCTGGAAGACGTGGTGACCCTGTTCCTGCAACGCGTGTTTCCCGGTTTCTACGTCACCGGCCAGGGACTCTTCCGGGTGATACGCGACACCGACATCGAATTCGAGGAGGAAGCCGAGGACCTGGTGCGCATGTACGAGACGGCGCTCAAACGCCGGCGCCGCGGGACCGTCATACACCTGGCCGTCGATGCTGGGATGCCGGAGCCGCTCGTCGATCTCGTGGCCGACAGCGTCGATGCCGACCGCTCCGAAATCAGCGTGCAGCCCGGCCTTCTGGGCGTGGTGGACCTCAAGCAGCTCATCGTTGATGACCGGCCGGACCTGCTGTTCACGCCCTACACGCCGCGCTTCCCCGAGCGCATACGCGATTTCGGCGGCGACTGCTTTGCGGCGATCCGTGCCAAGGACATCATTGTCCACCACCCGTTCGAAAGCTTCGACGTCGTCGTGCAGTTCCTGCGCCAGGCCGCAGGCGACGCGAGCGTGGTCGCCATAAAGCAGACGCTGTACCGCACCAGCAAGGACAGCCCGATCGTAAAGGCGCTGATCGAAGCATCCGAAGCCGGCAAGTCCGTCACCGCCATGGTGGAGCTGCGCGCGCGCTTCGACGAAGAAGCCAACATACGCCTGGCACGTTCGCTGGAAGCCGCCGGCGTGCAGGTGGTGTACGGCTTCGCCGAACTGAAAACCCACGCCAAGATCAGCCTTGTTGTCCGGCGCGAGGGCACCGCCATGCGCAGCTACGCGCATTTCGGCACCGGCAACTACCACCCGATCACCGCGCGCATCTACACGGACCTCAGCTTCTTCACCGCGGACCCGGACCTGACGCGTGATGCCATGCGCCTGTTCAACTACATGACAGGCTACGCGCAACCCGAGCAGATGGACGCGCTCGCCTTCGCACCGCTGACGCTGCGCGCCAAGCTGACCGAGCTGATCGACGCGGAGATCGCCTGCGCGCGGGCCGGCAAACCCGCCTCCATCTGGCTCAAGCTCAACAGCCTCGTCGATCCGAAACTCATCGACAGGCTCTACGACGCATCGAACGCCGGCGTGCATGTGATGGCCGTGGTGCGCGGCATCTGCTGCCTGCGGCCTGGCATCCCGGGCCTGTCGGAAAACATACGCGTGAAATCCATCGTCGGCCGCTTCCTGGAGCATGGCCGTATCTGCGTGTTCGGCAACGGCCACCGGCTGCCAAGCCGGCACGCGCTGGTGTATATCAGCAGTGCCGACTGGATGGAGCGCAACATGGATTGGCGCGTGGAAACGCTTGTGCCGATACGCAACGCCACGGTGCACGCGCAGGTGCTGGACCAGATCATGGTGGTGAACCTGAAGGATACGCTGCAATCCTGGGAGCTGAAGCCGTCCGGCGAGTGGACGCGGCTGCCGCCTGGCCCCAAGCCGGTCTCGGCGCACGAGTATTTCATGACGAACCCGTCCCTGTCAGGACGTGGTTCGGCG
>CAXTVW010000329.1:0-2364 GCA_964247675.1 uncultured Acetobacteraceae bacterium
CTTCCCTACCCCCGCGCATCAATCGCCGCGACCGCCTGCCCCACCAGCTCCTCGATCACCTCGGACACCGACTGCTCGGCCGTCACCATGCCTACCGACTGGCCCGCCATCACGGATCCGCTCTCCACGTCGCCGTCGATCACAGCGCGGCGCAGCGCACCGGCCCAGAAATGCTCGATCTCGAGCTGCGCTTCTTCCTTCGTCACTTCGCCGGCCTGGAAGCGCCGCAAGGCCGTCGCCTGCGCCTCGGCGAAGCGGCGCGTGCCGTCATTGACCAGGCCGCGCACCGGGATCACCGGAAAGCGCGCATCGAGTTGCACGCTGGGCAGCGCGTCACGCGCGTTGGCGCGCAGGAAGGCGCGCTTGAAGTTGGGGTGGGCGATGCTGTCGGTGGCCGCCGCAAAGCGGGTGCCGAGCTGCGCGCCGGACGCGCCCATCTCCAGATAGGACAGGATCGCCTCGCCGCGGCCGATGCCGCCGGCCACGAAGACGGGTATGTCGCGTATGTGGGGCAGGATCTCCTGCGCCAGCACGGTGAGCGAGACCGGGCCGATATGACCGCCCGCCTCGCTGCCTTCGATGACCAGCGCGTCCGCCCCGGTTTTGACGAAGCGGCGGGCCAGCACGAGGGCGGGGGCGAAGCAGACCAGGCGGGCGCCGCCGTCCTTCACCGCGCGCACGGCAGGCCCCGACGGGATGCCGCCGGCGAGCACGATGTGGGTGACGCCGGCGCGCAGGCAGACGGCGATAAGCTCGTCCAGCTGCGGATGCATGGTGATCAGGTTCACGCCGAACGGCAGGCCGGTGGCGGCCTGGGTGGCGGCGATCTCGGCTTCCAGCAGGGCCGGACCCATGGAGCCGCAGGCCAGCACGCCGAAGCCGCCGGCGTTGCTGATCGCGGCCACCAGCGTGTGCTCGCTGACCCAGCTCATCGCACCACCCATGATGGCGGTGCGCGTGCCGAGGAAGGCGCGGCCGCGCGACCAGAGGCGGTCCAGCCTTGCGTGTGCTGCGGCCAGGCTGGGGCCGAGACTGGCCGAGCTGTCGAGGATTGCTGTGTCAGGCATCGAGGCCATAGGCGGTATGAAGCGCACGCACCGCAAGCTCCGTGTATTCTTCAGCGATCAATACGCTCACTTTGATCTCGCTCGTGGAGATCACCTGGATGTTTATGCCGCGGTCCGCCAGGGTGCGGAACATGGTGTTGGCGATGCCGGTATGGCTGCGCATGCCCACGCCCACCACTGAAATCTTGGCCACGTTCGAGTCCGTCAGCAGCGCGGCGTAGCCTATGCCGGCGCGCTCGCGCTCCAGGCAGGCGATCACGCGCGGCAAATCCGTGCGCCCTATGGTGAACGTCATGTCCGTGCTGCCCTCGGCGGAGACGTTCTGCACGATCATGTCCACGTTCACATGCGCGTCCGACAGCGGGCCGAACACGCTGGTGGCCACCCCCGGCCGGTCCGGCACGTGGCGCAGCGTGACCTTCGCTTCGTCGCGCGAATACGCGATGCCGGTGACGATTTCCTTTTCCACGATCTCCTCCTCATCGACCAGGAGGGTGCCCTGGTTCTCTTGGCCGTCATCCACGAAGCTGGAGAGCACCTGGACCCGTACCCGCTCCTTCATCGCCAGTTCCACGCTGCGCGTCTGCAGCACCTTGGCGCCGACCGAGGCGAGCTCGAGCATCTCCTCGTAGGCGATACGGTCGAGCTTGCGGGCCCGCGGCACCATCCGCGGATCGGTGGTATACACGCCGTCCACGTCCGTATATATGTCGCACCGGTCCGCGCGCAGGGCTGCGGCCAGCGCCACGGCGGAGGTGTCCGACCCGCCGCGGCCCAGCGTGGCGATGCGGTTGTCCGGGGCGATGCCCTGGAAGCCGGCAACCACGGCGACCTGGCCCGCCTCCATCCTGCGTATCAGGTCGGCGGCGTCGATGCCTAGGATGCGGGCGGCGCCGTGCGCATCGTCCGTGCGCAAGGGTATCTGCCAGCCGGCCCAGGACCGTGCCTCTATTCCCTCGGCCTGGAGCGCTATCGCCAGCAGGCCGGTGGTCACCTGTTCGCCGGTGGCCACCACCGCGTCGTACTCGCGTGCGTCGTGCAAGGGAGAGAGCGCCTGGCACCAGGCGACGAGCTGGTTGGTGGCGCCGGCCATGGCGGAGACGACGACGGCCACCTGGTCACCCTGCTCCACCTGGCGGCGGACGCGTTGCGCCACGTTGCGTATGCGGTCCAGGTCAGCGACGGAGGTGCCGCCGAACTTCATCACGATGCGGGCCATTGTCTGGGTGGTCTAGTGGGGGTGGGGTGGTTAGACAATGCGCTCGCGGTGGGGCCAGGGGTGCAAGGCAAGCAAAGG
>CAXTVW010000330.1:0-2298 GCA_964247675.1 uncultured Acetobacteraceae bacterium
CTCCCAGGAAAGCCCTGCATACCCAATGGACGAAGACTTCCGCCAGGCCGCGCTCGACTACCACCGCTTTCCCCGCCCGGGGAAAATCGCCATCGAACCCACAAAGCGCATGGCCACGCAGCGGGACTTAGCTCTGGCCTATTCCCCGGGTGTCGCGGCCGCATGCTCGGCCATCGTGGCCGACCCCAAGGAGGCGCGGCACCTCACCGCGCGCGCCAACCTCGTAGCCGTCATCACCAACGGCACCGCCGTGCTGGGCCTCGGCAACATAGGTCCGCTTGCCGGCAAGCCCGTGATGGAGGGCAAGGCCGCGCTGTTCAAGAAGTTCGCCGGCATCGACGTGTTCGACATCGAGGTGGACGCGACCGACCCGGAGCTGTTCATCAGCGTCGTCGCCGCGCTGGAGCCGACGTTCGGCGCCATCAACCTCGAGGACATCAAGGCGCCGGAGTGCTTCGTTATCGAGCAGCGTCTCCGCGCGCGCATGCGCATCCCGGTGTTCCACGATGACCAGCACGGCACCGCCATCACGGTCGCCGCCGCGGTCCGCAACGCGCTCGTCCTGCAAGGCAAGAACCTCAACGAAGTCCGCCTCGTCACGTCGGGCGCCGGCGCCGCGGCGATCGCCTGCGTCGACCTGCTCGTTGCCATGGGCCTGCCGGCGGAGAGCGTGACGCTGACCGACATACGCGGCGTGGTCCATGCCGGCCGGGACGCCAACATGCCGGCAAACATGGCCCGCTACGCCCGCGAGACGGACGCCCGCACGCTCGCCGAAGTCATCGAGGGTGCGGACATCTTCATGGGCCTGTCCGCGCCAAAGGTATTCCACCCTGAGTGGCTGCCGCTGCTGGCGCCGCGCCCGATCATCCTCGCTCTGGCCAACCCGGAGCCGGAAATCCTGCCCGAGCTCGTGCGCGCCGCCCGCCCGGACGCGATCGTGGCTTCCGGCCGCAGCGACTATCCGAACCAGGTCAACAACGTCCTGTGCTTCCCGTTCATCTTCCGCGGCGCGCTGGACGTGGGTGCCACCACGATCAACGAGGAGATGAAACTGGCCGCGGTGGAGGCGATTGCCGAACTCGCGCGACAGGAAGCCAGCGAGGTGGTCGCGGCCGCGTATGGCGGTTCCGCGCCGGTGTTCGGTCCGGACTACATAATCCCGAAACCCTTCGATCCCCGCCTCATCTTGCAGGTCGCTCCCGCCGTGGCAAAAGCCGCGATGGAGTCCGGCGTGGCGCAGGACCCCATCGAGGATCTCGAACTCTACCGTTCCCAGCTTGAGCGTTTCGTGTTCCGCTCCGGCCAGCTCATGCGTCCCGTCTTCGAGAACGCCCGCAAGACGGCAACCCGCATCATCTACACCGAGGGCGAGGACGAACGCATCCTGCGCGCCGTGCAGACCGTGCTCGACGAGAAGATCGCCCAGCCCATCCTGCTGGGCCGGCGCGACGTGATTGCCGCGCGGGTGAAATCCATGGGCCTGCGCATGAAACTCGGCAACCAGGTGGAGATACTCGACCCCGCGTCCGACGAAACGACCTTCGCGCCGCTCATCCCGACCTACCAGCAACTGGTCGCGCGCCGCGGCGTGCCGCCGGACGCCGCGGCGCGCCGCCTGCGCTCGCGCCCGATCGTCGCCGGCGCCATGCTCCTCCATACCGGCCAGGTGGACGCCGCGTTGTGCGGCGGCACGTCGGCCTGGTACAAGCACATGGAGTACCTGCTCCCGATCATCCCGAAATCCCCGCGCGTGACACGGGTTTTCGCGCTCTCGGCGATCATCCTGCAGACCGGCGCGATCTTCCTGGCCGACACGCACATGAACGTCGATCCCACGGCGGAACAGATCGCCGAACTCACGCATCTCGCGGCCGCCGCGATCCTGCATTTCGGCCTGACCCCGAAAGTGGCGCTCGTCAGCCACTCCAGTTTCGGGTCCAGCAACTCCCCCAGCGCGCGCAAGATGCGCAACGCTCTGGCGCTCATACGCAGCCAGAATCCGGACCTGGAGGTCGATGGCGAGATGCACGCCGACGCCGCTTTGTCCGAGGCGATCCGGGACCGTCAGACCACCCTCAGCCTTCTCACCGGCGTGGCGAACCTGCTGATCCTGCCGAACCTGGATTCGGCGAACATCGCGTTCAACCTGGTGAAAGCGGCGGCGGACGGGCTGCCTGTCGGGCCGCTTCTGCTCGGCATGTCGAAACCGGCGCATGTGCTGGTGCCCAGTGTGACCGCGCGTGGCATCGTGAACATGACGGCGCTGGCGGCGGCGAAGTAGGCAAGCAGTTCTTT
>CAXTVW010000331.1:0-2257 GCA_964247675.1 uncultured Acetobacteraceae bacterium
ACGCTGGTGGTTGAAAAGGCGCGTGGCACGCTGGAGCGCCGGCTGGCGCCGATGCATGTGCACGTCACCTGGACGGAGTTCCTGGGCGGCCCGGCCTTACTGGAGGCGATGGGCGCGGACAGCATCGATTTCGGCATCACCGGCGACGCGCCGCCGATCTTTGCACAGGCTGCCGGCGTGCCCCTGGTCTATGTGGCCGTGGAGCCGCCCAGCCCGCATGGCGAGGCGGTGATCGTTCCGGCGGACAGCCCGATACACAGCGTCGCCGATCTGCGCGGCAAGCGCATTGCGCTGAACAAGGGTTCGAACGTGCACAACCTGCTGGTGCGCGTGCTGGAGTCCGGCGGGCTCACGCCGGCCGACGTGGAATCGGTGTTCCTGAAACCCTCTGACGCACGCCCGGCTTTCGAGAACGGCAGCGTGGACGCGTGGGTGATCTGGGACCCCTACCTCGCCGCGGCCGAGACCGCGTTGAAGACCAGGCAGATCTCCGACGGCGTAGCCGGCGGCCGGACGATCGACGAGAACCGCGAGTTCTTCCTGGCGACGCGGGACTTCGCCGGCGCCAACCCTGACGTGGTGCACGCCATCATTGCCGACCTGACGGAGACCGAAGCCTATGCCGCCACGCACCGTGACGAGGTGGCGCGATTGCTGGCGCCGGCGATGGGGATGGATCCGGCGGCGGTGAAGCGGGCGTTGGACCGGCTGTCGTTCGGCGTGCAGCCGATCGACGACAAGGTGATAGGCGGGCAGCAGGACATTGCGGATCTGTTCGCTCGCTTGAACCTCATACCGATGCGGATCGATTTGAAAGAAGCCCGGCTGGGCAAGGGTAGTTAGGCAAGGCCTTCTTTTCTGAAGAAACGAAGCAAAAGACTTTTGACTCCGCTGTCGCGGATCTTTCCTGTGAGCCGCCGACAGGGAGCAAAAGTTTTTTGGTTCTTTTTTCCAAAAAAGAACTGCTTGCTTTCTTAAGGAAATTTCCAAATGCAGCTCCTCTGGTTCCTCCCCACACATGGTGACGGCCGCTACCTCGCCAGCGCCACAGGCGGCCGCGCACTGACGTTCGACTACATGCGCCAGGTGGCCCAGGCGGCCGACCAGCTCGGCTACTGGGGCATGCTGCTGCCCACTGGCCGCTCCTGCGAGGATAGCTGGGTGGTCGGCTCGACGGTTGCGCCGTTCACCAAGCAGTTGCGCTTCCTGATCGCACTGCGGCCGGGCATCATGTCGCCGATCGTCGGCGCGCGGATGGCCGCGGCACTGGACCGCGCCACGGACGGGCGCCTGCTGATCAACGTGGTGACGGGTGGCGATCCGGTGGAGCTGAAGGGCGACGGCCAGTGGCTCTCGCACGACGAGCGCTACGTGCTGACAGCCGAGTTCCTGGAGGTTTGGCGCCGGGTGATGGCGGGCGAGGCGGTGAATTTCAAGGGCCAGCACATCCATGTGGAGGACGCCCGGCTGGCCTTTCCGCCGGTGCAGCAGCCTTATCCGCCGTTGTGGTTCGGCGGTTCGTCGCCGGCGGGCATCGACGTGGCGGCGGAGCATTGCGACGTGTATCTCACCTGGGGTGAGCCGCCGGCGGACGTGGCGGCCAAGATCGCCACGGCGCGTGCGGCCGCAGAGAAGCGTGGACGCGCCTTCAAGTTTGGCTTGCGCCTGCACATCGTGGTGCGCGAGACGCGCGCGGCCGCGTGGGAAGCGGCGAACGACCTGGTACGCTACGTGGACGACCGCGTGATCGCCGACGCGCAGAAGGTGTTTGCGCGTTACGACAGCGTGGGCCAGCAGCGCATGGCCGCACTGCATGGCGGCAACAAGGACAAGCTAGAGATCAGCCCCGATCTGTGGGCCGGCGTGGGCCTGGTGCGCGGCGGCGCCGGCACGGCGCTGGTGGGCGACGCCGATACCGTAGCCGCGCGTCTGCTGGAATATCGTGCGCTCGGCGTGGACAGCTTCATCCTGTCCGGCTACCCGCATCTGGAGGAAGCCTATCGCGTGGCGGAGCTGCTGTTCCCGCGTCTGCCGCTGAGCCATGGTAAGACTGGCACGCAGCCGGGCGTGGCGTTGAACGGGCCGTTCGGCGAGATCATCGCCAACGAGCGGGCGCCCGTGCTCGCGGCGGCATCGTGAAGGCAAGCGCTTTCTTTTTTGAAAAAAAGAAACAAAAAACTTTTGCTCCGCTGTCGCGCGAGTCACCGGTAAGTCCGCGACAGCGGAGTCAAAAGTTTTTTGGTTCTTTTTTTCAAAA
>CAXTVW010000332.1:0-2236 GCA_964247675.1 uncultured Acetobacteraceae bacterium
TGCGAATAACTCTCATTTGCGACGAGGTAGCGGCCAAGCCACGCTGTGTCAACGCCCAAGAAGGAAAGGAAAAGCGGCCTTCTTTTTTGGAAGAAAGAAGCAAAAACCTTTACTCGGCTGTCGCGCCGCGTTTCAGCAGCCGCCGACAGGGAGCAAAAGTTTTTGGTCCTTTTTTTCCAAAAAAGGACTGCTTGCTTACTTCTTTCAAACCCACGCCCGCCCGCCAGCGTTCCGCCCGTCTCAACGCAAAGGCCGGCCAGCATGGAATACTCGGGGCAGCTTTTCATCAATGCACCGCGCGGCAAGGTCTGGAACGCGTTGCTGGACGCGCAAACGCTTTCGTCCTGCTTCGCCGCGCCGGACATGGTGCGCAAGGTGGCTGACGATACGTTCCGCGTGGGCCCGCCCATCAACCAGACAGCGGCCATCTCCGCCGCCCAGGCGCCCGAGACGCTGACTTACACGGCGCCACAGGGCAGCCTGCGCGTGACCTTGACCGAGGAAGGGCAGCGGATGACGCGGTTCTCCTACGTGCTGACGGCGCCCGCTTTGTCCGGGATGCAAGCGCAGATCGATAGCGTGCTGGATGCGTTCCACACGGAAGTCGCCGGCCCGCGGGAGATCGGCGCCGGCGGCCTGGCAAACGCGCAGGCAGCGGCCACCGGCGCGTAATCCTGGCCCGCTTTATACTCCGCCAGACCCCGTGCGGGCCGCCACGTACAGGCCGGCGCCGACGATCAGCGCGGCGCCGGCAAGCAGCGGGCTGCTTGGTACTTCGTGCCAGATAGCCCATGCGATCGCGCCGCCGGAGACCAGTTGCGAGTAGTGGTATTGCGACACTGTCGCGGCACTGATGCTGCGCAAGGCGCGATACGAAAAGTAGTTTCCCACGCCGACCGCCAGGCCGATCACGCAGAGCAGCGCGCACAGCCGCAGGCTCGGCGTCTCGGCATGCCAGCACATCGCGAGACATCCGCCGGCCGCGCAAACCGTCGCAGAGGAGAACGTGAGGCTGTCCAGCCGTTCCGTCTGCGTCATCCTGCGCAGCCAGACGATGCTTGCGGAGAAACACAGGACCGAGACGGCGCAGGCCGCGTAGCCGATCCAGTCGCCCACGCCGGATGACGAGAACGGCCGCACGGCGACAATGACGCCGGCAAACCCCACCAGGGTGGCCACCGCGTTTTGCCAGCGCAGACGTTCTCGCAGGAACAGCCAGGCGCCGATGGTGATGACCATCGGCGCGGTGAACACCACGACGTAGAAAACAGTCAGCGGCAGGTGCCGCAGTGCCACGGCCACGCCGATGACGTTGCCGAAATCCAGGCAGCCACGGACAAGTTGCCGGCCGGGCCGCACCGGCCAGAGCGACCGCACATCCCGTTTCATGGCACGGAAGGCCACCAGGATTGCCGCCAGGAACAGGCTTTCGACCGCCACGATCTCGTAGGCCGGCAGGACGGATTCCCCCGCCAGCTTGATGCCGGCATCGGCCACGACCCACATGGTGAAACCACCCACGGCGAATGCGATGCCCTGGAGGGACCGGCGTGCGGCGGACGGGATCACCAGCCCAGCCGCAGGTTCACGTGTTCCACCCGCACCCAAGCGCCGTCCAGAACGAACGCGCTTCGCGAGGCCGGCGATATCTCCAGCCGCTGCATGAGGTCGATCGGCAGGCCCAACGCCCAGGCGAGAAGTGCTTTCAGGACGTCCGCATGGCTGACCAGGATGAAGCATCGGCCTGGATTTACCGCGTGCAGGCGCACGATCATGGCCGCGGCGCGCGCCTGCACCTGCAGCATCGTCTCGCTTCCCGGTGCGGGCGCGAGGCTGCGCTGCGTGTTCCACAGCGCCCAATCGGGGCGGCCGTCGAGCGCGCTGAAAGGCTCGCCGGTCCAGGGGCCGAAATCCACCTCGTCCAGCGCGGCGTCCGGCCGGGCATCCAGCCCGAGCACCTGGCCGATCGCCTGCGCCGTCTGCAGCGTGCGCACCTGCGGGCTGCTGAGGATCGCGTCCGCGGCAGTTCCGGCCAGGCTCTCGGCAAGGCGCGCAGCTTCGGCTTTGCCCTGCGCGTTCAGTTCGATGGGCGTGCGGCCGGACAGGGCGCGGCCGATCGCGTCCGTACTGGCGTGCCTGATCAGGTGGAAGCTTGTGCTGGGCACTTGAGAAGCTCCGGAAAAGGAAGAAAGCAAGGCCTTCTTTTTTGAAAAAAAGAAGCAAAAAACTTTTGCTC
>CAXTVW010000333.1:0-2233 GCA_964247675.1 uncultured Acetobacteraceae bacterium
CCTGTCGGCGGCTGCTGAAACGCGGCGCGACAGCGGAGTCAGAGTTTTTTGCTTCTTTTTTGCAAAAAAGAAGGCCTTGCTTTCTTCTATCCCAGCACGTCAGCGGCCCGCCCCTCCAGGCACAGATCCGCCAGCGAGCAAGCCTCCAGCACCCCGGCCACTGCATCGCGCGCGCGGCGCATCAGGTGCCGCAGCCGGCAGTCTTCCACCGCCACGCAGTCATCACAGGCGCGGAACGCGGTGGCGCTCGCGCAGGGGGTCATGGCCAGGGGGCCGTCGATGACGCGGATGACGTCGGCCGCGGTCACCTCATCGGGCGCGCGGACCAGGCGGTGACCGCCGGCCGGGCCGCGCCGGCTTTCCACCAGGCCGCCGTCGCGCAACTGGGTCAGGATGGCTTCGAGGAACTTGCGCGGCACGTCGGCAGCCTCGGCCAGGTCTCCGGCGCTGGTCCAGCCGTTGCCGGGCTTGAGTTCAGCCATGACCATGCTGGCGCGAACGGCATATTTGGCACGGCTGGTCAGCAAGGTGTGTCCCTGGTCTTTGCGATACTTTCGCCCTCTATCACCCGTCTGCCCGGCCGTGCCAATCTGGATTGGTCAGCTCGCCCGGGAACACGTTCTATACCAATGTGCTATGAAATATCGCTCCGCTCTGCTACGTTGCTTTCGGGCGAGTGGAGGCGGGCGGATGGAGGCGATACGCGACCATGCGGAGGCGGCAAGGCCGGCGGCCGGGTCTCCGGCTCTGAACGCGGGTGAGGACGTGATGTCTATGCCCTTGTTTCCCGAGCCGGCCGAGGCGGCCGCCCCTGCCGGCAAGCGCCCGATCGCCGTCATCGGCGCGGGCTTTTCGGGCACGATCGCGGCGCTGCAACTGCTTCGCCGGCTGCCGCAGGACCAGCCTGTCCTGCTGTGCGAACGCTCGCCGGAGTTCGGCCGCGGCCTCGCTTATGCGACCGGCGACAACAACCACCTGCTCAACGTGCGCGCCACCAACATGAGCGCGCTCAGCGACGAACCGCTGCATTTCCAGGACTGGCTGAAGCGCCACGCCGAGCAGGCCAGCAGCACCGACGGGCTGCACGAGACGGAAGCCGGCCTGTTCGCCTCGCGTGGCCTCTACGGCCAATACCTCCGCTCCATCCTGGATTACGTGATGCGGGAGACGGCCGGGCACGCGCAGCTCCGGCTGATGCCCGACGACGTGCTGGACGTGCTTTCCACCGATCATGGCGGCTACGAGCTCGTCTGCGCCAGCGGCCAGCATCTGCCGGTGGCCGGCGTGGTGCTGGCCGTGGGCAACCTGCCGCATGAGGAGAGCGACGACCCGAACATCTGCCGCAACGCCTGGGGCGAGAAGGCATGGCGGCCGCTGGACCCGGACCGGCCGGTGCTGGTGGTGGGCACCGGGCTTACCATGGTCGATGTGGCCATATCGCTGCGCCGGCGCGGCTTCAAGGGCGGGGTTATCGCCCTATCCCGCGGCGGGCTGCTGCCCGCCCGCCATGCCGCCGTGGCCACGCCCTGGCCCACGCCGCACTTCACCATGGCGGAAGAGACCTCGCTGCAGCAGCTGATGGCCCGCTTGCGAGACGAGGTGTTTGCCGCCGCCGAAGCCGGCATCGACTGGCGGGCGGTGATCGACAGCATGCGTCCGGTGACCAGCAGCATCTGGAGCCGCCTGCCGCAGGCCGAGCGCCGGCGTTTCCTGCGCCACGCCCGCCGCTACTGGGACGTGCACCGTCATCGCCTGGCGCCGCCGCATGCCGACCTGATCGACGAGATGATCGCCGAAGGCGCGCTGTGCGTGTTAGGCGGCCGGATACGCAGCATGGCGGATGGCGCGGACGGCGTGCGGGTCCGCTACAGCCCGCGCGATGGCGCCGGCGAGGCCGAGCTTCTGGTGCAGCGCGTCATCATGGCCTCCGGCGTGGAGCACATCTCCCGCACGCGGGACCCGCTGATGCAGCGGCTTATCGACCGCGGCCTGGTACGCGTGGACGCGCAGGGGCTGGGGCTGGACGTGACCGACGGGCTGAACGTGGTGCGCGCGGACGGCACGCCCGCCGAGCGCATCTGGGCGCTGGGGCCGATCGTGCGCGGCGTGTTCTGGGAATGCGTGGCGGTGCCCGACATCCGGGTGCAGGCGGCGCATGCCGCGGTCAGCGTGGTGGCGCGGCTGCGCGAGGACGCGCCGCGGTGGAGTTTCAACATCTGAGGGTGGGAAGCCC
>CAXTVW010000334.1:0-2191 GCA_964247675.1 uncultured Acetobacteraceae bacterium
GCTTCTTTTCAAAAAAGAAGGCCTTGCCTTTCAGAACAGCGACAATTGCGGCACTTCTACCTTTTCCCCGATACTTGGCACGGTGAAATGCCGCGTCTCCAGCGCCGTCCGGTCCTCGAACCCCCATTGCCTTGCCGCGCGGGTGAACCGCTTGCCCAGCAACTCCGCGTAGGGCCCCTGGCCGGTGAAGCGGGCGTGGAACTTGCTGTCGTTCAGCGCGCCGGCGCGGGTCTCGCGCACCAGGCTGAGCACGTGGCGCGCGCGGTCCGGGTAATGCTCGCCCAGCCAGGCCTCGAACATGTCCCGCAGCTCCAGCGGCAGGCGCAGCAGCACGTAGCCGGCGAAACGCGCGCCGGCACGCGAGGCGCGCTCCAGGATGCGTTCCAGCTCGGCGTCGTTCAGGCCGGGGATCATCGGTGCCGCCAGCACGGCCGCCGGCACGCCGGCCTGGCTCAGCGCGGTGATCGCCGCCAGGCGCCGCTCCGGTGTGGCGGCCCGCGGTTCCATGCGCCGCGCCAAACCCGCGTCCAGCGTGGTGACGGACAGGTACACGCGCACCAGCCCGCGGGCCGCCATGCGCTGCAGGATGTCGATGTCGCGCAGCACGCCGGCCGATTTCGTCACGATGCTGACGGGGTGGCCGTAGCGCTCGAGCACTTCGAGCACCGCGCGCGTCAGCTTCAGCGTGCGCTCCACCGGCTGGTAGGGATCCGTGTTGGAGCCGAGCGCGATCGGCTTGCACTCGTAGCCGGGCCGGCGCAGCTCGCGTTCCAGCAGCGCGCCCACGTCCGGCTTGAACACCAGCTTGGTCTCGAAATCCAGGCCGGGCGAGTAGCCGAGATAGGCGTGCGTCGGCCTGGCGTAGCAATAGACGCAGCCGTGCTCGCAGCCGCGATAGGGGTTCACCGCGCGGTCGAAACCGATGTCCGGCGAGGTGTTCCAGGAGATCACCGAGCGGCTGGTGTCGCGCGTCAGCGTGGTGGGCAGCGGCGGCAGGTCGGTGAGGCCATCCAGCGTCTCCCAGCCGTCGTCGAACGGCTCCAGCACGCCCGTCTCGAAACGATTGGCGGGGTTGGACGAGGCGCCCCGCCCGCGCAGCGAGCCGGACAGCCGCGCGTTCGTCATCTTCTGGCTGCCGGGCTGTCCCTGGCTCGCGGGGCGGATCGGGGCGACGTGCATTGGGGTTCTCGCTTCGTTCCAGGCGAGATTTACGTGAAGCTAATCGCGTGTCAAGAACAAAATAGGAACCTGTTTAGCGGTAGGCGGTGCCATCCTGCGCGCGTGCCGGTTCCGCAACGTATGACCCGTATTTCGGCACCGCCACCTGCTCGAAATCGCGTGCCAGATGGTCCAGCGCCTCCGTCATCGCCGGCCCGGCCATCGCCCTGCCATGCCCGGTGACCGCCAAAGCCGGCTTCAGTGCCGCAAGCTTCTCCACGGACATGCGCGCCGCCTGCCAGTCGGGCGTGAAATACATCGGCGGACCGTGCAGCTCCGGCTCCTGCGTGATCACGGAATACAGCGATTCCTGCGCCGTGGTCACGAACGCATCCCCCGCGATCAGCGCACGGTCGCTCTCCCGCCATAGCGACACATGCCCCGCCGCGTGCCCCGGCGTATGAAGCCAGCGCCAGCCTGGCATCCCAGGCACGCTGCCGTCTTCCGGCAAAGCATGCAGCCAGCGCTTCACATCTATCGGGCTGCGCGGAAACAGCTTGGAAAACACCGCCATGAGCCCGCCGCCCACCTTGGCATCGGGCGGCGGATAGGAGGACGTGCCGTTCAGATACGGATGTTCCTGCACATGCGCGTAGATCGGCACGTCCCACTCCGCCGCCAGTTGTTCCAGCGCGCCGACGTGATCGATATGCCCATGCGTCAGCACGATCGCAGACGGCCGCGCACCCTTGCCGAAGCGCGCCTCTACAGCGTGCTGCACGACACGTTTCGTGCCAGGCAACCCGGCATCGACCAGCACGAAACTGCCGCCCGGCGCGCCTGCCAGGATTATGTTGACGATGCCGACGCGGCGGTAGGCCAGGTCAGGCGCGATCTCGATTACGCCTTCGCCGGCGTCGTTGCCGGTGACGGCGTGGGGGTCGACTTCTATTTGCTGGGCCATGTTTTGCTTATCCTTGGGAGGAAGGAAGCAAGGCCTTCTTTTTTGAAAAAAAGAAGCAAAAAACTTTTA
>CAXTVW010000335.1:0-2132 GCA_964247675.1 uncultured Acetobacteraceae bacterium
TTTTTTGCTTCTTTTTTTCAAAAAAGAAGGCCTTGCTTACTTTCTAAGCCGCAACAGCAACCTGGGCAATCGCATCAAGCGAAGACAGCACCCTCTCCGGCAGAACCAGCTCAGCCGCCGCCAGGTTCTCTTCCAGATGCGCCAAAGAGGACGTGCCAGGGATCAGCAGGATGTTCGGCGCGCGCTGTAGCAGCCAGGCGAGCGCCACCTGCATCGGGGTGGCGTGCAGCCCTGCCGCCACGTTCGTCAGCGCGTCCGATTGCAGCGGGGTGAAGCCGCCGAGCGGGAAGAACGGGACGTAGGCGATGCCCTGGGCGGCCAGGCTGTCGATCAGCGCGTCATCCTCCCGGTTGGCGACGTTGTAGAGGTTCTGCACGCAGACGATCGGCGTGATCTTCTGGGCGTCGGCCACCTGCTTCTGGGTGGCGTTGCTGACGCCGATGTGGCGGACGAGGCCCTGGCGCTGAAGTTCGGCCAGTGCGGTCAGCGGCGCTTCGATGTCGCCTTCGGCGGGGCCGAGATGGCCGAACATGAAGCGGAGGTTGACCACATCCAGCGCGTCCAGGCCGAGGTTGCGCAGGTTGTCGTGGACCGCTGAGGTCAGCTCCTCGGCACTGAAGGCGGGGTTCCAGGATTTGTCCGGGCCGCGGCGGGCGCCGATCTTGGTGACGATGACGAGGTCGTCCGGATAGGGATGCAGGGCCTCGCGTATGAGCTGGTTGGTGACGTGGGGGCCGTAGAAGTCACTCGTGTCGATGTGGTTGACGCCGGCGGCGACGGCGGCCCGCAGCACGGCGATCGCGGCCTGGTGGTCCTTCGGGGGGCCATACACGCCTGGGCCGGCGAGCTGCATGGCGCCGTAGCCCATGCGGTTGATGGTGCGCCCGGCGAACTGGGCGGTTCCGGCTTTGGCGATGTTCGGCATGGGGTGTCTCCTTCGGTGATGGGGAGATAGGCCTGGCATGGGCGTGCGATAACGGGGGAAGATCGGAACAGGGTGTTCGGGAGGGCGAACAGGTGGGTGCCAGTCTGACAGATTTGGCGGCCTTCGCGCAGGTGGCGCAGGCGGGCGGGTTCCGCGAGGCGGCACGGGCGGGCGGGGCCAGCGCGTCCGGGTTGAGCGAGGCGGTGAGCCGGCTGGAGGCGCGCCTGGGTGTGCGGCTGCTGAACCGGACGACGCGCAGCGTGGTGACGACGGAGGCGGGTGCGCGCCTGCTGGACCGGCTGGCGCCGGCGCTGGGAGAGATGGAAGCGGCGCTCGACGTGGTGAACCTGTTCCGCGACCGGCCGGCGGGTGTGCTGCGGCTGAACGTTCCGGGCGTGGCCGCGCGCTTCGTGTTGCCGCGCATCGTGCCCGGTTTCCTGCAGGCGTATCCGGACATCAAGCTGGAGGTTGTGGCCGAGGACACCTTCGTCGATGTGCTGGCGGCGGGGTGCGACGCGGGCATACGCTACGACGAGCGGCTGGAGCAGGACATGATCGCCGTGCCGATCGGGCCGCGCGTGCAACGCTACGCCACGGCGGCCGCACCCGCTTATCTGGACCGGGCAGGGCGGCCGGCGCATCCACGGGATCTGCTGGGCCATGCGTGCCTGCGCGGGCGGTTTTCCAGCGGCGCCATGCCGGTCTGGGAGTTCGAGCGCCAGGGTGAAGTGGTGACGGTTGATCCGGCCGGCCCGCTGGTGGTGCGTGTGGGCACGGCGACCGACCTGGCGGTGGAGGCGGCGGTGGCCGGCTGCGGGGTGATACAAGTGTTCGAGGAATGGCTGCTGCCGCATTTGACGAGCGGGGCGCTGGAGCCGGTTCTGCAGGAGTGGTGGCAGCCGTTTTCCGGGCCGTTCCTGTATTATCCTGGGCGGCGGTATCTGCCGGCGCCGTTGCGGGCGCTTGTGGATTTCATCAGGTGAGCTGTCGCTTAGGAAGCAAGCGAGGCCTTCGTTTTTGAACAAAAAGCATAAATTTTTGCTTCCCCGCATGTTCGGCGCGTGGGTTTGTCCGGCGATGCCCGACGGCTGCTGGCGCGGAGTTCGTCAGGGCTGCCTGGGCCGCTTATTTGCAGCACGGTGCAGGTGGAGAAATCGGAGAAGGGGAAGGCAAGTTAAGCAAGGAAGCAGTTCTTTTTTGAAAAAAA
>CAXTVW010000336.1:0-2119 GCA_964247675.1 uncultured Acetobacteraceae bacterium
AGAAGGCCTTGCTTTCTCGCCTTACGCTGCCCGAGCCAAATCCATCTGCGACCAGATTGCCGACAACGCCCCTACCAGGTGATCCACATCCGCGTCCGTGTGCTTCGGCGAAGGCGTGATGCGCAGACGCTCCGTGCCGCGCGCTACGGTCGGGTAGTTGATCGGCTGCACATACACGCCGTGCTGCTCCAGAAGCGTGTCGCTGATCTGCTTGCACAGCGCCGCATCGCCCACCATCACGGGTACGATGTGGCTGGGGTTGTCGTAATGCGGCACGCCGGCGGCCGTCAGCTTGCCACGCAGCAAGGCCACAAGGCGCTGCTGCTCGCGGCGCTCGGCGTCGCTGGCCTTCAGATGGCGTATGCTGGCCAGCGCGCCGGCAGCGATGGCCGGCGGCAGCGCGGTGGTGAAGATGAAGCCGCTGGCGAAGCTGCGCACGTAATCGACCAGGTTGGTCGAGCCGGTGATGTAGCCGCCGATCACGCCGTAGCCCTTGGCGAGCGTGCCTTCGATGACGTCCAGCCGGTGCATGATGCCTTCGCGTTCGGCGATGCCGCCGCCACGCGGGCCATACAGGCCGACGGCATGCACCTCGTCCAGGTAGGTGAGCGCGTTGTGCTTCTCGGCCACGTCGCAGATCTCGGCGATGGGCGCGATGTCGCCGTCCATCGAGTAGATGCTCTCGAACATCACCAGTTTCGGCAAAGCGGGATCGAGTGCCGCGAGCCGGCGGTCCAGGTCCTCGGGGCTGTTATGCGCAAACACCTCGATGCGGGCGCGGGAATGGCGCGCGCCTTCGATCATCGATGCGTGGTTCTTGGCGTCTGACAACACCACGCAGCCGGACAGCCGGGCGGCCAGCGTGCCGATCGCGGCCCAGTTGCTCATGTAGCCGGAGTTAAAGAGCAGAGCAGCATCCTTGCCGTGCAGGTCCGCCAGCTCTTCTTCCAGCAGCACGTGGTAGTGGTTGGTGCCGGCGATGTTGCGCGTGCCGCCGGCGCCTGCGCCGCAATGGTCAAGCGCCTCGTGCATGGCCTCCAGGACAAGCCGGTTTTGGCCCATGCCGAGATAATCGTTGCTGCACCACACCGTCACCTGGTCGCGCTCGGCGCCGACGCTGCCGGCACGCTTGTGCATCACGCGCGGGAACGTGCCCGGCTGGCGTTGCAGGTTGGCGAAGACGCGGTAGTTGCCCTGGGTGCGAAGCGTGTCCAGTTCGGTCTGGAAGAAATCTTCGTAGTTCATGGCCAACCTATCTGTGCGGGTTCAGGGGAGGGGCGTCGCGCCGGGGCGCGGGGGCGCGGGGTTGCAGAGTCAGATGGGGCGGATTTGGCGCGCAACCACCAGCTCCAGAGTGCGGTGAACGGCAAAGGCAGCACCAGCAGCGCGTGCTCCAGCACCGCCAAGGCAAGCATGGTGATGAGGAACACCAGGCTGGCAAACGCTACCGGCGAGAGACCCGGCTGCCTGGCCAGATGGACGAGCCATGCCGTGACAAGCATTCCGCCGCCGAGCGAGACCGGCATCAGCCAGTTCATCCTGCGGCGGGACATGAAGCTGAGCAGGTAGGTGAGATGGGCAGGCAGGAACGCCTCGCCCAGATTGAGCACGCCGAGATACACGTTCAGCTTGGCACTGAGCCGCATGCCCCACAGCACCATGAAGGTCCACAACCCAACCTGATTTGGCGTGCCCCAGCAGGCCCACAGCACGCCCACGCCGGTCGCCAGGATTGCCAGCTCGTGGTGGATGCAGGCTTCAACCGCCTGGCGGAAGCGGCGCCAGCCCTGCGCGCCGGCCGAGCAGGCCGTGGTGCGCGTGCCGGTCAGGAAACCCATGAAGAAGGCCATCTCGTGCCAGCCCCAGACGAGCACGCCGTAGGTAAACGCGGCGTAGGCGCCGGCGAGCGTGGTGTCATGGCTGCTGGCAGCCAGGCGGTAGAGCGAAATGCCGGCCAGGACCGAAAAGGCGCTGAAGCTCCAGCCGAAGGTGCGCGGCGGCAGGTTGTTCAGCAACACGATCAGGCCGGTGGAGAACCACCAGACGAACAGGCAATAGGCGGCGGGGGTCAGCCACGCGGGCATCAGGAAGCAAGGCCTTCTTTTTTGAAAAAAAGAAG
>CAXTVW010000337.1:0-2116 GCA_964247675.1 uncultured Acetobacteraceae bacterium
ATGCCGACCCTCCCCCGCTACGGCGACCGTCGCCGCATGCGTGTCGGCCTGCTCGGCGGCAGCTTCAACCCGGCGCACCAGGGCCATTTGCATGTCGCGCGCGCGGCCTTGCGGGCGTTGCGGCTGGACCAGGTGTGGCTGCTCGTCTCGCCGGGAAACCCGCTTAAGCCGGTTGCCGGCATGGGCGCTCTGCCGGCGCGCCTGGCGTCCGCGCAGGCGATTGCGGACGGCAGGCGGGTGGTGGCCACCGACATCGAGCAGCATCTGCACACGCGCTTCACGCTGGACACGCTCCGCGCGCTGCGCCGGCTGTTCCCGCGCGTGCGTTTCGTGTGGCTGATGGGTGCGGACAATCTGACACAGTTGCCGCGCTGGCGCCGCTGGATGGATATTGCGCGTGCGGTTCCCTTTGCGGTCCTGCCGCGGCCCACCTACACTCGCGCAGCCCTTGCTTCCCAGGCGGCGCGGCGCCTGTCGCGTTTCAGGCGCCCGGCGCGCGAGGGGCATGGACTGGCCGATCTGGCAACACCTGCGTGGGTGTCTTTGGGCGGGCGGCAGAACACATTATCGGCCACGGCCCTACGCAAGGCTGCCGCAGGAGAAAACCTATCGCCAGAAAGCCCGCCCCGCCCACAGCCCCAGGTGCGAAAGAGCCGAAGCGCCGCGCCCCGAAAGCCCCCGCTGTATTGAAGGAGGCCGCGCGCACGCCAGGCACGCCGCGCAAGAAGGCGGTGGCCGCCGGTCCGCGCGGTGCGAAGCCCCAGGCCGGACGCGACGCGCCGGCGGACGTGGCGATGCTGACCAGGCTGCAGGCGGTGATCGTGGAAAGCCTGGAGGCGGACAAGGCCGAAGAGGTGGTGGCCATCGACCTGGCCGGACGCGCCTCGTTCGCCGACCGCATGGTGATCGCCACGGGATTGGCGGACCGGCAGATCACCGCAATGGCCACGCATCTGGAAGACAAGCTCGGCGAGGCGGGGGTGAAGCGTGTCCGCATCGAGGGCACCGGCGGATCGGACTGGGTGCTGATCGATGCGGGCGACATCGTCATTCATCTGTTCAAGCCGGATGCCCGGGCTCTGTATGCGCTGGAGAAGATGTGGGGGGCGGAGTTTGACGAGCCGGCCGTGCAGAGCGGGTGAGGGTACGAGAAGGCTTCTTCTTTGAAAAAAACAAGCAGGGAAGTTTCTATCCTGCTGTCGCGGACTGCTGCCGCAACCGTGTGAGTTCTAGCTACTTTCTTTCTTGCCTGAGCACATGAGCCTCCGTTCGCTCCTGGACGCGCGCCCTCTGTTCCAGGTCCACGCCTTTCTCGCGCTGGCCGCTTTGGCGCTCGGCATCGTGCAGCTTTTGGCGCCGAAAGGAACGTTGCCGCACAGCACCATCGGCTACGCCTGGGTCGCCATCATGGCCACGATCGCGCTGAGCTCGTTTGGCGTACGCGTGCTGAGGCAAGGCGGGTTCAGCTTCGTGCACGTGATCTCGGTAGTCACCCTGGCTGTGCTGCCTCTTGCCGTGCTGCATGCCCGCCGGCACAGAGTGCGCCGCCATGCCATTGCCATGGTGTCGCTGTTTGCCGGAACGCTGATCATCGCCGGCGGCTTCACGCTGGTGCCGGGGCGCATCATGCACAATGTGGTGTTCGGCGCGCCACACCCTGGCTGATGCGCCTGGTTGCCATAGGCCGGTTACGGGCAGGGCCGGAAGCCGAGCTGTTCGAACGCTATAACGGGCGGCTCCGCCCGCGTCTGGCCGTGACGGAATTGCCGGACGGGCATGGCGCACCGGCCGAGATAAAGCGCCGGGAAGGCGAGGCGCTGCTGGCGGCAGTGCCGGCCGGCGCGTGGCTGGTGGCGCTGGATAGCGATGCGCCGGAACTGGGCAGCGAGGCGCTGGCGGCACGGCTGGAAGCCTGGTTGTCAGGCGGGCGCGCGGTGACGTTCGCAATCGGCGGGGCGGAGGGCCTGGCGCGCGCCGTGCTCGACAGGTCGGATTCCGGCCTGTCGCTGGGGAAGCTGACCTGGCCGCACATGCTGGTGCGCGTGATGCTGGCCGAGCAGCTATACCGGGCGCAGTCTATCCTGGCGGGCCATCCGTATCACCGGGCGGGTCGGCC
>CAXTVW010000338.1:0-2104 GCA_964247675.1 uncultured Acetobacteraceae bacterium
GGCGTCACCGCCTGGTGCCTGGAAGACGGCACAATCCACCGCTTCCGCGCCCAGCTCGTCATCCTGGCCACCGGCGGCTACGGCCGCGCGTATCTCTCCTGCACCTCCGCTCACACCTGCACCGGTGATGGCGGTGGCATGGCCATGCGCGCCGGCCTGCCCACGCAGGACATGGAGTTCGTGCAGTTCCACCCGACCGGCATCTTCCCCGCCGGCTGCCTGATCACTGAGGGCGCGCGCGGCGAGGGCGGCTACCTGACCAACGCCGAGGGCGAGCGCTTCATGGAGCGCTACGCTCCCACCGCCAAGGACCTGGCCAGCCGGGACGTGGTCAGCCGCTCGATGACCATCGAGATCAACGAGGGCAGGGGCGTCGGCCCCAACAAGGACCACATCCTGCTTCACCTTGAGCACCTCGGTGCCGACCTGCTGCACGAGCGCCTGCCCGGCATTTCCGAAACTGCCCGCGTGTTTGCCGGCGTGGACGTGAACAAGGCGCCGATCCCTGTCCTGCCCACCGTGCACTACAACATGGGCGGCATCCCCACGAACTTCCGCGGCGAGGTGATAAACCCCACCCGCAACAACCCGGACGCCACCGTCCCTGGCCTGATGGCTGTGGGCGAGGCCGCCTGCGTGTCCGTCCACGGTGCCAACCGCCTTGGCACGAACTCGCTGCTGGACTTGGTGGTGTTCGGCCGCGCCGCCGGCCACCGCGCCGCCGAGATCGTCACGCCGGGCGCCAGCCAGGCGCCACTCCCGTCGCGCGCGGGCGAGGCCAGCCTGGACCGCTTCGACTGGACCCGCCACGCAGCCGGCGCTACCCCAGTCAGCCATCTGCGTGAGACCCTGCAGCGCACGATGCAACGCCACGCCGCCGTGTTCCGCGACGGCCAGAGCCTCTCCGAAGGCGTGCACAAGATGACCAACCTCTGGGGTGGCCTGTCGGACATGTCGGTCAGTGATCGCAGCCTGATCTGGAATTCGGACTTGGTCGAAGCGCTTGAGCTGCAGAACCTGGTGCGTAACGCGGCCGCCACGATGGTCAGCGCGGAAGCCCGCAAGGAAAGCCGCGGCGCCCAGGCGCATGACGACTACCCCGACCGCGACGACGCTCATTGGATGAAGCACTCGCTGAGCTGGGTCGGCGACAACGGCGAGGTGGCGCTGGATTACCGCCCCGTGCGCATGCAGACGATGACGAACGAAGTCCAGGTTTTCCCCCCGAAGAAGCGGGTCTACTAACCCGAACCCTAATGATGACGGGGGGTCTGGGGGGGATGGCACATCTCCCCCAGCCTTCCTTGGAGAGACAAGATGGTAGAGCTCACGCTCCCCAAAAACAGCAAAGTCGGCCGCGGCCGAACTTTTCCGAAGCCCGAAGGTGCCACGCGCACCAAGGAATTCCGCATCTATCGTTGGAATCCCGACGATGGCCGCAACCCGGTCATAGACACCTACACGCTCGACCTGGATCGCGTGGGCCCCATGGTGCTCGACGCATTGATCTACATAAAGAACGAAGTCGACCCCACGCTCACCTTCCGCCGATCCTGCCGCGAAGGCATCTGCGGCTCCTGCGCCATGAACATCGACGGCGGCAACACGCTCGCCTGCCTCAAGCCTACGTCCGAAGTTAAGGCTGCAGTCACCATCTACCCGCTGCCGCACATGCCGGTCATCAAGGATTTGGTGCCGGACCTTTCGACCGCGTACGCCCAGCTGCAATCCATCCAGCCCTGGCTGCAGGCCGACAGCCCCGCCCCGCCCGATGGCGAGCGCCTGCAATCGCGCGAGGAACGCGCCAAGCTCGACGGCATGTGGGAGTGCATCCTCTGCTACTGCTGCACCACCGCCTGCCCGAGCTACTGGTGGAACGGCGACAAGTATCTTGGCCCCGCCACGCTACTTGCCGCGTATCGCTGGATCGCTGACAGCCGGGACGAGAACACCGGCGCGCGTCTGGATGCGCTCGAGGACCCGTTCAAGCTGTACCGCTGCCACACGATCATGAACTGCACGCAGACTTGCCCTAAGGGCCTTAATCCTGCGAAGGCTATTCAGGAGATCAAGCAGATGATCGTGGAGCGGCAGGGGTAGGGAA
>CAXTVW010000339.1:0-2084 GCA_964247675.1 uncultured Acetobacteraceae bacterium
TTTTTTTCAAAAAAGAACTGCTTGCTTCCTGTCTTCCCGCGTCAGCTCAGGCACCAACGCCTCGACCGCCGCCACCGCCGCCCTTGCCTGCCCCGCGTGACAGAACCCTGCCATCGCCTCGATCGCAGCCCCCACCTTCGCCGCGTCCGAGGTGCGCGGGGACGCCATCAGCAGACCCGGATGCCCAGTCGGCACAGGCGGCTCGCGGCCGTGGAACAGCTCCTCGAACAGTTTCTCGCCAGGGCGCAGGCCGGTGTAGGTGATAGCCACGTCCTGTTCCGGCCGCAGCCCGGCCAGGCGTATCATCTGGCGGGCCAGGTCCACGATTCGCACCGGCGCGCCCATGTCCAGCACGAAGATGCCGCCTTCCGGGGTGGCTCCGTCTTCCATGCCGGCGACGCAGGCTTGCAGCACCAGGCTGACCGCCTCGCGCACCGTCATGAAGTAGCGCTGCATGTCCGGGTGGGTGACGGTGAGTGGTCCGCCGCGTTCCAGCTGGCGGCGGAACAGCGGCACCACGCTGCCGGTGCTGCCGAGCACGTTGCCGAAGCGGACGGTGACGCAGCGCAGGCCTTGGCCGGACTGGCGCGCGGCGATGTCTATCGCCTGGCAGTACATCTCGGCCACGCGCTTGCTGGCGCCCATCAGGCTGGTGGGGTTCACCGCCTTGTCCGTGCTGATCAGCACCATGGCTTCGGCGCCGCAGGCGGACGCGGCGTCGGCTACGATGCGGGTGCCGGCGGCGTTGGTCAGCAGGCCTTCCAGCGGGTTGGCCTCGACCATGGGCACGTGCTTCAGGGCGGCGGCGTGGAACACCAAGGCGGGTGCGGCCTCGGCGAATACGGATTGGATGCGGGCGCGGTCCCGTATGTCGGCGATCACCGGGCTGCGCGGCACGGCGGGGTAGAGTTCGCCGAGTTCCACGTCGATCTGCCACAGCGCATATTCGCTTTGGTCCAGCAGCACGAGCGAGGCGGGGTTCAGGGCGGCGAGCTGGCGGGCCAGTTCGCTGCCTATGCTGCCGCCGGCGCCGGTGACAAGCACGCAGCGGTTGGCCACCAGGCGGGCCATGCCTGGCAGATCCAGCCGGACCTGCGGGCGGTTCAGCAGGTCTTCGATGGCGACGGGGCGCAGTTCGATGCGCTCGGCGGCGGTGAGCGCGGTGGGCCGCGGGGCGCGGCGGACCGGGATGGCGGCTGCTTCGGCCGCTGCTATAAGCTCCGCGAGCGGGGCGCCCAGGAACTCGGGCTCGGTGATGACCAGGAGGGAGGGAGGCGGGCTGAGCCGGGCGAGTACGTCCGGCGCCTGCGCGGCCGTGCCCAGGATGGGCAGGTTGTGCATGCGCCGGCCGGTCTGGCGGTCCACCAGGGCCAGCAGGCCCACCACGCGCAGTTCGGTGACGGGATCGGCGGCGGCCGCGCGTATGAAGGCGTCCGCCGCGTCGCCGGCGCCCACGAGGATCACCCGCTGCAGAACCGCGTCGTCCGTGGCGCGGCGGGGCCGGCCGCGATAGAGGCGGTAGCCCAGCCGCGGGACGCCCAGCAGCACCATCAGCGTGAGTGCGTGCACGATGGGGAAGGTGATGGTGGGCAGGTGGAAGCCGGTGACCACCAGCAGCAGGGCGAACAGCGCGGAACTGGCGATGCTGCCGCCCATCACGCCGATCAGGTCCGCCAGGCCGGAGAAGCGCCAGTATTGCTGGGACAGCCGGAACGGCAGCCCGCCCAGCAGGAGGGTGATGCCGCCGCCGGCCAGGAACCATAGCGGGTGCAGCAGGCCGCCTTGCGGGTCCGCGATCCAGCGGGCGAGGGGTGCGGCGGCGGCGGCGAGCGCGCCGTCTAGGGCGACGTTGACCAGTATGCGGTTTACGGAACGCTGGGAGGGTTTCACGGGGGGTCGTATAGGGGGTGGGATGGAGGCAAGGAAGGAAGGCCTTCTTTTTTGAAAAAAAGAAGCAAAAAACTTTTGCTCCGTTCGCCTGCATGAGCGCTTCGGGTGCCGGTCGGACAAACCAAGGCGTTGCACCAGCGTCAGTAGCAAAAGTTTTTTGCTTCTTTTTTTCAAAAAAGAAGGCCTTTTTTCCT
>CAXTVW010000340.1:0-2048 GCA_964247675.1 uncultured Acetobacteraceae bacterium
CAGCAGCCAGACCCGTATCTCTGGCTGGAACAGGTGGACAGCCCGCGCGCGCTCGCCTGGGTCAATGCGGAGAACGAGCGGACGCTGAAGCCGCTGCTGACCAACCCGCACTATCAGCCGTTCCTGGACCAGGCGCTGGCCCTGGCGCAGGCCAACGACCGCATCCCCACACCCGAGTTCCTGGGCGGCCAGGTCTACAACATCTGGCAGGACGCGACGCATGTGCAGGGCATCTGGCGCCGCACCAGCGTGGACGACTACCGCGCCGCCGCGCCGCACTGGCAGACGGTGATCGACGTGGACGCGCTCGGCCATGCCGAGCACCACACCTGGGTGTGGAAGGGTGACACCTGCGATCACCCTGCCGATGCGCGCTGCTTGATCAGCCTGTCCGAAGGCGGCGAGGATGCGGTGACGACTCGCGAGTTCGACCTGGCCAGCAGCACCTTCGTGCCAGGCGGCTTCCTGATCCCCCACGCCAAGCAGTTCGCCGATTGGGAGAATGCGGACACCATCCTGGTGGGCACCGATTGGGGGCCGGGCAGCATGACGGAGTCCGGCTACCCGTTCATCGTCAAGCGCCTGCATCGCGGGCAGCCTCTCGCGCAGGCGACCGAGGTGTTCCGCGGCACCAAGGATGACGTGCAGGTGCTGGTCTCGACCTTCACGGACGGGCAGGGGCACCGCGCGCCGATCGTGCAGCGTGGCCTCGATTTCTTCCGCTCCGAATTCCGCCTCGTGACGGGCAACACCACCGCGCGCCTCAACTTGCCGGAGAAGGCGGAGATCGAAGGGCTGGTGCACAACCAGCTGATCGTGAAGTTCAACGAGGACGGCGGCGGAATCCACGCCGGAAGCCTGGCCGCGCTGGACATGGCGCATCCGGACGCGCCGCCGGCCCTGGTGTGGGCGCCCGGCGCGCGCCAGTCGGTCGACGAGGTGGCCGTCACCGCCAACACCATCGTGGCCTCCGTGCTCGACAACGTTCGCGGCCGCGCCATGGTGTTCACCCAAACGCCCACGGGCTGGGCGGCCCGCACGCTCAGTCTGCCGGACAACGCGGCCGTAAGCGTGGTCACAACCACCTCGCGCGATGACCTCGTCATGTTGCAGGTCACCAGCTTCCTGCAGCCGAACACGCTGTACCTGGCCAACGCGGCAACGCAGGCGGCCCCGGCGCTGGTGAAATCCCTGCCCGAAAAGTTCGACGCCTCGCGTGACGTAGCCGAACAGTTCGAGGCGACATCGACGGACGGCACCAAGATCCCGTATTTCGTGGTGCATCCGAAAGACATGAAGCTGGACGGCAATAACCCGACCTTGCTGTATGCCTATGGGGGTTTCCAGATCAGCGAGACGCCCACCTACAGCGCCGGCCTGGGCAAGCTGTGGCTGGAACGCGGCGGCGTGTACGTGCTGGCCAACATCCGCGGTGGCGGCGAGTTCGGTCCGGCCTGGCACGAGGCCGGCCTGAAGACGCACCGCCAGCGCATCTACGACGATTTCGCCAGCGTTGCCCATGACCTGATCGCCCGCAAGATCACCACACCGCGTCACTTGGGCATACGCGGCGGCTCCAATGGCGGGCTGCTCATGGGCGTGGAGTTCGAACAGCATCCGGATCTGTGGCACGCCGTGATCATCGATGTCCCGCTGCTGGACATGCTTCGCTTCGAGCAGATCGCCGCGGGTGCAAGCTGGGTCGGCGAATACGGCACGGTCTCGAAACCCGACGAGCGGAAGTTCCTCGCTTCGATCTCGCCGTATGCGAACCTACGCCCGGGCGTGCACTATCCTGTACCGTTCATCTTCACCACGACGCGGGATGATCGCGTAGGCCCCGTGCACGCGCGCAAATTCGCCGCGAAGATGGAGGAGATGGGGCTGCCGTTCTACTACCATGAGTCTATCGAGGGCGGTCATGCGGCAGGCGCCAATCTGCGCGAGGCGGCGGAGGAGCAGGCGCTTGAGATGACGTAT
This sequence comes from uncultured Acetobacteraceae bacterium, assembly GCA_964247675.1. Lineage (GTDB taxonomy): Bacteria > Pseudomonadota > Alphaproteobacteria > Acetobacterales > Acetobacteraceae > BOG-908. The sequence goes on from CAXTVW010000340.1 coordinate 1,981, forward strand.
TTGACGCAGGCTTTGATGGAGTAAGGAAGCAAGGCCTTCTTTTTTGAAAAAAAGAAGCAAAAAACTTT
>CAXTVW010000341.1:0-2013 GCA_964247675.1 uncultured Acetobacteraceae bacterium
TTCTGCGCGGCCAGGCCGGCCAGTTCGGCCAGCACGGCCGCCTCGTCGGAGGCTGCCGGCAGGTCCATCGGCTGCACGGTGCGTATGCCGGCCGGGATGGTGCGCGCCATCAGCGCGTCCAGCGAGTCCGCCCCCACCGTGCGCAGCATCGCCAGGATTTCCGTCTCGCTCGGCCCGATGTGGCGGGCGACGAACGCATCGGGCGCTTCGAGCGTGTCCAGGTCGGCCAGGCTTGTCATGGTCTATAGCGTCTCCAGGAAGCTCTCGTAGGCTTCCTCGTCCATCAGTGTCTCGAAGATGTCCTCGTCACCCGGCTCCATGCGCCAGAACCAGCCTTCGCCGGCCGGGTCGCGGTTGATCAGGCCGGGGTCGTCCACGATGTTCTCGTTGATCTCGGCGATGCGGCCGGCAAGCGGGGCATAGACGTCGTTCGCCGCCTTCGTGCTCTCGACGGTCGCCACGGATTCGCCCTCGACGATCTCGCGGTCGGTGGCCGGCAGCTCGATGAAGACGATGTCGCCGAGCGCTTCCTGGGCGTGGTCGGTGATACCGATCGTCAGCGTGCCGTCATCTTCCAGGCGGACCCATTCGTGGTCTTTTGTGTAGCGTGTCTCGGCCATGTTTCTGCTCGCTTATCTGACGAAACGGTGGGGAACGAAGGGCAGGAGGGCTACCACCGCTGGCAGCAACTGGCCCCTGACCAGCAAAGCAAGCGGCGTGCCCTCGGTTGCCAGGTCCCGCCGCACGTAGCCCATGGCGATAGGTCCGCCGAGGCTGGGCGAGAAGGTGCCGGACGTGATGGTGCCCGCTTGCGTGCCGTCCTGTGCCGCCATGGTGGTGCCGGCGCGGGCCGGCGCGCGGCCGTCCGGGCGTATGCCCACGCGCTTGCGGTGCGGGCCCAGCGCCAGGTGATCGGCGATCGTGGGCGCGCCCAGGAAGTCGCGCGCCTCGCGGCGCCGCTTCGGGATGGTCCAGGCAAGGCCGGCCTCGACCGGGCTGGTCAGCATGTCGATGTCCTGTCCGTAGAGGCAGAGGCCGGCCTCCAGGCGCAGCGTGTCGCGTGCGGCGAGGCCCGCGGGCGCGCATTCCGGCTCGGCGAGCAGGCGGGTGGCCAGCGCCTCGGCATCCTGCGCCGGGACGGAGATCTCGAAGCCGTCCTCGCCCGTGTAGCCGCTGCGGCTGACCCAGCAGGCGATGCCGGCGACGGGGCAGGAGGTGACGCCGAGAAAAGGCAGCGCGGCGGCGGCGGGTGCGAGGCGGCCCATGATAGCGGCGGCGAGCGGGCCTTGCAGGGCCAGCAATGCGCGGTCCTCATGATGTTCTGGCTCAATGCCGTGTGTGCGCAGGTGGCGCACGTCTTCCTCCCTGCGCGAGGCGTTCAACACCACAAACAGCCGGTTCTGGCTTTTGGCCACCATCAGGTCGTCGATTATGCCGCCGAACTCGTTGGTGAGCAGGGCGTAGCGCTGGCGGCCGGGGGCGAGGCCCACGATGTCACTCGGCGTGAGCTTTTCCAGCGCGGCCGCGGCGTCCTGCCCGTGCAGCGAGATCTGGCCCATGTGGGAGACGTCGAACAGGCTGGCGCTGCTGCGGGTGTGGGCGTGCTCGGCCAGGGTGCCGGCGAACTGCACGGGGAGGCACCAACCGGCGAACTCCATCATCTTGGCGCCGAGGCGGCGGTGCAGCGCGTCCAGCGGCGTTGTGCGCGGCGGCAGGACGGGATCGGTGTCTAGCAGGTCGGACATGCTGGGGTTCCGGGCACACGAGGTCAGGTCCGGTTGCCCGGCAGTCTGACCCCCCTCTGTCACGGAACCTGAGAGATTCGGGCAAGCGCCCTTTCTCCTTCGGTGCGGCGACGGCGCGCCGGCTTTCCAGAGGCTCCGATCTCCCGCGGTCCTTGGTGCCTGAGCGTTTCCGGGGGCCGGTTGCGCCTTCGGCGGCAGGGGTGTGGCCTGCTGCTCTCCCGCGGGGGATAGTGGAACGGGGGTTGTATGGCGGGTAGGAGGGAAGAAA